>JAISFP010000457.1 GCA_031263525.1 Deltaproteobacteria bacterium | reverse complement strand
GCCGTCCAGATCCCGGAGGAAGGCCGTCCAGGCCCCGGAGGAAAGCCGTCCTGCACCAGGAATGATGAAGATCTTGGTCCTGCTGTAGGTTCCCCCGCTTTCGTCTGTGAACAGATACCAATATTTCCCGGATAGCGTATGTGAAAATATCTCCGGAAGGCGGTCAGGACGGAACGCGGTCAGGACGGAAGCCGTCGGCACGAAGCGGTCAGAACGGAACGCGGCCAGTGATCTCGAAGTACGGAAAATAATCAGAGGATCTTGTAATCCGCGGAGTGCGAGATCATGCACGGCACTGCGCCGGACGCGAGTATGAAGTCGTCCGGCTTCATTTTCACGAACAGGCCGCGTTTCCCGGCGTTGAAGACTATGTAGGGCTGGATCAGGGCCTCGTCCAGGATGTACAGGGCGGAGCGGAGCTTCCCGCCCAGCGGCGAGCAGCCTCCCCTCACGTAACCGGTCACGGCCAGGAGATCCTTCATGGGGATCATGGAGGCCTTCTTGTTGTCGGATATGTCAGCCAGGGCCTTGAGGTCCAGGGTGCGTCCGGCGGGGAGCATTGCCTTCACGTGGCCGGTCCTGTCGCCTCTGGCCACGAGGGTCTTGTAGATGCGGTCCTCCGGCAGGCCGAGGTCGGACGCGGCCCTTTCTGCCGAGAGATCCTTCTCGTCCACGTCGGCTTCCAGAAGCTCGAAGGGGTAGCCGTACCCCTCCAAAAGCCTTACGGCGTTGGTCTTTGCGGCTCTGACAGCCACGGTGCCTCCCGCCTCCGCAGGGGTCCGGGCGACTCGGGAAGGGAGTCCCCCGGCGGAGGCTTTTCAAAAAAGGTTCACACGGCGCAACTTGCACACGGCAGGGGGACATGCAGACGTCCCCCTCCATCAGCGCGACCGACCGAGTGTAAGTTCATTATCCCCCACGGCGGGGGCAGGTTGCAAGGGGATTCGTGCAGAAGTGAATGATTTATCGCTAGATTCCCGTCCATTTAGTGAGCAGCTGAAATTTTCGGCGGTGCCCCCGGAACGGCTGCGGGGCCGGCTGCTGCTGCCGCCGCCATCTGCGGAGCGGCGTCCCACCTGCGAGGCTTCCTGACGCGGCAGGCGGCAGGAGCTGGAGGGAGCGGGGAAGACCGGGAGGGGGCCGCAGGGGCCGCAAAGACATCGGTCAGGTTCCGGAAGAGGCCGGAAAGCAGGGGAGGGGCCGGAAGCCGGTCGGAAGAGTCAGCAGGATGTGGGGCAGGGGCCGGAAGCAGGGCCGAGGTGACCGGATGGTACCGGGGAGGAGCCGGAAGCTGGTTGAAAGAGTCAGCAGGATGTGGGGCAGGGGCCGGAAGCGGGGCAGGGGCCGGAAGCGGGGCCGAGGTGATCAGAAGATGCCGGGCAGGGGCCGGAAGGCGGTCGGAAGAGTCAGCAGGCGCAGGGCAGGGGCCGGAATGAGGGCCGAGGAGACCGGAAGATGTCGGGCAGGGGCCGGAAGCCGGTCTGAAGAGTCGGCAGGATGCAGGGAAAGGGGGCCGAAAGGCGGTCGGAAGAGCCAGCAGGATGCCGGGAAGGGGGGGCCGGAAGCTGGGCCGAGGAGTCAGGAAGAAGCAGGGCCGTGGCCGGAAGGCGTCCGGAGGGTGTCCCGCCGGGCTCGGCAGGGGCGCGGAAAAATCAGTGGCCGAAGGTTAGTGTTCGCTGGGCCGACAACGCGGGGCAACTGGAAAGAACCCCCCCTGCCTCGCGGTCGGGTGCCGGTCAGACAGGAGGGGCTGATGCTCAGAGGCCAGGAAGTATGGCCGCAGGCGGCGGGATCAGTCGGGCTTCGACAGCTCGAGCTTGTCGATCTCGTCCGCGACGGTCCTGGCCAGCTCCTTCAGGGGGTCGAGGTCCTTCTCCTTGGGCACCCACTGGACACGCACCTCGGAAGACGGCATCTTCCAGCCCATGGCGGTGAGCTCGGCCTGGACGAGCTTCGCGCCCTCCCCGCTCCAGCCGTGGGAGCCGAAGGCCGCTCCGATCTTGTTCTTCATCTTGAGGCTTTTCAGGTAGCACAGCAGGTCGGCCACGGACGGGAACATCTGGTTGTTGATGGTGGGGGAGCCGATGAGCACCGCCGCGGCCTCGTAGGACTCCGTGGCGACCTGGCTCCTGTGGGAGTTCTTGAGGCTCAGGTAGACGGTCTCTATGCCGCGGGCTCCCAGGGCGTCCGTGAGCTCGCGGGCCATGTACTCGGTGGAGTGCCACATGGTGTCGAAGGTCACGACCGCCTTCCGGCTGGGCTTCTGGCCAACCAGGCGGGCGTAGAGGGAGACTATCGAGGCGGGGTCCTTGCGCCACACCACCCCGTGGTCGGGGCAGATGATCTTGATCTTGTCCAGGAGCCCCGAGCTTTTCACGGTCTCGAGGATCTTTCCTATCTGGGCCGTGTAGGGGGTCAGGATGTTCGCGAAGTAGTTCACGGCCAGGCTCCGCAGGAGAGCCGGGTTGACCTGGTCGTCGAAGCGGTCGGTGGATGCGTAGTGGAGGCCGAAGCCGTCCTGGGAGAAGAGCACCCCCAGCTCCGGCACGAAGCTGAACATGCTGTCCGGCCAGTGGATCATCTTGGTGTCCAGGAACTGGAAGGAGAGCTTCCCGGAGGAGGGGTGCTCCTTGGCCACGTCGATGAGGTTCAGGTTCTCCCCGTGGAACTGGCCGTGGAGGTTCTTCACCCCCATGGCGGAGCAGTAGACGGGCTTCTGGGCGCCTATGGCCCTCATGATTCCCGGGAGCGCCCCGGAGTGGTCCATCTCGGCGTGGTTGGAGATCACCTGGTCGACCTTCTGGGGGTCGACCACCTTGGAGATCCTGGACAGGAGCTCGTCCTCGAAGCCGTGGCGCACGGTGTCTATTAGGGTGATCTTCTCGTCCACCACGAGGTAGGCGTTGTAGGTGCTCCCTCTGGGTGTCAGGTAGCCGTGGAAGTCGCGGATGTCATAGTCCACGGCACCCACCCAGAAAACATTGTCGCAGATCTTAATCGGTTCCATGTTGGGGTTTGGTCCTTCCTGGCTCTGTCTGGCAGGGTTCGGGGGCCGCCGGGGGCGCGGCGCCGCTAGCGGGCGTCCGTTTTCACGGAGGCCGGCCAGGTGGCATGGGTCAGCCGCTGGCCGCGGACGGGGCGGTCCGGAATCCCGGAGCCGGATGCCCCGGGGCGGTCGCAAGTCTGTGGGGGCCCAAAACCGTTAGAAAACTGCGGATTCGGGCTCGCAGGGGCCATTATAGGCCATGCGGCTACGGGTGTGAAGCTTGGGGCCGGGAAAACTCGGGAGGCCAGCATGGTCAACCGGCAGCGAAAAAAACAGAACTCCGTCCAGGCATGGTGGACGGAGCATTCAGAGGATGATATCACGGAAGGTGGCGGCCCGGAAGTCCGGGCGGTGCAACCCGGATCCCGGACTGCGGTGCCTCTGGGTCAATCTGGGCATTACAAGTCAGGCCTCCAGGCCCTTCCGGCTCTTCAGTGGTCTCCGGGCCCTCCTGGGCGTTCGGGGGCCTCCGGGTCCTCCGGGGCGTTTAGGGGCCTCCTGGCCCTCCAGGAGTTCGGCGGCCTCCTGGCCCTCGTGGGCGTACAGGAGCCTCCTGGCCCTCCGGGGCGTTCGGCGGCCTCCTGGCCCTTCGGCGGCCTCCTGGCCCTTCGGCGGCCTCCTGGCCCTTCGGCGGCCTCCTGGGCGTTCGGCGGCCTTCGGGCTCTGCTGGTCTCAGGGTTCCGTGCCTTCCCGGAAGGGTCGCCTTGGGGCTTAAGGCGTTATTTTATCAGTGGTAACTTTACGGGTTGCCAGTCGCAGGCCGCATCAAAGACTGTCGCAAAAAAGCGCCCCGTGGTCCTGGAAGGGCCACGGGGCGGGGAAATGCCTGGATACGGGGGCCGCCTGGCGGCAGGGCGGCTCCGGCCCCTGCGGCTACTTGTCGGAGCCGAAGAGCTTGTTGTACTCCCTCGCGAGGATCCGCAGGTGGCGCGCCTCCTCGGCAATGAGGCGGTCCACGGAAATCTTGTCGCTCATCTCGGCGGAGGCCTCCTTCAGCTGCACGAAGAACATGACGGAGTCCTTCTCGAAGGCAATGGCTAGCTCGATGGCCTCCTTCTCGCCCTTGATGCCCGCGAGCAGCTTGTCGACCTTATCGGGGTCCTGCTGGAAGATGTGCAGGCCGGCCATCATCTTCAGGTACTGGTCCATCTCGTTGTCCGGGTCGAACGCGGTGGGGGCGTCGTCCTTCGGGAGGGCGTCCAGCATCGCCTGGAAGTGGGCCTTGTGTCCCTCCTCCTCGTGGGCGAGGCGGTCGAAGACGACGGACGCAGGGGAGGGCGCGAAGCGCTTGGCGGCGTCCACGTAGAACTTCAGCCCGTTTTCCTCTATCGAGATGGCTATCTTCAAGGCCTCGTGGGCGTTGAAGGGGTAGATCATACGGCTCCTCCTGTCCAGTGGCCGCCGGGGGCCCGTGTTCGGGGCCCCCGGAGGGCGTCTGGCGGTCGCGGGGCGGGGGGCCGCGGCCTCCCGCGCACAGTCCCCTACTCGGAAGCCTCGAACTGGTCCTTGCCGGCGCCGCAGACGGGGCAGACCCAGTCGGCCGGGAGGTCCTCGAAGGGGGTGCCGGGGGCGATGCCGTTGTCGGGGTCTCCCACGGCGGGGTCGTACTCGTAGGAACAGACTATGCAGGTGTGCTTTTTCATGAGGTAGAAACTCCCAAGAGGTTATGGGCCGCCGGGCGGAGCGCGGGGCCCTGGGACCGGCCGGGGGCGCCGGAAATGCGTCAACGGTGAGAGCGTCGGGACAGGCGGGGGAGGGGTGGCACCCCTGCGCCCCCAGGCCCCTGAAACCAGCCGTCCCCCGGGACCCGCCCGGGGGGCCGCCCGGACGGCACAAAGCCGTCTATTTGGTCGATTTTATTACAGCCCCAGGGCATTTGCAAGAAATCGGCTGAACCAGTCAACGGAATTAACTTGACAGCTTCTGGGATTCAGCGGCCTCCGAAGGGGCAGGGGGGATCGGTCGGATGCCCCTGAGAGGTGGTGTCTGAGCCCGCAGAGGTCTCGTGCCGCGAGCCCCCAGAGGACCCGAGCCGACGAGCCCCCGGGGTCAGGAGTCTCCGAGCCGCTGAGCCGTGGATATGGGTGGAAGATGAGATGTGGGGGGGCGGGGGAAAGACAGGAGTCCGGCGAGACCTTGCCCGCCCGGGTCCCCTGATCAGGCATCCCCGGTCACGGACGGGGACGGGAAGCAAGCCTTGCGCTGGGGCGAGAAACGGTCCGGCGCGGGCATGAGCCTGCCGGGTCTGCCGGTCGGACTAGACGAGGGGGGAGCTCCGTCCGGCACTCCGGAACTGGCCATGGTCCTGGTCTTGGTATGGGTTTCAGACAACGGCCCGGTCAGGAGGGAGCTTGCCCCCGCTCTCTGGACGAGTCCCTGACACTGGCCATGACCCTCGCTCCTGGAAGGCATGACTCCGGCCGCGGTCCTGATCGCCGACAAGCTCCGAGCCCTGCCCGGACCGGATCGGTCATGGGCCCGTTCGGTCCAAATCCCGGCAAAGCTGAGGCCGGGGCGACGGCTCCGGGTTCCGGGGCGGACAGGGCCGGAGCACGGTGCTCGGCTGGGCACACGCCAAGGGGGCTCCGTCAGGGCCGCGCCAGGGGGCTCGGCAGGGTCCGGCCAGGGAGCTTAGGCAGGGCACACGCCAGGGGGCCCTGTCAGGACAGTGCCAGGGGGCTCGGCGGGTCGCATGCCTGGGGGCTCGGTCGGGCCGGAGCAAGGCGGGTGTCGTCCGGACCGTTCCGGGAGGAAGGGGTGTGCAAGCAAGGCGGATTTCTTTAAAATGAGCGGGCCTGCGCGGTTTCATGCCCGGCGGGCTTGCAGCCGCCCGGCTTCGCGAAGGCATGGCGGCAGGAGCGCAGATGGACTCTTCAGGACCGAAACTCATCATGGGACTGGGCAATCCGGGAGCTGCCTACGCCGACACCCGGCACAACGTGGGCTTCATGGCGCTGGATCTCTTCGCCAGGGGCGGGCTAACGGGCGCGGGCCCGCCCTCCAACTTCAAGTCCTCCGTCATAGTGCTGAGCTCGGCAGGAGGATCGCGGGTGATCCTGGCCTGGCCTCAGACCTACATGAACCTCTCCGGCCATTCCGCGAGGGAGCTCGTGCAGTTTTACAAGGTCAACGCCGCGGAAGACATGCTGGTGGTCCACGACGAGATGGATCTGCCTCCGGGCAAGGTGAAGGCCTCCCTTGGAGGGGGGAGCGCCGGGCACAAGGGCATAGACTCCATCAAGGAGTCCGTCCGCGGGGACTTCGCGAGGCTCCGGATAGGCATAGGCCGCCAGCCCCGTGACTTCTGGGGACCGGTCGTGGGCAACGCCGACTACGTGCTCTCCCCCTTCCTGGACGAGGAGCTCCCCGAGATCGAGCTGTCCCTGAAGGCCGCCTGCGATCTCATGAAGGTCTGGCTCAGGGACGGGCTTGCCGCCGCCCAGAGGGTTGGCAACAAGAAGCCCCCGAAGCCGAAGAAGGACAAGGGTGAGGCCGGAGGACAGAAGGAGGGTGCCGGGGGCGGGGAGGTCAAGGAAGGCCAGGAGGACCGGAAGGGTCAGGAAGCCCAGGAGGACCGGAAAGGACCGGAAGCCCAGAAGGACCGGAAAGGCCAAGAGAGCCAGTAAGTCTGGAACGGCCCGGAAGCCCAGGAGGACCGGAACGGCCTGGAAGCCCAGGAGGCCCGGAAGGCCGCGAGAGCCATGAGGCCGGGAAGGGCCAGGAAGCCCAGGAGGACAGGAAGGCCGCGAGAGCCTTGAGGCCGGGAAGGGCCCGGAAGCTCAGGAGGACAGGAAGGCCGCGAGAGCCTTGAGGCCGGTAAGGACCCGGAAGCCCGGCTCCTACGTGGCCGAGGAGAGCTCCGCGAAGGCGGTCCACTCCCTGATCTCCTCTGGGCTGGCGGTGGCTGTGCCCACCTTGCCGACCACTACCCCGGCTGCGAGAGAGGCCAGCGCCGCGCCCTCTGGCAGGGAGGCGCCCACGGCGAGGGCGGCGGCCATGGCAGCCACGACGGTGTCGCCGGCCCCGCTCACGTCGAAGACCGCCCGCGCGCGGGTGGGCAGGTGCATGGTCTTCCCGCAGGAGAGGAGGAGGGTCATGCCGTCCTCGCTCCTGGTGATGAGGATGTTCTCCAGGCCGTGGCGAGCCATGAGCTCCCTGCCGCCCTCGGCGAGCCTGTCCTGCGGGGCGCGGGTGAGATCCCTGCCCAGGGCAAGCGACAGCTCCGCCCGGTTCGGGGTGACCAGGGTGGCGCCCCTGTAGCGCTCGTAGTCTGAACCCTTCGGATCGACTACGGACGGTATGCCGTGCTCGATAGCCTTGGCGAGCAGGAAGGAGAGCACGGACGGGGTCAGGAGCCCCTTGCCGTAGTCCGAGACCGTTAGCGCCCCCGCCCTGGGGAAGGCTTTCGCCGCGCCCTCCATGTAGGCCGTCTCCACGGCAGGGCTCACGTCCCGGACGGACTCCTCGTCGAAGCGCACCACCTGCTGGATCCCGGCGATAACCCTGGTTTTCACGGTGGTGGGGCGGTCCGGGTCGGTCAGGAACCCCGGCGATCCGTCCGTGAGCGCGACCTGCAGGAGGTTCCGGAGGGCGTCCGCCTTGCCGTCCGCGCCCACGACGCCTGCCGCCAGGGCCTTGGCCCCCAGAGCGTGGAGATTCATCACTACGTTCCCGAGCCCGCCTGGGGTCCATGTCTTTCGGCGGACCTCCACCACGGGCACGGGGGCCTCCGGGGAGAGGCGCGCCGCCTCGCCGTAGACGAAGCGGTCGAGCATGACGTCCCCCGCCGCCAGCACGTAGGCGTCGGGGAGCCTGTTCAGAAGGGCCAGGGTGTTCTGGAGCATGGCTTGGGAGGGTCCTGGGTTTGAGGCTGCTAGAGAAGACGGTGGGAGCGAAGCCGTCTGAGGCACCGGTTCGGGCGAGGAAACCCGCCGCAGTATAGCAGAAACCGTGGTCCCGGCGCGGCACTGGAGGTTCCCCCGATGACCTGAGAGACGGAGAATCGGAGGGCCGAAAGGCCGGAGCGCAAAGGGGCAAAGGGCCGAAGGGCCGGAGAACTTGATGGTATGAGGGCGGGGAGCGCCGCCGGTCGGGTTGCCTGACGTCCCCGGCGACTGTTTGCGTCCTGAAACTGGAGAAGGCTAACCGATTCAGATTGTTAAACCTTTGCAGGCATACGTGTGGCATAAGAATTAGTGATGATTTAAGTTACGTGATGTTTAGCCTGACAAACGTGAATTATAAGCTGGCCATGCCGATTAGTTAAATGTAAAAAAATTAATTGTACGGTCGAATTATCTGGAGGTTCTGGGAGCATGCAGATTGAAGATGTTGGGGAATTCGTTTGCTCAAGTGGTGGTGTTTTATGACAGCGGAGGGCAAGGGGAGGGGGATGCGGCTGGAGGCAGGGTCAGGACTATATTTTGAGGGTGGCTGAAGGCGGGGCTCTGAGGGCTTCGGAAGGAAGGCGGCAGGGCAATGCCCGGATGTTCGGGAAGGCGGATGGGCAAGAGGTGATGCCTTGGAATGCGGAAGGGGAGGGAGCTGAGGGGCTTGAGAGGAGAGAGTAGGGTTAGTCGACCGGTAAGGTGGAAGCCATGGGAACGGCGGCCCTGGCGGGCGGAAGTGAGGTGCAAGGCGGCCCTGGCGGGCGGAAGTGAGGGTCAAGGCGGCCCTGGCGGGCGGAAGTGAGGGTCGAGGCGGCCCTGGCGGGCGGAAGTGAGGTCCAAGGCGGCCCTGGCGGGCGGAAGTGAAGGTCGAGGCGGCCCTGGCGGGCGGAAGTGAGGGTCGAGGCGGATCTGGCAGGCGGAAGTGAGGTCCAAGGCGGCCCTGGCGGGCGGAAGTGAGGGTCAAGGCGGCTCTGGCAGGCGGAAGTGAGGGTCAAGGCGGCTCTGGCAGGCGGAAGTGAGGGTCAAGGCTGATTTGGTAAGGTGGAAGGGCAAGGAGGTCGCACATGGAGTTCGAAAGGGCGAGGTGCGGCGTTTGGGGAAGGCGGAAGGACAAGGATCTGTGTTTAGGGATTGCAGAATGGTAAGGAATGGTGTCAGCGTACGTCGGAAGGCATATGATGGAAAAGGCGTTTGCGGCAAGGCAGTAACAGCAGACTACGTAAGGTAGAAAGCAGATGACAATTCGTGTGTCCAGGAGTTGGCAATTAATAAGAAATGCATATTTCTAAGGATTGATTAAAGGGAAAGACTGTGTATCCTAAATTGCCGCATTGCGCTATGCTGAGGTCATCAGGACACAGTGGGACAATTTGTTGGGCGTATTATGAGGGACGAGGCGTTCGTGAAAGTCTCGGACGGATTGCAAAGGTCAGGTTTGCAGGATAAGGACAAGAACTGCCGAGAGTTTCCAGAATTTGAAGGAAACTTGTGGCATCCTGAATTCTGGAAGGGCAAGGCCGTTTGGAATTTGGCCATGCCGGCGGGGTTTGCGGATCATGAGAGACAGCTTCTCGTGTCTCGAACGATTCGAAACCTACGGAATCCGGCCTGTTCAGGGGCTTATTGCGATCCCTTGCTGGTTGTGATTAAATCATCCAGTTTCCTGATGAGTCGCTAAGCCCGGTCCAATGCGGCAGGCGTATGGCCCGAGGTCCTTCCCCGAGTTCGGGGCGGGCCGGGATTCCGCTCGGGACTGGCCAGTCCCGTAAGATTTCTGCCTTGACGTCCCTCTTTTCTGCGGAAAAGGGAAGCCTCTGCCTGGAGGGGAGGGCCTCCCGGGCGGCGAGCGGGGCAGGTGCCTCGTGTCCAGAATTTGGAACTTCAGGGAGGCAAAATGGCAATTTTCGATGCCGGATCTGCCGGGGAGTTCCTGCGCGGCGGGAACTGTGGGTGTGAAGTGGACATCCCGGCCCTGATGTCGCCTCAGCCTTCCAGGAGAATCTCATGAGAACGCCTCTCTCCGCGTCTCTGGCCGCAGCCCTCATGCTGGCCGTATCAATCGCAGTCCCCCTGGCACCCGCCGCAGCCCAGGACGATGGCTCTGACAGGGCAGGCGGCGTTGCAGGCAATGCTGCCCCCCGGTCGGAGGGGGTTTACGGGGAGAACGGTCGGGAGGGCAGCCTGGCGGATCCGGAAGTTTCCGCGGGAGTTGAGGATGGCCGGGCTCCCGAAGCCTCGCAGGCACGGCAGGACGTCGGGGCGCCGTCGGAAGCGCCGACCGCACAGCCTTCCCAGGCCGGCGGAGCAGAGCCTGCCGCCCCGACCGGGACCGCTCCTGGAAACGGACTCCCGCCAGGTGCCGAAGCTGCATCCGTTGTGTCGGCGAACGGCTCCATGCCAGGTGATGGGGGGGATCCGGCGGTTCCGGCGAGTAAGCCCGTTCCGGGAGTGCTTCCGCGAATGCCTCCGGTCGGGCTGGGACAGGCCGTCCCGCCGGAACGCTGGACTGCGCTCGCCCCGGTTAACGTCGACAACCCTCACGACGCGCTTGCTGAACGCTCGAGGGAGTTCCTGGCTCTCTCAGTCCGGATCGCCGAGGGATGCCGCGAGCTCAGGGCTTTCGTAACTTCTACCGCCGGAGAGCAGAATCTGCTTCTGAGGGAGTACCTGAGACCCGAGGTGACACCTCACGTCCAGGAGGACATACTCAGCCAGCTGAAGGGGATCCGGACGGCACTGGCCGACGAGACTGCCTCGCTGGATTCCGAGGCTGATGTCCTGGCCCCGAAGGCGGCCGACCTGAACGACCTGAACGCCAGCGTGCGCAGCTCCAGCGGGACCATTCCGGAAAACTGGCAGAGCGTCCAGGCCGATGTCCTGAGGGCCGAATACTATTTCAGGTGGCTTTCCGAGGAGGTGCCGTCAGCCACAGGCGAGGCCAAGGCCCTCCTGGACCGGCTTGACGGGTTCATCGTCCGATATTCATCAGAGATACCAGAGGCGTGGAAGGCATATTACCTGACCGAGAGCAGGCTCACTTCGTTTGCAATCCCGGATTTCACTGGAGAAGGCGGCTACTTCTCCGACTGGGTCAGCAAGCTGGCTGCCAAGAGAAAATTTTTCCTGCCACAGACGAGCAAGGAATTGCTGGAGTGCGTAACCACTTTTCTAATGACCATGGGGATCGTGGCACTGGTGGGTGTCGTTCTCGTACAGATCGCCGAGAATATTTTCAGGAAAAAATCAGGTGAGCGAGAGATCGTTGAACATACGAACTGGGCCATAATTCGACTGCTGTCGACCCTGTGGGGGTTGATCCTGTGGTATTGCAGAGGTTTCTGGAAATCGAAGATCGCATCTGATGGAAACGGCAGCGAGACGGACTGGCACAAGGCGATTGAAGGTATCGTCAGGGGACCCTGGTTCTTTCTGACAATCGGGCTGGCGCTCTGGAACGCGTCCCGAAATCACCATGGCGGGAACTATCTCTTCCTGTTTTTTCCCGGCGTGCTGATACTGATATGGGGGCTCGCCGGCACCAGCTGGAAGCTGAGGCAGGCGGTCAAGAAGGGGCTGGACAACGTGAAGTCCCCGTTGACACGCTTCTACATCCCAGCCGCGCTGGGTGTGGTCCTGCTTTTTGCCGACATGCCGACCGGTGCTCTGGCAATTCTGTGGTTCGCCATCATGGGAGGGTTTCTTGTCTGGCTGTGGCACATGGGCAAGATTGTTCAGGAGGCCATGAAGGCCGAGAGGTTGGCGAAAGGCAAGGAGGCCGGAAATCGCGGGGATGCCAGTGTGCAAGTGGACGTTAACGGCAACGGAGTGCATGTTCCGGCATCTGCCGAACCGACGGAGGGTAAGGTTCCCGATCCTGTTGCGGCCTCAGACGGTGCGCAGGTTACGAACGGTGCGACAGATGGTGCTGGTATAGATCTTGTTTCTGTCTTTAGCGAGGGGAAATCCTGGAGCGTTTTCTACGTTCACACTGGTTTCCTGCTCGAGCGCTTTGCCTACGGCTCTGCCGTGTATTTTGCGATCCTGTCGCTTTTGATTGCGGTGTTGGGCTATCCCAGGCTAGCCATACTCGCCTTCATGTTCCTTTTCACAATAGTCAACGTGCTTCTGCTCGGCAATGCGTTTGCGGCGCTCGCTTCAAACATCAGCAACAGGATCTTGCCGTCAGACAAGAAGCCTGTCAAGTTCTCGATCCTGAACGCCTTCCTGCTCCCCATAACCTGGCTTGTATCGCTCGGATGCACCATTCCCTGGCTCATTGCCATCCCCGGCATGACTACCCTTCTGATGAGCCTGCTCACCAAAGGCTACTCGGTGGGGGAGGCATCCTTCGATCTGACAAAGGTGCTCCTTATCCTGGGGTTGTTCTTCATGTTCAGATCGCTCATGAACCTCGGGAAGACCTCCATCGACAACCTGCCAGAGGAGCTCGAGCTGAAACCTGCGCAACGGGCTCCAATCCAGACGATCCTCACGTATGTTGTCTGGATTGTGTTCACCGTGCTGGTCATGGGGATGCTGGGAGTCAACTGGACAAGCCTGGCCGTCGCGGCGAGCGGCCTCGGGCTTGGCCTGGGCATAGGTCTCCAGAACATTTTCAACAACATGGTTAGCGGAATCATCCTGATTTTCGGACGCTCGGTCAAGGTCGGCGACTTCGTGGAGGTGGACGGGATTTCCGGCTTGGTAACGAGAGTGGACTTCCGTTGCACCGTGGTAAAAACGCTGGACAACTCGCTCGTCTATGTCCCCAATTCCACGATCGTCTCGACGAAGCTGGTCAATTGGACCGACGAGGAATTGGACGGAAAGAAGGATAGGCAGGATATCCAAGACATTCAGGACAAGCAGGATAGACAGGATAACCTGGACAAGGAGGATAGCCAGGGGAAGGAGGATAGTCAGGGTAAGCAGGATATTCAGGAGAGGCATGACAAGCAGTACAAGGGATCAGCACTCAGGAGGACGCTTGTCATTAGGACTATCTACGACACGATTGTTGAAGATGCCATTCGCTTGATCAAGGAGGCCGTCGGCGGTATTGACGAAGTATGCAAAGATCCGGAAGCCAAGGTCATTTTGAGCGATCTCAACGAGAAGTTTCTGGAGTTCAACCTCTTCGTCTCGGTGCATCCCATCGAGAGGACCCTCGACATCCTCTCCGATTTGAGAGTGAAGATCGAGAAGTCCTTGAAAGACGGAGGAATAAAGCTCTATCGCCAGTCCCTGGAGATCAACCTCAAAGAGGCTTTGATGGTCCTCCAGGGGGGCAAGGACGGCCAGAAGATCCAGGCTGTCATGGTTGACCGGCACTCGGAATCTTAGCCGCCGTCTCGCCTGCACCTTTACGGACGGAGCTTGCAGAGAGCCTCCTCAGTTTTCAGGCGGACCGTGCCAGTTAGTAGGATAAGCATCGTTTTGCAAACCTTTCTCCCCACGGGTCCGGATGGGCCAGTGACCTTCTTTCTTCCAGGTTCGACTTCCCGACCGTTGCATGGAGGAACTCCATGAAAGCCGACATCTCCCCGCGTTTGACCAGGCACGTATTCCTTGTCTGCGCAATCGTTGCCTGCCTTGCGGTCATGCCGTGTGCAATGCCTTTCGCCAAGGCTCCAGCGGCTCTGGCGGACACTGCAGGTTCAGATCGGGGACGGCCGGATGACGCCGCTGCGAGGGGAGACGGCGACGCCGTACATGAAGGCGGGCAGTTGTCATGGACATTGACGGGACCGCCTCCGGGAGCTGGAGACGGGGTAGTGGTGAGTAGGGCCCCTGGTGAAATTCCCCTTGTTCGCGGGGAAGGATCAGTGACTTCGGCTCAGGGAGGCTCCGGTTCGACAGGCACGGGCACGGCTCCGGAGATGGAGTCCGGCGGCCAGGAGGTTCCGGATGTTTCTGGAGCTGCGGACGGTGATCCTGCAACATCCGGGAACGATGAAACTGCCGGACGCCAGACGGAGCTGTTTCCTTTCCTTGTAAAGGATCCGTATTCGGGCTTTCCGGCTCTCATCAAGGCAGTAATGAAGAACTGCGAAGACATTTACAAAAAATTGTCGGATATCAGGAATTCCATTGACGAAACGTCTGAGCTTATGGGAATCCTCGTTCAGGAATACGAAGGGATGAGCGACAGCCCTCACGTCCGGGAAGACGTGCTGAGCCAGCTCAAGGGACTAAAGCGGACAATCGACAGCAATATCACAGCTCTTGGCGAAAAGAGCCTGACTCTCGGCCAGAAGATTAACGAAATGGCAAAGAGGAAAGCCAGCATCTCCGTCTCGACTGCCGCCAGGCCTGATGACTGGACCCAAACGGAATCGAGTCTGGAGGCGGCTGAGCTACGAGCTAAGGGGATATCAGAAAATGTCCGTCCTGTTTTGGAAGAAGGTCGCAAGATCATTGATAAGCTGAACGGTTACATAGCCGAATACTCTCCCCAGATACCTGAGGCGTGGAAGGAGTATTATCTGGAGCAGAGCGGCGTGATGAATTCCAGGGACTGGGGGCGGTACGGAGGCATGTCCGGGTTGGCTGACGCATTTTACGAATGGGTCAACCTTACGGTCGACAAGAAAAAATTTTTGTATCCCCAGGATCCGGACGGATGGCTGCAGAGTCTGACTTCCTTTGTCCTTATCGGACTGCCCATCGCCTTGGTCGGATTTCTCCTGCACCGCGGCTCAAGGCTTTTCCCTGTGGAGCCAGTCAACTGGAGGGTCGCGATCATGGGTATCGTCAGGGGACCCTGGAGATACCTGACCGTGGGTGTAGCCCTGGCGAACGCTTCACGCAACCATCTGGGAGGAAATTACATAGTATTTTTCATCCCCGGAGTGCTCATTCTTATCTGGGGCTTGGCTTCGACCAGCTGGAAACTCAGACTCGCCGCCAAATCCGAGCTGGCCGGCGTCAAATCGCCGCTGAGACGTTTTTATGTTCCGGCAGTCCTCGGCGTGTTGTTCCTGTTCGCGGACGTGCCGACGGGGGCGCTATCGATCATCTGGTTTGTCGTGCTCATGCTTTTCCTTTTCAATTTATTCAGGATCAGCAAGAGGTCGAGGGAGGACGAGGAGCTGAAGGGGTTCCTGCTCGAGCGTTTCGCCTACGGGTCGGCGTACTATTTCGCAATCATTTCCTTCATCATCTCCGCTGTAGGCTTTCCGAGGCTGGCCGTGCTCGCGTTCATGCTCCTTTTTACGGTCGTGAACGTTCTCATACTCGGCAACGCTTTCGTGGTGCTAGGTACCATTCTCTGCGACAGGATTTTCCCCAAGGACGTCGCGCGTGTCAGGAATTCGATACTGAACGCCTTTCTCGTGCCCGTGACCTGGTCAATCTCTCTTCTCTGCACGTTCCCGTGGCTCTGGGCCATCCCCGGCTCCACGACCCTTATGGAAAATCTGCTCACCACCGGCTATTCGGTCGGGCAGGCATCGTTCAATCTCACGAGGGTGCTCCTGATCCTCGGCCTGTTTTTCTTGTTCCGCTCGCTCAGGACGCTGGGGAGCACCTCTCTCGAGAATCTGCCTGACGAGATAGAGCTGTCCCCGGCTCAGATAGATCCTATCAAGACACTGATGACATATGTCATCTGGATCACTTTCGTGATGGTCGCGATGGGGCTCCTGGGCTTCAACTGGACAACCCTGACCGTCGTGCTTGGAGCTATAGGGGCTGGGCTCGGCTTCGGTCTCCAGGGCATATTCGCCAACCTGGTGGGCGGCGTGCTCCTCGTGTTCGGCCGATCCCTCAAAGTCGGCGATTTCGTCGAGATCGGCGCCTATTCGGGCACGGTGAGAAGAGTCGATCTGCGCTGCACGGAGATAGAGACGCTGGACGGCTCCATTGCCTATATTCCGAACTACACCATCGTCTCCACCGAATATGTCAAATGGACGCGCGAGGGAGAGTTCGACCAGGTACTGCGCACTCTAGTCATAAGGGCGTTCTACGGCACCAACATAGATCTTGCACTCGAACTCATCCTCGGAGCCTGCAGCGGCATAGCAGAGGTGCTCGACTTTCCTGCTCCGGAAGTGGTGCTAAACGATCTGAACGAGAAATATCTGGAATTCAACCTCTTCATCACCGTGAAGCCAGTGAGCAGGACCGTCGCCATACTCTCCGGGCTCAGGGTGAGGATAGAGAAGTCATTTTATGCCCACGGGATCAAGCTCTACCGCCAGTCCCTGGAGATTAACGTACGGGAAGCCCTGGACGGCATCCGGTCGGCCAGGGAGTCGGTCTCCGGGACCCCCGCGAAAATTTCGCAAGAGGCCTGTCGATGAAATCCTTAAACTTTTCCTTTCACGATCCCGTGAGGGACGGTTTATCTGCGGGTCCCGGCCAGATGCTGCCCGCAGACCTCGAATCTGCTCCGAACAACACCTTCCTTACCTGTGGTACCCTCATGAAAACCCTTCTTTCCGCTTCGCTGGCCGCAGCCGCCATCATTGCCGTCCTTTCCCTCGGTTCCGCGTCCGTGTCCGCTTCGCCTGACGACCGCGCCGCGGCGCAGGCTTTCTCCTCCGGGGACGACCGCGCCGCGGCGCAGTCTTCCGCCTCCGGGGACGACAGTTCCGTGCTGCAGGCTTCCGGTGCGGCAAATGCCGGACCCGTGCAGGCTTCCTCAGAGAGTCCCGCACCCGGTAGCGGCACTGAAGATGGCTCCGGCAGAGAGGGGTCAGCCGCGGCAGACACGGACGGGGGAGCCGCTCCCGGAACAGGTGCGCAGGTAGCGAGTGGCGGGGGTAACGGAGAGGCGAGTCCGGCCCAGGAAGGAACCGGAAGTCAGGAGGTCGTCGTTCAGGCCGTCTCTTCAGGAAACGAGGCGGATCTCCTGTCTCTTTCAGAAATTCTTCTCAGGCTTGACGAGCTCTCAGCACAAATGCGTGAGGAGTCAGGCAAACTCACAAAGCTTATCAGGGACACTGCCGAAAACAGCCAAAATTTCAGAAGGGAAATCCAGCAGAGAAAAGGGGTGACGCCGCACGAGCGGGAGAACAGGCTGAGTCAGCTGCGGGCACAGCACGATGCCTTGACACAGTCGGAAAAGGCACTGGAGGATTTGTTCAACGGTTTCAGCAGGAGACTGAACGAACTGGAAAATTCAATGGCAGAGCGAGGACCGCTCTCGGTCGACAGGGCCCAGACACTGCTGGCGGACCGCATACCTCTGTTCAGAAGGACATCTGAAACCGTTTCGGCAAAACTCGCAGAGGCTCAAAAGCTGATAAGCAGCCTTGAAGAACGCATCAGCCGCTTCGAGGAGAGGATACCTGCCGGATGGTGGGCATATTATCTGGAGACCAGCAGCCTGACTTCGTTCGAAATTCCCAAGCTGACAGGCGATGGCGGCTACATCGCGGAATGGAAAAGAGACATCGTCGAAAAGGGCAGGCTCTTTTACCCTCAGACGTGGGAAGCCTGGCAACAGAGCATCACCAGGTTTTTCATGACCGCCGGGCTCATTACCCTTCTCGGTATCATCCTTTACCACGGGGCCGGCTATTTCCCAGTAGAGCCGGTTAACTGGAAAGCCGCAGTTGTGGGGATAGTCAAGGGTCCATGGCTCTACCTGACTCTTGGCCTGGCCCTCTGCAACGCCTCGCGAAACCAGCAGGGCGTAAATTTCCTGTTCTTCCTGGTCCCTGGCGTTGTCATACTCATCTGGGGAATCGCCGCGACAAGCTGGAAGCTGCGTATTGCGGCCAAGCCCACTCTGGCAGGCCAGAATTCTCCGCTCACGCGTTTCTACCCGCCAACGGTTTTCGGCGTGTTTTTCCTGTACGCGGAAGTGCCTACCGGGGTGCTGTCTGTCCTCTGGTTTGCCATGCTGTTTCTCTTCATGTACATGCTGTGGAAAAGAGGAAAGCGCACAGATGTGACCGAAGCTATGAAGGGCTACCTGCTCGAGCGCTTCGCCTACGGCTCGGCAGGGTATTTCGCGGTAATATCTCTCGTCATTAACGTAGCAGGCTACCCCAGGCTAGCCGTGCTCGTGTTCATGCTGTTCTTCACGATCGTGAACATTCTTATTCTGGGCAACGCTTTCGCCGAGCTCGGATCCAATTTCTGCAACGGGGTTTTTCCTTCGGACAACCATCCGGTCAAATACTCCATTCTGATAGCGCTTCTACT
This sequence comes from Deltaproteobacteria bacterium, assembly GCA_031263525.1. GTDB lineage: Bacteria > Desulfobacterota > Desulfarculia > Adiutricales > Adiutricaceae > JAIRZX01. The sequence goes on along the minus strand of JAISFP010000457.1, from coordinate 34,774 downwards.
TCCCGTCACCTGGTCAGTCTCGCTCCTCTGCACGCTCCCGTGGCTAATTGCAATTCCGGGACTGACCTCGATTCTCATGAACTTCCTTACGGCAGGACATAACATTGGCTCGGCCTCCTTCAGCATTTCCAGGGTGCTGATGATCCTGGGATGTTTTTTCCTGTTCAGATCCCTTCGCAGGTTCGGAAGCACATCGCTCGAGCACCTGCCAGAGGAGTTCGAACTGAACCAGGCCCAGAGGATGTCAATTCAGACCATTCTTACATACCTCGTCTGGATCGCCTTCGCCGTGATCGCGATGGGGCTTCTGGGCGTCAACTGGACAAGCCTGGCAGTCGCTGCCGCCGGTCTGGGTGCCGGAATCGGTTTCGGGCTCCAGACAATTTTTAATAACATTTTAAGCGGGATAATCCTGATATTCGGACGTTCCGTAAAGGTTGGTGACTTCGTAGAAGTAGGAAACGTTTCCGGCACCGTCATGAAAGTCGATTTCCGTTGCACCGAGGTGAAGACGCTGGGAGGCCCGATTGTTTTCGTTCCGAACTCGGCAATCATTTCCAACGAGTTCACCAACTGGACAACGGAAGGCAAAGCCGAGATCCTCAAGCGTACGCTGGTGATAAGGGCCTATTACGGCACCGACATCGCGCTTGCCCTCAGGCTCCTTAAGGCAGTCAGCGAAGACGTTGACGGCGTGGTGAAGGATCCGGCTCCAATGGCGGTGCTTAACGATCTGAACGAGAAATATCTCGAGTTCAACCTTTTCGTTTTTGTCCGCCCCATCTCCAGGACAACCTACATCCTTTCGGACCTGAGGGTAAAGATCGAGGAGTCGTTCTTCCAGAACGGCATCAAGCTGTACCGCCAGTCGCTCGAGATAAACCTCTCGAAAGCCCTGCAGGTCCTCCAGGGAGGTTCGGGGGAGGACCGCGCCGGGGGCCGCGGGGAGACCGGGCCGATCATAATGTCGTAGGACGGCTGGCTGCCTTGCGCGGGAGGGGCCGGCCCATGAACTTCAGCTGTCCGGTATCCGGCTTGCGAGTTTTCCCGTCCGGTTCACCCCGCACACGGCAATACCGCTGGCCTGTCCGGACTTTCGTGTTCCCTGCCATCTTGAGAGGCCTTCCCGAGACTCCCCGGAAAACGTGACTTGACCGGCTGCCCTTCTTCGACTGGACAGCCGGTCACTTTACAGTCGTCTCCGGTCCGTCCGTTTTCGCTCGCCGCTTCTGTCGCTCTTCTCCTCCTACTCCGGTTGTCTGTTTGTTCCTCTGTCCGTCCTTAAACGCCTTTCTTGCTTCCAGCCCAGACAACTCGTCTGTCTCTTCGGTGCCCTTATGAAATCCCCTCCTGCCCTCAATATGAAAGCGGTCGGCATCCTGGCCTCACTTCTCTTTTTTTCCGCTGTCGTGTTTTCATCTGCCTTGACCGCGGCTGGAGCCCAGGACGTTTCCCCGCCTGAATCACTGCCCGACGGTCAGGCCTTCAGGCCGCCGGTTTTATCAGGTCGGCCGGACGACGGCATTCGCGACGCTTCAGAAGACCCAGGGCTTACTGTCGCGGCCGATGATGTCAGTCGGTCAGGGGCAGCAGGTTCCATGTCCGATGTCCAGGACGCCCAGGACGTTCAGAATGGACAGGAGAGACAGGACATCACGGGGATGCACGGTCGTCCTGCCGACCCGTACCTTTCCGGCGATCGGATGGAACTTCCGGATCTTGCCCTGACCATGAACGGCCATGCTGACAGGCTCGCTTCTGAGCTCAAAAATTTTGTCAAGCTTACCAAGGCTACGAAATCCGAGACTGACACTCTCAGACGAGAATTCCATGCGCTTGCCTCCAGCCCCCACGTGGAGGGTGACATACTCATAATGTTGCGCAAGGAGAGGGACTTTCTCGCCCGCAACTTGAAAAACCTGGACTCCATGACAGAGGAGTTCAGGGCGGATCTGCAGTTTTTCGACGAGGCGTTCGCCGGTCATGACTCTCAAGAGTCAGACGTTTCCGAGATGCTTTCATACCGGTCCAGGGCCCAGATGGTCTATGATTCGGCATCGACAAGAATGAACGATGCCATCGCGCTGATAAACGTCCTTGACGCCAGCATCGGCCTTTTCGAGGACATGATCCCCGGCAACTGGAAAGCGTACTACTTGACGGAAAGCAGGCTGACATCTTTTGACATTCCCGAGCTGACCGGAGAAAACGGCTACGTCTCCAAATGGAAGGAACTGTTTTATGCCAAAAAGCAGTATCTCTATCCCCAGATCAGGGAGGACTGGACATCATGCGTGACAAGGTTCTTCATGACTGCCGGAATCGTCGCCCTGATAGGAATCCTGCTGTATCGCGGTTCGCGGTACCTGCCTGACAAATTTGACAACTGGAAGAACGCGGTGCTTCGGATCGTGAAAGGTCCCTGGATCTACGTCAATGTAGGGTTCGCGCTGTCCAACGGCTTTCATAATCAGGACGGCAGAAAATTTCTTTTCTTCTTCATCCCCGGTATACTGACGCTCATATGGGGACTTGCCAGGATCAGCTGGAAACTCAGGCTTGCCGCCAAACCTGACCTTGCGATTCAGACATCTCCCCTGACCAGGTTCTTCGCCCCTGCTGTTCTGGGAGCTCTCTTCCTCTTCGTCGACATTCCGACAGGAGCTCTCGCAATCCTCTGGTTCGGCGTCCTGCTTTTCTTCCTCAGCTATCTGCGCACCCTGACGAGACGCTCGAGAATGCACGAGGAGTTGCGGGGACATCTGCTCGAGCGTTTCGCTTACGGTTCAGCCTTCTATTTCGCTCTGATTTCTCTCGTCATGACCGTGGTCGGATACCCCAGGATCGCCATCCTCTCCTTCATGGTTCTCTTTACCCTCGTTAACGTGCTGATCCTTGGCAACTCGTTCGCGATGCTCGGGACCATCCTCTGCGACAGCATTTATCATTCGGAAAGGAATCCGGTCAAGTACTCCGTTCTGAACGCGTTTCTTGTTCCTGCCTCCTGGTCGCTTTCCCTGGTTCTGACCGTTCCGTGGATTGTAGCGATACCCGGCCTGGACTCAATGTTCCTGACTTTCCTGACCGCCGGACTCAACATAGGGGAGGCCTCGGTTAGCCTCACCAAGGTGTTCATTATCCTGGCCTGCTTTTTCCTGTTCAGATCACTCAGGAAGTTCGGAAACACCTCTCTCGAACACCTGCCTGAAGAGCTGGAGCTCAACCAGATGCAGAGGATGTCCATTCGGACGATCCTCACCTACATAGTATGGACGGCTTTCGTCCTGATAGCGCTCGGACTTCTGGGCGTGAACTGGACTAGCCTTGCCGCAGCTGCAGCCGGCTTGGGCGCGGCGATAGGCTTCGGTCTTCAGACGCTTGCCAACAACATGGCGAGTGGCATCATCCTCATTTTCGGTCGCTCCGTTAAGGCGGGCGATTTCGTGGAGGTTGGAAAGATTTCCGGCACCGTGAGGAAAGTTGACTTTCGCTGTACCGAGGTGATCACCCTTGGCGGGACTGTTGTGTTCATACCCAACTCGGCCATGGTCTCCAACGAATTCACCAACTGGTCCACCGAGGAACAGCCGAACAGGCTCCTTCGCACACTTGTCATTCGGGTCTTCTACGGGACCGACATCTCCTACGCCCTGAAGCTCATCAGTGACGCGTGTGAGGGCGTGGAAGGTATCGAGACCAGCCCCCCTCCCGAGGCGGTGCTCGAGGACCTGAACGAAAATTACTTGGAGTTCAACCTCTTCGTGACTGTCTCTCCCGTGTCGAAGACAGTGGCCATCCTTTCGGAACTGCTGATCAAGATTGACCGTTCCCTGGAGGAGCACGGCATCACGCTCTACCGGCAGTCCATGGACATCGACATAATGGACCGGTTCAAGGCCTTGGCCACGGTTAGCGCTCCTCCTCCTCTCAGAATACACCTTGCGTCCAAGAAGACCGGGGATGCCCGCTGAGGTTCGCCTTTCTTCCGAACCGACACGCATGAGGTATTCCCGGGACTCTTCCGTGATGTTCGCCTGCCCCTCGTCACAGGTAGCGTGTCAGTTCAGTTGATCATGTCGCGGTAGCTTGCCGTTACCGATCCTCGGGCCATTGGGCTTCTTTCGTTTCCCCTGTAGACTCCGGCCCGGAGTGCTTGTCCTTCTCCTCCCCTTCTTCACCTTCTCCCCGTCCACCTCCTCCCCTTCTTCACCTTCTCCCCGTCCTCCTCATCCTTCTCCTTCTCCTTCTCCCCGTCCTCCTCATCCTTCTCCTTCTCCTTCTCCTTCTCCCTTTTCTTCTCGTCTTCTTTTTCTTCTTCGTGTTCCTTTCTGTCCGGGTGCTCCCCGTTGTCCTCCTGGCGCAACAGGACGTCCAGGTAAAGCTCCAGACACACCTCACAGCTTCCCAGGCAGACGTCCAGTTTGAAGAATTGCTTCTTAACCTCGTCTATAGCCTCGTTGAACCCTTCTCGATTCACCGGCGTACCGTCCTACTTTTTCGGTGTCACGCCCTTTGATATCAATGACATAGCCAGATTCATCCGCAAGTGCTTCTGGATCGTGGTTTGTGACTCGCCCCCCCCCCCCAGTTGGCCATTTCATTTCCTGCTCGGAAAGTCCCCTATGCTCTGCGTGGTCGGCCCTTTCTAGATCTGTCACCTGATCTTTCCGACGAGATCTTCTGTTTGAAAGAATGTCAGAAATTTTCAAATTTTCTGAGATTCCATGCGTTTTCAACGTTTGAGTTTGTATATTTCCAGTGAGTATTTTCACAGTTTTTGCTTCGGAATTCATCATAGATCCATTCTCGAAGAAGATCGAAGATTGACATTCTAGCCTTATGCTCTGTTTTGACCAGTATGTCACCCCAGTCACCTTGACCCTCGAAATTTTCATTCATGCCTCCGCCGAATTCCTGAATATGTTTAAAAAAATGTTCTCACAATCCATTGACAATTTTATCAAATTTCTAAATTATTGCAGATTGATATTTTAATTTTCATCTGTATAAGTTACAACATTCAATTAACAGCACTACAAGTAGCTTTGGAGTCGAATCCCTTCAGCCAACGTCGATGCATAACAATTCATCTTTTTTTCAGGTACCTTCTGTCTTTCTTGATAGAATGTTACTTACATCGCAGTAGGCCAGATATGAGACACTCCTCAATAACGAGTGAATTTTCTTGTCCGAGACAGTTTTGCCTTTGTATTATGTTCGAAAAATTGGTTTAGACATATTTTGAAATGGCCATATGCTCATAATAACTGTGCCCATAACTTCCAGTTCGCGCAGGTCAACGCGTATCGGCCACCATCTCCGGGAATTCAATGCATATATTAGAGTGTGATATTCATCTTTCCCTAAAGAAACAAACCTTGGCACGGCAATTTTAACTCCGGCATGCTCGCTCTCCACCATGTACAGCACTTTTTGCAGTATGTCGTAACCCTTTTTTCGTGAGGTGTCCACGATCAGAATGTCATGCTTGTGGAGAAGAGGTTCCATGCAAGTTTCCATCATTCTCACTGCGTGAATGTTCTTTGGGTCTATGCCTGGAAACATTGCTTGAGACAACGATATCGGACTGTCCGAACTGGACGCGTCCGTGGGAAAGACAAGGTTGCCTGACTCGTCCGGCACAAGGCGCATGACGTATGTCATCGGAACCTTGAAAATTTTGGTGTCCAATGCGGCCGCTATGTAATTCTCGGCTCCCTTAGGCAGTGGCGGACCGGATTTGGGCGTCCACATTTTTGTTGTTGCCAGTCCGCCGGGCTTAAGCGGGTTTCCGTGCCAGTCTGTACGGGGAAAGTCCGGCATCTTCGGTCCCGGGTCACCGCCATCGAGAATTACCTGTCCTGCCTTGAGCATTGTCTCAAGGGGAATGCCCAGCCCTGCGCTGATAAGTCGGCGGGATTCGGGACTGACGATGTTCTTGGAGGTCACGGATGAAACGAAGCCCTTAGACTTTCCCAGAAGCACCGACAGTTCGGTCTTGGACCCGTAAGGCTTGTCGGCAAAATACCATTCCAGCGCGGCGGAAAATCTGTCCTGATCTTCCTTTGAGTTTTCTTCCTTGTGCGTCATCGTAATTTCCTCACGGGCAAACGACGTGGCATCGCTCATATTTACAGGCTCGTCTGAGGATGGTCGGCCCCGTCGCGCTCTCGTGCAATGCTTAGCGCAAGAGCCTGGTCATTACGGGCATCTGTTCCCCAGAGGAGATTCAATCTGGTCCAGGATCAGGATCGACCCGTCCCCGGAGGCATGACCCCCGTCTCAGGTATTGTACGGTTGCCTTCCCGAAAATTAAACCTATCCTAACCTCCTCGAATGACAGGTGGCTGGCCAGGAAGTGGTCAATCAGACCGAGCCGTCAGGGTCGTTCAGTGCGTTCTTGCCTTTCCATCCGTTTCACTCCGTATTTTTCCGCTTCCCTCCGTATTTCTCCTCTTCCCTCCGTATTTCTCCGCTTCCCTCCGTACCCCTCCGCTTCCTTTTGTTTCTCTGCCTATACCTCCGTATATCTCCGCTTCCCTCCGCATATCTCCGCTTCCCTCCGCATATCTCCGCTTCCCTCCGTATATCTCCGCTTCCTTTTGTTTCTCTGCCTATGCCTCCGTATATCTCCGCTTCCCTCCGTATCCCTCTGCTTCCCTCAGTTTCTCTGCGTATACCTCCGCATATCTCCGCTTCCCTCTGCATATCTCTATTTACCTCCGTATATCTCCGCTTCCCTCCGTGTCCCTACGCTTTCCTCCGTATATCTCAGTTTCCCTCCGTATGTCTCAGTTTCCCTCCGTATCCATCCGCTTCCCTCAGTTTCTCTGCCTATACCTCCGCATATCTTCGCTTCCCTCCGCATATCTCCGCTTCCTTCCGTATCCCACCGTATCTTTCCGCTTCTCTCCGTATATCTCAGTTTCCCTCCATATCCCTCCGCTTCCCTCCTTATCCCTCCGCTTCCCTCCGTATCCCTCCGCTTCCCTCCGTATCTCTCCGCTTCCCTCCGTATCTCTCCCGTTTCGCCATGACCCGGCAGTTCGCCTCCGTCCTTTGCAAGCCGCGAGATCTGTCCCTGCTTTCCTGGCGTGCGTCACGGCGCCTACTGGCGCATGCCGCGGCGCTGAAAGCGCCTCCTCGGCTCCGGATCGGGTGCCGCCGCGTTGTTCCCGAAAGGATTCTGGAAGTTCGAGAAGCTCACGGATCCGGCGCCGAGGATGCGCACGGCGTCGTCTATGAGCGGGAGCGAGAGCTTCGGGGGACTGTCCAGGCGGTAGATGGCCTCTCCGGAACCCACGTGGATCTTGAGATAGAAGTTGGGGGCCTTGCCGTCCGGGCCGGGCAGCTCGCCCTTCTCCAGCTGCTCCGCGAGTTCCGGGGCCTTGGCGAGCGGGAGCGAGATCACCACGGCCTGCACGCGGCTGTCAAGCTCCTCCTCCATGACCCAGATGTCGTCCACGGAGATCTTGGTGGAGCCGAAGCGGCTGTCCTCTGCCTGGGGCTCCGAGCGGCCCTCGACCACGACGAGCCGCTTCTCCAGGAGCGCGGGCCGCACGTTCTGGTAGACGCTGGCCCAGACCAGGAGCTCTATCTTCGAGGTGGCGTCCTCCAGGGACGCGAAGGCGAAGTCGTTGCCGTTCTTGTCCTTCTTGGACTTAACCTCGGCTATGGTCCCGCAGATCCTCACCTTGTCGCGGCTCCTGGACTTCAGGACGTCGGAAATGTGGCGGACGCCCAGGGCCTTGCTCGCGTTCTCGAAGCGGGCGTGCGGGTGTCCGGAGACGTAGAACCCCAGGAGCTCCTTCTCGGCCGCCAGGCGTTCGCTGTCCGGGACGGGCGGGGCAGGTATCCACGCGGGCCTCGGGGGCTCCACCGCGCCCCCCCCGAAGAGCGAGTTCACCGTGTGGCGCGTGTCGGTGGTGCGCACGGCCTTTGCTGCGTCCTTCATGGCGCGGTCCAGGGTGGCCAGCATCGTGCCGCGCTCGGCGCCGCCCATGGTGTCCATCGCGCCGCTGTTTATGAGCGCCTCCACGACCTTTCGGTTCATCTTCCGGTTGACTGTCCGCTCCAGGAAGTCGAAGAGATCGACGAAGGGCTTCTTCCTGCGCTCCTCCTCGATGGCCTCGATGGGCACCTGGGTCACTCCCTTGATGGCGCCCAGCCCGAAGAGGATCTTGCCGTCCTTCACCGTGAACTTCTCGCCCGACTTGCTCACGTCCGGCAGGAGCACGTCGATGCCGGTCGCGCGGCACTCGGCCATGAGGTCGGCAATCTTGTCGTGGTCCTGCTGCTCGCTCGTCATGAGCGCCGCCATGAACTCCACCGGGTGGTGGGCCTTAAGCCACGCGGTCTGGAAGCAGACCACCGCGTAGGCCGCGGAGTGCGACTTGTTGAAGCCGTACTCCGCGAACTTCTCGAGCATGTCGAAGATCTCGGCGGCCTTGGCCTCCGGGGTGCCGCCCGCGACGCAGCCTCCTATGAACTTCGGACGCAGCTGGTCCATCTCCTCCTTCTTCTTCTTGCCCATGGCGCGCCGCATCTCGTCCGCCTCGCCCAGGGTGAAGCCCGCGAGGATCTGTCCGATGCGCATGACCTGCTCCTGGTACAGGATGACGCCGCCGGTCTCCTCGAGGATGGGCTTCAGCGCCGGGAGGGGGTACGACGGCCTGGCCTCGCCGCGCTTCACCTTGATGTACTGGTCGGCCTGGCCGCTTTTCAGGGGTCCCGGGCGGTACATGGCGAGCAAGCCCGTGATGTCCTCGATGCACTTCGGCCTCATGCTCATTATGTACTGGCGGAACCCGGGCTTCTCCATCTGGAACACGCCGTTCAGGTTCCCGCTCCGGAAGAGCTCGTAGGTCAGCGGGTCAGAGGTGTCCAGCTCGTCCATGTCGACGTGGACGCCCTTGTCCGCCAGGAGCCTCAGGCAGTGCTTTATGAGCGTGAGCGTCTGCAGGCCCAGGAAGTCGAACTTGATGAGGCCCATGCTCTCGACGCCGTTGAGCTCGAACTGGGTGGCGACGGACGCGTTCTTGCCCTGCTTCTGCAGGACGAAGAGCGGCAGGAGATCCTTGAGCGGGCGGTCCCCTATGACCACGCCGGAGGCGTGAAGCGAGGCGTGCCTGAAAAGCTTCTCCAGGACGCGGGCCCGCTCGAACAGGGTCTGTATCTGCGGGTTCCGCTTCATCTCGGCCGCCAGGAGCGGCTCGCGCTCCATGGCCTTGTCCAGGGTTATCTTCGGGTCGTCGTCCGGGACGAGCTTGGCTATCCTGTCGACGTCCTGGAGCGGGATGTCCAGCGCCCTGCCCACGTCCCTTATGACCATCCTGGGCTTCAGCTGGCCCAGGGTCGCTATCTGGGCCACGTACTCCGAGCCGCCGTAGGCCCTGGTGACGTAGTCCAGGACCTCGGCGCGGCCGTCCGTGCAGAAGTCAGTGTCGATGTCGGGCATGCTCACGCGGCCGGGGTTAAGGAACCTCTCGAACAGGAGGTCGAAGCGGATGGGGTCTATGCTCGTTATGCCGGTGGCGAACGAGACGAGCGAGCCGGCGGCGGACCCGCGGCCGGGGCCCACGGGGATGCCCTTGGAGCGGGCCCAGGACGTGAAGTCGGAGACTATGAGGAAGTAGCCGGAGAAGCCCATCCTGGAGATGACGCCCAGCTCCATCTCCAGGCGCGACAGGTACTTCTCCCGCTCCTCCTCGGAGAGGGCCTGGCCGCGGGCCTCCTTCTTGGCGAAGAAGGCGTCCAGCCCCGTCCGGGACAGCTCGGCCAGCCTGGCGTCCGGGGTGGTTCCCTCGGGGAGCTTCAGGTTGGGGAAGTGGTAGCGGGTGACCTTGGGGAAGTTCGGGAACTGCAGGTCGCAGCGCTCGGCGATGGCCAGCGTGTTGTCGCAGGCCTCGGGACAGTAGTGGAAAAGCTCGCGCATCTCCTCCGGCGAGCGGAAGTAGTACGTGTTGAACGGCATGCGCATGCGGTCCGTGTCGCGCACCGTCTTCTTGGTCTGGATGCACAGGAGCAGGTCGTGGGCCTCGTAATGCTCCTTCTTGAGGTAGTGGCAGTCGTTGGTCGCGACCAGGGGGATACCCTTCTCCTTCGAGTAGGCGAGGAGGGTGTCGTTCACCTTCCTCTGCTCGGGGATCTGGTTCTCCTGGATCTCCAGGTAGAACCGGTCCGGGAAGATCCTGGCGTAGCGGTCGATGGCCGCCCTGGCCTCGGTGTAGTCCTGGTCCGTTATGGCCCTGGGGATCTCCCCCTGGAGGCAGGCCGAGAGCGCGATGACCCCGTCGCCGTACCTCTCCAGGAGCTCGTAGTCGACCCTGGGCTTGTGATAGAAGCCCTCGGTGTTGGCGACCGATATCATCCTGCAGAGGTTCAGGTAGCCCTCGTAGTTCATGGACAGGAGGACCAGGTGGTAGCGCCTCTCGTCCTTGTCCCTCGACGCCCTGCCGCGGGTGGTGAGGTAGGCCTCGACGCCGACTATGGGTTTCACGCCCTTGTCCATGGCCTCCTTGAAGAAGGCGTAGGACCCGAACATCTGCCCGTGGTCCGTGAGCCCCACGGCCGGCATTCCCATGGACTTGGCCGTGGCGACCAGATCGGGGATCTTGATGGCGCCGTCCAGCAGGCTGTAGGCGGAATGGACGTGGAGATGTACGAAGCTCTTGCTCATGGGGCGGTCTCTCCTGCGGGGCGTCGCGGGGAAGGGGCCCTTGGCGGGGCCAGTCAGGCCGGGGGCCGGGGACGGGCAGGACGCTGGCGCGTCCGCCTGGGGAAGGGGCCTGAGGCCTGAGGAGAATGCCGGAGGTCGGCAAAGCTGGGAGACCCGGACGGCCGGGGACGCCGTGGAGGCCGGAATGTCGCAGGCCGACTTCCTGCCGCAGGCCGTGAAAGTTTCTGAAATGCGAATTTTGCCCATCTGGGCACAGACTCGACTCGTGAGTTTCAATATACAGGCTGCCCTGGGGAATGGCAAGGCCACTCACCCCCGGCTCCTTCCGTCGTCAGGGCATCATGGTCAAGGCCAGGGGCGGGTTCCGGGCCTGGCTGGCGCAGGGCAATTTTTTTGGGGGAACGTGTCGCGGGGTTCGCTGGCCGGGGCGAAGGCAGGCCGGCAGGCCCTTTTCGGCGTTCGGGGGGACCGGACCGGGGGCAGGATGCAAGGCCGGGAAGGCGCGGGGCGTCCGCCGCCGCGTCCCGCCCCCCCATGTCCGCCTTTCTGCCTTGACCCTGGCCCGGTCCGTGCCGCCGCCTCATCCTGGGGAGACCTGGTCCAGGCCCGGTCCGTGCCGACGCCTCACCCTGGCGAGACCTGGGCCAGGCCCGGTCCGTGCCGCCGCCTCGTCCTGGCGAGAGCTGGGCCAGGCCCGGTCCGTGCCGCCGCCTTGTCCTGGGGAGCCCTGGGCCAGGCCCGGTCAGTGCCGCCGCCTCACCTTGGCGGGCCCAGGCCCTTGCCCAGTCCGGGCCGCCGTCTCACCCTGGCGGACCCAGACCCCGGGACCGTCCCGGAGGCAGGCTCTTCCGGGATGGCCTGGCCACTGGCCTCGTCAGGGAGGCCGACTTGACCGGCGGGCACGGTCCCCCTGAGTCTGTCCCCCTCGCGGCTCACGTCCCTGTCGCCGGGCGCCCGTGTTCTTAGCGTTCGCCGTCCCCGTCTCGGCCTCCGTCTCTGAAGGGGGCCCTGTCCCCCTCCGAGTCCGCACTTTCGTCCTCCTCGCGGTCCCCGTCCTCATCCCCGTGTCCTGTCGGGACGATGGTGACGTTCCGCAGGGCCCCGGCGCCGGCGCTCCCCGTCCTCAGGCCGGAGACGGGTTTCAGGGCGGCGCGCACCAGGTGCCTCTCCGCGGCGGAGAGCTGGGGGATGGACTGGGGCCTCATGGCGGCAAGCGCCTCGCCGGCCATGACATATGTCTTCTGGAGAAGGCCCAGGTGCCTGCGGGCGCGGTAGTCCTCGGAGTCCACCACGACCCGCCTGGCCTCGCCGGTGGGTTCCGGGAGCCTGCGCTCCAGCATGCGGGCGATCACGAGCTCCAGGGCGTCCAGGCCCACGCCCCTGCGCCCTATGAATATCGCGCTGTCGGGGCAGCGGACGGAAAGGAGGGTCATGTCCTCGAGGCGCAGGGCGTCCACCTCGGCCTCGAAGGACATGCGGCTCAGGATGCCGGCCAGGATCTCCTTGGCGGCAAGGGTCCAGGGGCCCGGTTCGAGGGCCGTGAAGCCTCCGGGGGGCGGCAGCGTCTCCGGAGGGGGGAGCGCTATCAGCTCCTCGGTGAAGGCGAGCCCGGGGACGCTCCGGAAGTCCTCGGGCCGGTACCCCCCGTACTTCCAGGGCAGGAAGGGGAGCGGCCCCGCCTCGCCCGCCCCCCAGAGGGAGAGGTCCCCAAGGGCGCCTGAGGGGAGCGTTGTGGGGAGGCTCGCTGGGGTCCGCCCGGAACAGCCTCTCGGAGGGGACGCCCCTGCGGGGCCCGGCCCCGGTCCTGCTTCCGTCCCCCCGGTCCTGTCCCCGCCTCCCGAGGCTGATTCATCTCCTGCACCGGCTCCGCCGCAGGCCCCGGCCCGGCGGGCAGGGGACCCGGAGCGGGGGAGGGCGCGGCGGTCTCCGGGCAGGCTCGGGCCTTCGGGCAAGCAGTTTTGGCCGGGAAGCCCGTCTCTGCCGTCATTGCCAGCGCTGTTGACGACGCCGCGCCTGCCGTCTGTCTTGGGGGGCCCGGCTTCCTCGGCTGGTCCGGCCGCCCTGGCGGTCCCGGCAGCCTCGCCGGGTGCGTCCGTCTCGCCGTGTGCGACCGTCTCGGCGGCTCCGGTCGGTCCTGCCGGGCCGCGGGTGTCCGGACGGTCCCGGAGGCAGGGACTCGTGCGTCCTCCTGCCCAGTCTCTGGGGGTGAAGTCTTCTGCGGTCCCGTCAGGGGCGGGGGCCTGATGGCGATTGCCGCCGTCAGGCGCCTCCCGGCCGGGCCGGGCGGCGGGAGCCCCTGTCCCGCTGCAGGAGTCCGCGGGCGTTCCGGGGCCGGGTCTTCCCGAGGCCCGGCCTGAATCACTTCCGGCTCCTGAGCCTCCCGCCCCGGCCCGGTCCGAATCTCTTCCGGACCCTGCGTCTCCGGCCTCGGACCCGGAGGCTCGTGACTTGGCCGGCTCTGTTTGTCTTCCGGACCCTGCGTCTCCCGTCCCGGCACCGCCCGGTCCTCTCCCGGTGAACGGGGCCCGTCCGGAGCCGTCTATCCCGCAAAGGCCTGTCCCCGAAGGGCCCGTGGCGGCCGCCGCGGCGAGCGTCGCCTCGCGGTCCACCATGATGCGGGCCTTCCTGCGGCCTATGCCCAGGAACCCCGGCGATCCCGCGGAGAGGACGGTGAAGCTCACTGTCTCCGCGGGGACGCCCAGTGCCTCGGCGGCCAGGGTCAGGGCCTCGCCGGCGCAGTTTCCGGAGAAGACCCGGCGGCCTTGGTCTCCGGCCACCGGGGGCTCACTTCCTCGCGGAGGCGGGCCGCGGGCCCCGGTGCCTGCGCGGCTTCGGCGAGTTAGGGGGCCTCCCGGGCTTCTCGGGCTTCCCGGCGGGGGGCGCCGGGGCGGCCTTGCCGGCGTCGCGGTTTATGAGCTTCTGCTGGAAGATGGAGAGTATGTTGTTGACCAGCCAGTACAGGACCAGCCCCGAGGGCATGTTCAGGAGGAAGACGATGAAGAACAGGGGCAGGAGCATCATCACCTTCGCCTGCATGGGGTCCCCCATGGTGGGCGTCATGCGCTGCTGCCAGATCATGGTCCCCCCCATCAGGAGCGTCAGGACCGGTATGCCGGCGGGAGGGGCGAGGAAGGGGATCGACATGCCGAAGTTGAAGAGCCTGTCCGGCGCGGAAAGATCGTGTATCCAGAGCATGAAGGGCGCCCCGCGAAGCTCCAGGGCGTAGTCCAGGACCCGGTAGAAGGCGAAGAAGAAGGGGATCTGCAGAAGCATCGGGAGGCACCCGCCCAGGGGGCTCGCGCCGTGTGCCCGGTAGAGCGCCATCATCTCCCTGTTCATGGTCTCGGGATCGTTCTTGTACCTCTCCCGGAGCTTCTTCACCGGCTCCGCGACCTGCTGCATCTTCTTCATCGACTTGTAGCTCTTGGCTGTGAGCGGCCAGAGCGCGATCTTAATGAGGACCGTGACTATTATTATGGCGACCCCGTAGTTGCCCACGAACCCGTAGAAGAAGCGCAGGAGGAAGCCCAGCGGGTGCGCCAGGAAGCTGAACCAGCCCAGGTCGACGCTCATGGAGAGGCTGTGGCCCTCGCTTTTCAGGAGCTCCGTCTCCTTGGGGCCGTAGAAGAAGTCGAGGCGGTGGCTCACGGACGCCCCCGGGGCGAGCTCCAGGGGCCTCGTGGCCGTGGCGGCCACGCCCTGGCCGGGGAGCTCGCGGGCCGCGAAGCGCCACGGGCTGGCCTCCCCGGCCTGGGGCTGGTCGCCCCGCGCGTCGCCCAAGAGCATGACGGTCAGGAAGTACTGGTCCATGTAGCCCAGGAAGTCGGCGGAGCTCACCACCCTGATGTCGGCGAGCTCCTCCTGGGCGTCGTCCACGGGCTCGGCCACGAGCTTCCTGTTTATGAAGGCCGTCATGACGTTGTAGCGGTTCTGGCGCGCGGCGAACGGCCAGGCGCTCAGGCTCTGGCCGATCCGTCCGGAGATGGGGCTGGAGCCCCCGTTCGCGAGCCGGAGCTCCTGCCCGATCACGTAGGATCCGGCCGTGAAGGTGTAGACGCGCTCCAGCGAGAGCCCCGAGGTCTTATCCCTCGGGGTCATGACCAGCGTGGCCGTCCCGCCCTCGTCCACGGACACCTCGGCGGCGTCCGCCACGAACCTCACGCCCCCGAGGTCCTCTGCCGTCCCGTCGGGCGACACGTACACGAGGTTCAGGGGGAACGGCGCGGGGTCGGCCTGGCCGGGCCGGTTCACGAGCTCCTGGAAGCTCTCCGCCTCCTCGCCCGCCACGTCCCAGGACTTGTACTTCTTGAGTCTGAAGCTTACCAGCCTGCCCCCCTCCTCGGTGAAGACCGCCATGTACTCGGGCGTGTCGACTTTCACCCGTCTGGGCGGCCCCTGGGCGGCAGGGGGCAGGCCCGCCTGCCCCGCGTCCACTGCCGGCCCGACCGTAACGTCCGCCTCCGCGGAGGCGGTCACCCCGGCCTCCCCGGCGGGGGCGGCGGTCCCGGAGGCGTCCCCAGCCACGGACGGCGGGGCGCCGGCGCCCTCGGCGGGCCCGCCCGCCGTTGTCCCTCCTGCCCCCGGGGCCACCGGGGCGCCCAGGATTCCGGGGCCCTGCCCGGCGTCCGCGGCCGAGGCCCCGGTCCCGGCCTCCTGCGCGGGCTGCGGCGGGAAGACGAGGGGGTAGATGTAGCTCACCAGCATGAAGAACCCCATCATCACGAGCATGGTGACTACGACGCGCTTTTCCATGAAACTGTCCTTGAATGGCCCTTGCCCGGCGGGGGACGCAGCGGGCTGGTCTGGCGGGGACCTGGGTCCCCCGGAGGGGCCGGCCCTCCGCCTGAACGTGCCGGGGGGCCGCGTCCGGCTGGAGCGGGACCTTCCGGTCTGGCCGGTCGGGGGACCGGCGGGAAACTTGCATGCGGTCGCCGTCGGGCCTGGCGGGCCAGGTGACGGCGGGGGCGCCGGAGGGGGCGCCGGCAGGCCTGGGGGGCCAGGTGACGGCGGGGGCGGCGGAGGGGAGGCCGGCAGGCCGGGGGGGCGCGAGAGGAAAGCCTGGATGCCGGAGGGCCGTCAGATCGGGATGCAGCAGGCCTGAAGAGCGGGAGGCCGGAAGGGCCGGAAGAACGGCAGAACGAGTCTCCGGCAGGCCGGAAGAGCGGCAGCACGAGTCTCCGGCAGGCCGGAAGCGCGGCAGAACGAGTCTCCGGCAGGACTGAAGCGAGGGAGATCGGCAGGCCGGAGGGGCCGGGCACGAATTCTGGCCGGAGAAAGAGAGAGCCGGAGATCCTGAGATCTGCGGACCGGGGGACGGCCAGCTTCCGGGTCCCGCCTTCAGGACGTCCGCGGGCGCGGCCTTCCGGGCGGCCGGGGAACGCGCAGGCCCCAGGGGCGCAGGTCCCCGCCGAGGGCCCTGGCCCTTCGCCGGGCCGCGGCCCTCATCGTCCTGGCCCGCCTGGCGGGGGAGGGGGGCGGCACGGGGTCGTAACCGCCCTTGCACAGGGGCTGGCACCTCAGGAGCCGCCATGCGGTCAGAAGCCCGCCCTTCCAGATCCCGTGGACCGCCAGGGCCTCAAGGGCGTAGGCGGAGCAGGTGGGGGTGAAGCGGCACATGGGCGGCGTGAGGGGCGATATGAAGGCACGGTAGAAGCGGACGGGGAGGCCCAGGACAAGGGCGGGGAGCGACGGGCGCGGCCGCCGGATCTCCTCGGGGCCGTCCGCTGCCGTGTCACGGGGCGGCATCCGGCCTGGACCGGGCGCCGGCCGCGTCTCGCGGGGCCGCCTGGGCGGGCGCCGCCTCGTGAGCCGCCGTGACGGGCTGGCCGGCGCGGCGTCCGGCTGTCCGGCGGGGCTGAACGGGGTGCCAGGCCTTCCTCGCGTACCCGGCCTGACTGGTGCGTCCGGCCTTGCCTGGGTCTTGGGGCCGTCCGGCATTTCAAGGGTCTTCGGGCCGTCCGGACTTCCGGGCCTCTCGGGGCCGTCCGGCCTTTCATGGGTCTTCGGGCCGTCCGGACTTCCGGGCCTCTCGGGGCCGTCCGGACTTCCGGAGGTTTTCGGGCCGTCCGGGCGCCGCTGCCCTCCCTGTCCGGCTGGCGGCGCTGCCTTCCGGACAAAAAAAAAGGCGGCGGAGGCCCGCTGGAGGCTCGGGGTGAGGCTCCGGGGGCGGCCAGCGGCCTTTTCGCAAAAAGTGTCCCGTCCGGTCGGGCGGTCCGGGGCCTTCGGGGGAGCTGGGACGGGCATCGCGGGACAGGATCAGGGGCGCGGCCGGCGGGTGGCGGCCAGAGAGAGCGACCTCCGGAGGGCGCCCACGAGCTTCCCCTCGGCAGGGCCCGAATGGAGCTCGTGGAGGGGAGGGAACTTGCGCTCCCCAGGACGGGCCAGGAACAGGATGTCCAGACCCTGGGGCCAGGACGGCTGCCTCAGCCTGAAGAACTCCCGCGCCTCGCGTTTCAGGCGGTTGCGCCTGACGGAGTCCCCTGACTTCCGCGTGGCGGTCACGCCCAGGCGGTTGATCCCCAGGCCGTTGGGGGCGCAGACGACCTTGAAGTCGCCCACCCAGGCCGTGGACTGGTGCCGCGCCGAGCGCATCCTCAGGAACTCCGGGCGCTTCAGGAGCCTTGCCGCCTTGGGGAGGCCGAAACCGGCCCCGCGGCCCTGAGGGGGCGTCAAACGGTCAGTCTTTTGCGGCCCTTGGCCCTGCGGCGGCGGATGACGGCCTGGCCGCCGGGGGTCTTCATGCGGGCCCTGAACCCGTGGGTCCTCTTCTTGCTGATGTTGTGGGGCTGGAAGGTGCGCTTCATTGGTCGAGAGCCTCGCGTCTCTGGCGGGGAAAGACCCCCCCGGGGATAAAAACGGCCCCTTCCCGGGGCCCGGCACGGCTGTGCCTGGCGCGGGCCGCCGAGGCCCGCGCCGATCTGCCGAATATAAGGGAAAAGGGCGCCCCTGTCAATTACTGCCGGGATCGCCTTGAAAAGGGGCGGGGAGGCGCGTCGAGACGGGCGGGGGGGCGTTTGCAGACTGAGGTGAGCTTAGCCGGCGGGGTCCCCGGCGGCGCGGCAGGGTTCCGGCGCGGCGTTGAGGAGGAGCCTGGAGCTCCGGGGAGGGGTTTAGCCTGGGACGGGGACGGAGGGGGGACGTGACAGAGTCAGGCCGGGGGGAGCGGGGGTCAGGGCCAGTCTGGCAACCGAGATGGGCGGGCCCTGGACAGGCCGGTCGGGGACGTCGGGAGGGCACGGTCGAGGGCGGCAGGAATTCCAGGAAGCGGGGAGAGCGGGGGCAGGCCTGCCCGGAGCCGGGGAGAGGCCGGACGGGGACGTCGGAAGGCGGACTCGGTCGGGAGGTGGGGGGGCCAGGTTCGTCAGGAATAGGAGGGGGAGGCAGGTCCGCCTGGAACCTGTTAGGGGAGGGCAGAGGCATTCCTGGCCCGGCAGGGCCCGGCGTAGGCTGCTTGAGGGCGTCCTGGGACGCTTGCGGGAATGGGGCATGGGACTGGAGGCAGTCAAGAAGGGAGGGCCGGAGAACGGAAGGGACAGGGGACAGTCAGGAAGGGCAGGAGAACGGAAGGGTCAGGAGGAGAACGGAAGGGACAGCGGGAGGGTCGGCGGCAGGGAGCCCCGACCGTTTCCGGGCGCGGGGGCAGGCATGGCGGGGCCTGCCGGACGGGGTCCGGAGGCCCGTGACGGGCCGGACGGGGTCCTCCGGGGGGAAAGGCTAGCCCCTGCGGGCCTCCTGCTCCTCCTGGGCGGTCTTGCAGCTGATGCATAGCGTGGAGACGGGCCTCGCCTCCAGCCGCGCGATGGAGATATCGTCCCCGCAGTTCTCGCAGATACCGAAGGAGCCGTCGCTGATACGCTCCAGGGCCTCGTCGATCTTGTTCAGGAGGTGCCGCTCCCTCTCCCGGAGCCTCAGCGTGAAGCTCCGGTCGGTCTCGAGGGTGGCCCGGTCCGCAGGGTCGGGGAAGCTCTCGGCCTGGACCAGCAGATCGTTTACGGTAGAGGCGGCGTGGCTCATGATCTCCTCGCGCTGCGCCAGGAGGAGGGCCCTGAATCTCTCCAGCAAATCTTTGTCCATACGTTAAGATCCTTGTCTTGGCCTGGTCTGCCCGGGCCCGGGCTGCCGCCTGCGGAGGCGGCCGCGGGGGCCGCGGGGAGAAAATGTTAACACATGTGGCCGCCCGGACGGAAACGCTGTCGCGGCGGTCGGGGCTCAAGGAAGAGGGACGGAGGACCGGTCGACCGGGAGGCGGCCGGGCGACCGAAGAAAACAACAATAGATAACCCGTGATTTAGGGAAAATCAATAAAAATTATAAAAAATGATCGATTCCGGCCCCCGGAAAGGCTTGCGACAGGAGCCGGGACCGTCCCCGGGCCTTCCGGAATGCGGCATCCGGGCCAGGATGGACCGGGATCGCGCCAGGATCCTCCCAGGGCAGGGGCGGGGCCGGCAGGGCGGGCGGAGTCCGGCAGCCAGGCGAGGAGGGGGGGGACTCGGGGCGCGCGTCCGAGCCGGAAAGGCTCTCCTGCCTGATCCTGTCCCCCTGCGGGATACGGTACCTGGGGAGGTGCCGGGACGTTCCCGGTCCTGGTGCGTCGCGGGGCGGGGGGCCCAGAACTGCCTCCGGCCGTCCTGCCCGCCTGTTCCGGGACGGGAGGGGTCCGGTTCTGGAGGAGCTCGGGAGAGGCCCTGGCCCGGGGCACGGGGGGGGGGCGCGCTTCCGGCTCGGAGCAGTACGCGGCAGCCTCTTCGGGCGGAACCTGGCCCCTGCGTGCCGGGGCCCATGGCATCCGGAGCTGCGGATCTCCGGGTGCTCCGGTGCGGCTCCGGGAACCGGCATGATACGGGCCGGGACCTCCGGGGAGGTCCGGAGGGTTCCTAACGGCTTCGGGCTGACATTTCAGCCAGATCCGGGAGGGGCGGCGCACCGGCTGGCCCAGATCGGCCGCGGGCGGACATTTCAGTCAGATCCGGGAGGCGGCCTTTTCGGGCGGAGTTCGGTGTGAGGTCCGGGGTCCGGGGCACGGAGGGTGGCTCGCTTTCGGTTCGGGAGCCTGCTGGACAGGCTCTTCAGGAGGTTCCTGGCCCCGAAGGGACGGGGCACATGGCTTCCGGACCTTCGGACCTCAGCGTGCTCCGTGTCGGCTCCTTGCTCCCTCATGACTCGGGCCGGGGCCTCCGGGGCGGCACAACGGGCTCCGACCGGCCTCGGGCAGTCGTTTCTGACCGGTCCGGGAGGGGAGTGGGCAGATTCGGGCGGAACGCGGGGCGAGGTCCGGGGTCCGAGCCGTGGGGGGATGCGCTTCTGGCTGGGGGGCCTGCGGG
The DNA here is from genome assembly GCA_031263525.1 of Deltaproteobacteria bacterium. Lineage (GTDB taxonomy): Bacteria > Desulfobacterota > Desulfarculia > Adiutricales > Adiutricaceae > JAIRZX01. Next base: position 14,773 of record JAISFP010000457.1, on the reverse strand, counting down.
ACGGGATTTTCAGGCGGATCCTGGCCATGCCCCTGACCCTGACGGGACGGGGACCATGGCTTCCTGACATCAGGCCTTCCGGGTGTTCCCGGGACGGCTCCAGGCCAGGGGTGCTTGGGCTGGCCTGGAGACGCCTGGCCCCGGCGGCTCTCTCCCCCCGGTCGGGGCCGCCGGCGTTTTCCCGGGTCGGCACCCGTGAGCGGTCAGGGCCTTCACGGCCGCCCTGCGGCCAGGGAGACGGATTTCCTGCGGGTCGTGACGCCGGAGGGACGGAGGCCTGGAGAATCGGCGCTTGCGCATTCCAGGCAACTGAGTATACAAGGTGAGGTTTGGTGGCGTCCCGGCGCGTCCTTTCCCGGTCCGGGCCTCCGGTCCCCGGTTCTCCAGACATATCTTCGTGCCGGGAACGGGGTCCTGTTTTTTCCCCGGCTTCCCAGTCTCTGGGCTCCAGGGCCCGGCTCATTTCCCCCCTTCCGGCAACGCCTCAGGTCGCCGCGGTATCTGGCCCGGCCGGCAGCATCCCCCCAGGCTGCCGCGGCCTTCGCCCCTGTCCGGCCTACCGGGACTTTTCGGCCTCCCTGCCCAGAAGGCCCCCGGCCCTCCGGCGGGCCGGCCTCTTCCCTGCCCAGCCCTCCGTCTCCCCTGGCATCCGGCCTGGGTCTCATGCCGCCTGCCGCCTCCCGTTTGCCGAGTCCTGCGGCCCGTTCCCCCTGCCGGCACATTCGGATCCACTTCCGCCTCCCTGCCGGGACCCGCGGCCCCTTCCCCTCCCTGCCGGACCCGCGGCCCTTCCCCTCCCTGCCGGACCCTCGGTCCCCTTCCAGCTTCCTGCCGGGGCCGGACGTCCGGCCTGCCGTACCCTTTCGCCGGCCCGCCCGGTACGGCGCTGTAGCCGCCCGGCGAAACCCCCCTCGGCGTCGGAAAGCTGTCGCGTTTTCTACGTTTATGTCGGATAATCTGGACGCCCCCTGACGGACTCAGGCATCCTGGAGCGGCTAACTCCTTGATATTGCTGGATATTTTGCCGTCACAGAAAAATGTCCGCCTTGTGCACAATTGTTGCAAAAGCATCCTGAGAACGGATCTTTTTCGCCGGTACATGACGTCCCCGGAGAGGCCCCGCGCCAGGCCATCTGCCTTGCCCGGAGCCTTCCCTGTGCCTCATGCCGCCCGTGGGCCCTTCCGGACTCTCAGGCCCTCCGGCGTTCTGCCGGCTTTCCGGCACTTCCCTCCTTATCAGGCAGCCTTCCGGCCCTTTCGGCCTCCCGGGCCGCCTTCCGGCCCTTCCGTCCTCTAAGGCCGCCTTCCGGCCCTTCCGGCCCTTCCGACCTCTAAGGCCGCCTTCAGGCCTCCCGGGCCGCCTTCCGGTCCTTCCTTACCTCTAAGGCCGTCTTCCGGCCTCCCGGGCCGCCTTCAAGCCCTTCCGGCCCTCGCGGGCGTTCCCGGCCGCCCGGGGCGCATCTGACCGGCGTCCCCCGTCCGGGCCCCGCGAGGGCGCGATCCTGCCTCCCCTCCCCCCCCAAGCAAGCGTCAGAGGGGGATGAATTGCAATCCCAGGCATCCAACCCCAAGGAGCACACATGACCAAGAGCATCCCCCGCGTTTCCGTAAAGGCCTTCATCGCCCAGACGAACGGGCACATCCCCGAGGGCGAGGGGCTCCCCCCCACCGAGCTGTTCGGGAAGGACATCTTCAGCCTGAACGTCATGCGGCAGCGCCTGCCCAAGACCGTCTACGAGAGGCTCGTATCCACCATCGAGAACGACTCCCCCATAAGCCCCGCGGACGCGGACGTGATAGCGAGCGCCATGAAGGACTGGGCCATCGAGCGCGGCGCCACCCACTTCACGCACTGGTTCCAGCCGCTCACGGGCCTCACCGCCGAGAAGCACGACGCCTTCCTGACCCCCACGCCGCAGGGGGACATCATCAACGAGTTCTCCGGCAAGCTCCTCATCAAGGGCGAGCCCGACGCCTCCTCCTTCCCCTCGGGCGGGATCAGGAGCACCTTCGAGGCGCGCGGCTACACCGCCTGGGACCCCACCAGCCCGGCGTTCCTCCTGAACTCCGGCACCGGCAGGACCCTTTACGTGCCCTCCATCTTCCTCTCCCACACGGGCGAGGCGCTGGACGCCAAGACCCCCCTCCTCCGCAGCCAGGAGGCGGTGTCCAGGCAGGCGCTGAGGGTGCTCCGCTTCTTCGGCGACGAGAGGCCCCAGCGGGTCCGCGCGATGGTCGGGCCCGAGCAGGAGTACTTCCTTGTCGACCGGAGGCTCTACAGCCTGCGGCCCGATCTCATCATGAGCGGGCGCACGGTCTTCGGCGCCCCGGCGGCCAAGGGCCAGGAGCTCGAGGACCATTACTTCGGCGCCATCAGGCCCCGCTCGCTCGCCTTCATGGCCGAGGTCGAGAACCGCCTGTGGGCGCTGGGCATCCCCGCCCGCACCCGCCACAACGAGGTCGCCCCGGCCCAGTTCGAGCTGGCGCCCCTCTACGAGCAGGTCAACCTGGGCGTCGACCATAACATGCTGGTCCTGAAGATCCTCCGCGACACTGCGGCCGAGTTCGGGCTGGCCTGCCTCCTGCACGAGAAGCCCTTCGCCGGGGTGAACGGCTCGGGCAAGCACAACAACTGGTCGCTGTGCGACGACCTGGGGAACAACCTGGTGGAGCCCGGCCCCGAGCCCTGGGCCAACACCCGCTTCATGGTGTTCCTGGCCGCGGTCCTCCGCGCGGTCCACATCTACGGCATCCCCCTCCGCATAGGCGTCACCGGCGCCGGCAACGACCACCGCCTGGGCGCGAACGAGGCCCCCCCGGCGATCCTCTCGGTCTTCCTGGGCGACCAGCTCACGGACGTCATAAGCGCCTTCGTCAAGGGATCGGACTCCGTCGAGAGCTGGCGCACGGGCGCCATGGCCCCCGGCATCTCGGCCCTGGCCCCGCTCGCCCGCGACATAACCGACCGCAACCGCACGAGCCCCTTCGCCTTCACCGGCAACAAGTTCGAGTTCCGGGCCGTGGGGAGCTCGCAGTCCATAGCGCCGGCGAACATCGCCCTGAACTCCTCCGTGGCCTGCGCCCTGGACGACATCTGCGCCGAGCTGGAGAAGGCCCGGGACGGAGGCCTCGACCCGGAGAAGGCCGCCCACCAGGTGCTGCCGAAGTTCTTCGAGAAGCACCTGCCGGTCGTCTTCAACGACAACAACTACGACCCCGCCTGGGAGATCGAGGCCGAGAGGCGCGGGCTGTGGAACCTGAAGGACTCCGTCGAGGCCATAGCCCACTACACCGACCCGGAGGTGAAGGACGTCTTCCTCCGCTTCGGGGTCCTGACCGAGCGCGAGCTCACGGCCCGCCAGGACATCCTCCTGGAGAACTACGTCAAGGTCTGCATGGTGGAGTGCAAGCTGGTGAGGCAGCTGGGCCGCTCGTCCATCCTGCCCGTGGCGATGGACTCCCTCAAGAAGGCCTCCGACCTGGTGACCTCGCTCAAGAACTCCGGGATCTCCGGCGCCTCCGACGCGGCATCGGCGCTCGCCACCGAGCTCGCCGTCCTGTCCGGGAACCTCCACAGGGACCTGGGCGTCCTGGACGCCAAGGCGGACGAGGTGGACAACCTCCACGAGCCGCTCGCGGCCGCCAAGACAGTCCGCGACGTCCTCCTGCCGCTCATGCTCCAGATCCGCGGCCACGTGGACGCCATCGAGCTCCTGGTGGACGACAACCGCTGGCCCCTCCCGAAGTACTGGGAGCTCCTCTGGCAGTAGCCCCCGCCGTCCGGCCTCCGGCACCTCCGGGCGCGGCCCCGCCGTGCCGTGCCGGACTGCGGGGTCCCGAGCCTTCCTGGTCCCGCCCCGACCTCGGGCGGGGCCAGGCCCGCTCCCGTCCTCACCATTCAAGCCGGGCCCGGAACGGTCCGGGTCCCGTCCTGCCAGCCTGCTTGGCCCGGAACGGTCCGGGTCCCGTCCTGCCAGCCTGCGTGGCCCGGAACGGTCCGGGTCCCGTCCTGCCCCCGGCTGGGGTCCGTTCCGGGTCCCTCCGTGAACCTGCGTGGCCCGGAGCCGTCAGGGTCCAGTCACGCCCTCGGGCGGGGCCCGGAGCGGTCCGGGCCCGGTCCTGCCAGCCTGCGGTGCCCGGAACGGTCCGGGTCCCGCCCCTCCGCCCTCAGGCCGCCCCGGCGCCCGGCGACTGCCGCCATGCCCCGGACGGCTTGCCCGTCCCAGAGGCCCGGCCCTGCCAGGCCAAGCTCGGCGAAGCCCGGGCCGGCACCAGCCGGTTCCGGGCTTCGCGGCACTCTGGGCAGGGGCGTTCCACCGGCGCCGGGCCTTTCCCCGGCCCTGCTCCGGAGGGGCGCGGTCGATCCCCTTGCGACGGCCCTGCGGCCTCCCGGCGCCGTCCGTCACCGGGCCTCTCGGCCCGCCCTCCTCGGCGGGGTCCGTGGAGCCGGCCGGGCACTTCAGTGCCGCTGCCGCGCGGAACCTCCGGGTCTCCCGGATCCGGAACGGACCCGGACCGGAACCTCCTCGGAGCCGGGATCCGGCCTGCGGGAGCGGGATCTTGGCCGTCCAGGATTCCCAAGAACCGGGACAGGAGCCCCGGGCCGCCGCCAATGCTTCCCTTGCCGTGCCACCGCGTCCAGGGCGGCGTCCTCCGGGCGGCGTTTCCGTGTTGACCGGGAACCGTCCGTTTGTGATACTATTCGCGTTCCGGACCAGTACCTGCCTTTTGCGGAGGTAAAGGCCTCAGGCCCCGTCCTCCGTCCCCCCCCCCCGGCAGGTCTCCGGAAATCCCCCCCCCATCGCGGCCAGGCCCCGGCGATGTTGCGGCCTCCGCGCATCCTGCGAATCCAGAGCTTCAAAATGCAGAATTTAGGACTGTACGACCCGGCGTACGAGCACGGCTCCTGCGGGGTCGGCTGCGTGTGCCGTCTTGACGGGCGCTCCGACCACGAGGTGGTGTCGTCCTCCCTCAGGCTCCTCACCAACCTCACCCACCGCGGCGCCGCGGGGGCGGACGCCGACTCGGGGGACGGGGCGGGGATAATTCTCCGCATCCCGGACGCCCTCTTCCGCCGCGAGCTGGGGAACGCCCTGCCGCCTGCCGGCACCTACGGGGTTGGCATGTTCTTCATGCCCCTGGACCCGGGTGTCCGCGAGCGGTGCCGGGAGATAGTGGACAACCAGGCGGGGCTCCTCGGCTTCCGCACCGCCGCGTGGAGGCACGTGCCGACGGATCCCGCCAAGGTAGGCCGCTACGCGCGCGAGCGCCGCCCGGACGTCTGGCAGGGGTTCTTCCACGCCCCGGGCAAGGGGTACCGCGACGAGGCGGAGCTGGAGCGGGGGCTCTACGTGCTCCGCAAGTGCGTGGAGAGGGCGGCGCGGGACGCGGCCATCGACCACGACGACTTCTACGTGCCGAGCCTGTCGTGCGTGACCATAGTCTACAAGGGGATGATGTACGCGGCCCAGCTGGAGGGCTTCTTCCCCGAGCTAGCCGACCCTCTGGCCGAGAGCCCGCTCACCGTCATCCACCAGCGCTACAGCACCAACACCTTCCCCTCCTGGCGGCTGGCCCAGCCCTTCAGGGCTCTGGGCCACAACGGGGAGATAAACACCATCCGCGGCAACCGGGCCTGGCTCACTGCCAGGGAGCCCCAGCTGTCGAGCCCCCTGTTCGGGGACGACGTGAAGAAGCTCTTCCCGCTCATCGAGCCGGACGCCTCGGACTCGGCGAGCCTGGACAACACCCTGGAGTTCCTGATGCGCGGGGGCCGTTCGCTCGAGCACTCGCTCGCGATGCTCCTGCCCCAGGCCTGGGGCAAGAAGTACCCCATGAGCTCCAACCTGCGCGGCTTCTTCGAGTACCACGCGGGCCTCATGGAGCCCTGGGACGGGCCCGCCGCGGTGTGCGTGACAGACGGCCGCAAGGTGGCCGCGGCCCTGGACCGCAACGGGCTCAGGCCCGCCCGCTACACGCTCACGGACGAGGGGGTGCTCATCTTCTCCTCCGAGGCCGGGTCGCTCCCTGTGGAGCCGCGCCACGTGCTGGAGAACGGGTCTCTCAGGCCCGGCCAGATGCTCCTGGCCGAGGCCGGCTCGGGGAGGCTCCTTAAGAACACGGAAATCAAGTCGATACTGGCCCGGGCCAGGCCCTACCGCCGCTGGGTGGAGCGCAACCGCCTGGACATCCCCGGCTTCTTCTCCGTGTCCACCGACTTCCGGCTCAGCCTGGAGGACCTGAGGTTCCGACAGCATATCTTCGGCATGACCCGCGACGACACCGAGGTGATACTGGCCCCCATGGCATCCTCCGGCCAGGAGCCGGTCGGCAGCATGGGCGCGGACGTGCCGCTGGCGGTCCTGGACGACAGGCCCGGATCCCTCTTCAGCTTCTTCCGCCAGCAGTTCGCCCAGGTGACCAACCCTCCCATAGATCCCATCCGGGAGGAGCTGGTCATGAGCCTCATGACCTTCATGGGCTACGACCCGAACATCCTGGCCGAGGAGCCCGGCCAGGCCAGGCTCGTCAAGCTCGCGCACCCCTTCCTCTCCAACAGCGACCTGGCCAGGCTCGAGAAGGATCTCCGCTACGACGACTTCCACGCCGAGGTGCTGGACGCCACCTTCGTGCCCCCCGCCCCGGGCGACTGCCCGGGCGCGGCGCTCCTGACGGCCCTCTCCGGCATCGCCCGCAGGGCCTCGGACGCGGCGGCGGCGGGCGCGAGGATCATCATAGTCTCCGACCGCGCGGCGGGGAAGCCCGTGCCGGGCTTTTCCGGAAACGGGACGGGGCCCGGACACGCGTCCCACGACCCGTCCGACGTCCCCGTCCTCCTGCCGGTTCCGTCCCTCCTCTCCGTGGCCGCCGTGAACCAGAAGCTCATAGCCGACGGCAGGAGGGTCTCCACGGGCGTCGTCTGCGAGTGCGGCGACGCCTGGGAGGTGAGCCACATGGCGATGCTCCTGTCCCTGGGCGCGTCCGCCGTGAACCCCTACCTCGCCTACGAGACCGTGGCCGAGCTCGCGGGCCGGGACGCGCTGGCGGCGCCCATGGGCGCCGCGGCCGCCGTGGAGAACTACGTGAAGGCCCTGCGCAAGGGGCTGTTGAAGATCATGAGCAAGATGGGCATCTCGACCCTCCGCGGCTACCGGGGCGCCCAGATCTTCGAGGCCGTGGGCCTGGGCCCCGGCGTCATGGAGAGCTTCTTCCCCGGCATACCCAGCCGCGTCGGGGGCCTGGAGGCCGCCGACTTCGAGCGCTCCATAGTCGAGAGGCTGGACGGCGCGTGGGACCACCACCCCTACGTGGTCTCCGGGCTGGCCGACATGGCCGCCCCCGACAGCCACGTCGCGCCGGACGGCGGGCTGTTCCCGTCCCCCGGAATCGAGGGGGCGTCGTCCCTGCGGCGGGGCGCGGCTCCGGACGCCCGGGACGGCAGGCACGCCGGCGATTCCGCCGGGCAGAGTCCGCCGGACGGCGGCGGCCGGCGGAATCAGGCTGACAGGCAGCAGCGGGCGGACCGGCACGGCCAGACGGGCGCTCCCGGGCACGGCAGGAAAGTTTTCGGCTGGACGCCGGAATCCCCTCGTCCAGGAACCGACGCGCCGCGCGGCCCGGCCCCGGGCGCGGGCGCCCCGGACGGCCCGTCCGTCCGCGCCGGAAGGCCCGTGAGGCCGCTCGCCGAGGGCGGCGCCTACAGGCTCAGGAACCAGGGCGTGAGGCACCTGTGGACCGCTGAGAGCGTGACGCTCCTCCAGGAGGCCGTGAGGGGCGGGAGCTACGAGACTTACAGGAAGTACGCGGCGCTCATAAACGACCAGGGCGAGAAGGCGTTCACCCTGCGGGGCCTGCTGGACTTCAGGCCCGGCGAGCCGCAGGTGCCGCTGGACGAGGTGGAGCCGGAAGAGGAGATCGTGAAGAGGTTCGCGACCGGCGCCATGTCCTTCGGGTCGCTCTCGAAGGAGGCCCACGAGACCATGGCCATAGCCATGAACTCGCTGGGCGGAAGGAGCAACTCCGGCGAGGGCGGCGAGGACCCGGCCCGCTACGCGCCCAGGGCCGACGGGCTCTCCACCATATCCGCGGTGAAGCAGGTGGCCTCCGGCCGCTTCGGGGTGACCCTGGAGTACCTGAACCACGCGAAGGAGCTCCAGATAAAGATCGCGCAGGGCGCGAAGCCAGGCGAGGGGGGCCAGCTCCCCGGCCACAAGGTGGACACCGAGATTGCCCGCGTCCGCCACTCGACGCCGGGGGTGACGCTCATCTCCCCGCCGCCGCACCACGACATCTACAGCATCGAGGACATCGCCCAGCTCATCTACGACCTCCACCAGGCGGCCGACGAGGCCACGGTCTGCGTGAAGCTCGTGAGCGAGGTGGGCGTGGGCACCATCGCGGCCGGCGTCGCGAAGGGGATGGCCGAGTCCATACTCATATCGGGCTTCGACGGCGGCACGGGCGCGTCACCCCTCTCGAGCATAAGGCACGCCGGCTCCCCCTGGGAGGTGGGCCTCTCCGAGACCCAGCAGACCCTGGTGAGGAACCACCTGCGCGCCCGGGTGCGGCTTCAGGTGGACGGCCAGATGAAGACGGGCCGGGACGTCGCGGTGGCGTCGCTTCTGGGCGCGGACGAGTTCGGCTTCGCGACCGCGGTGCTCATATCCATGGGCTGCCTCATGATGCGGAAGTGCCACACGAACGGGTGCCCCGTGGGCGTCGCCACGCAGGACCCCAGGCTCCGCTCGCGCTTCAGGGGCACCCCGGAGCACGTGAAGAACTACTTCCGCTTCGTGGCGCGCGAGCTCCGCGAGATCATGGCCTTCCTGGGGTTCAGGACCATGGCCGAGATGACCGGCCGATGCGACCGCCTGGAGCCCAGGCGCGACGCCCCGGCGGCGAAGGGCCGCGGCCTGGACTACTCCGCCGTGCTGTACCGACCCGAGGAGGGCGAGTGCCGCTTCACCGGCTACCACGACACCCGCGACCGAGGGACCCTGGACGACAGGCTCCTGCCCGGGCTCATGGAGAGCATCGAGACCGGCGTCCCCGTCGAGGTGGATGTCCCGGTCCGGAACACCGACCGCACTGTGGGGGCCAAGATAAGCTCCCGCATCGTGCGCCTGCACGCGCATGAGGGGCTCCCGTCCGACACCGTCAGGATCAGGCTCTCCGGCACCGCCGGCCAGAGCTTCGGGGCCTTCGCCGCGCACGGGCTCACCCTGGAGATAAGGGGCGAGGTGAACGACTACGTGGGCAAGGGCCTTTCCGGCGGCAAGCTCATAGTGAGGCCCCCGGACGACGCCCACCCGGACTTCGTGCCCTCCAAGAACACCATCGCCGGGAACGTGACCCTCTACGGGGCCGTGACGGGCGAGCTCTACATGAGGGGCCTGGCCGGCGAGCGGTTCGCGGTCCGCAACTCCGGCGCGCTCGCGGTGGTGGAGGGCATAGGCGACCACGGCTGCGAGTACATGACCGGCGGCAGGGTCGTGGTCCTGGGCCCGGTCGGCGTGAACTTCGGGGCCGGGATGAGCGGCGGGCTGGCCTTCGTGCTAGACCAGGACGGCTACTTCGACGTGAGGGTGAACCACGAGATGGTTGACCTTGACCTCCTGGACTCCGAGGACGAGGAGGAGCTCCTGGCCCTCATGCGCCGCCACCTCCTCTACACGGGGAGCGACGTGGCCAGGGGCATTCTCCAGTCCTGGCCCAGGGACCGCGACCGCTTCGTCAAGGTCTTCCCCCTGGAGTACAGAAAGGGCATCGTACTGGAGAGGCGGAAGTTCATCTTCCCCGAGGACGATCCCGCTAACGAGGCCGTTGCCGGGGTGGCGCCGACCGCCGTCCCGGCGGGGTCCGCCACCGCCCCGGCATCGGGCGCGGGCCCGGTCCAGGCCGCCGTCCCCGCCGCGGAACCCGTCCCGGACGCCGGCACCGGCTCGCGGGCGGCGCGGTAGGCCGCAGGTTTCCTGCCGCGGGAGAGCCCCGGCAGGGCAGGTTTCCTGCCGCGGGAGAGCCCCGGCAGGGCCGGGTTTCCTGCCGCGGGAGAGCCCCGGCAGGGCCGGGTTTCCTGCCGCGGGAGAGCCCCGGCAGGCAAGTGCCACGTCTCGGCCATCCGGGAGCCGGAAGTTGCCGGGAGCGGGGACGCTCCCCTGAGGACGGCCGCCGGGACGGCACGGCACGGCGTCCTGCCGCGGGACGTTCGCGGCAGGGCAGGAGTCACGTTTCAGGCCCCCCGGCGCCGGAAGGCGCGGCGGCGGGCGCGAAGGTCAGAGATGAGCGAGTACAGACCTATAGCCGAGAGGATCAAGGACTACCGCCCGGTGGAGCTGAGGCCTGCGGAAGGGTACCTTTCCGAGGAGCTCAGGCGCTGCCAGGACTGCGGCATACCCTTCTGCCACGCGATGGGCTGCCCCCTCCACAACGTGGTCCCGGAAATCAACGTGGAAGCCCTCCACGGGCGCTGGGAGTCGGCGCTCTGGAAGCTCCTGGAGACCAGCCCCTTCCCGGAGTTCACCGCCAGGGTCTGCCCGGCGCTCTGCGAGGGGTCCTGCGTGCAGGGCTTAAACGGCGTCCCGGTCCCCGCGAGGCTCGCCGAGTACGAGGTGAGCGAGAGGGGCTTCGAGAACGGCTGGATCCGCCCGCTCCCGCCCCTGCGGCGCACGGACGTGAAGGTGGCCGTGGCGGGCTCGGGGCCGGCCGGGCTGGCCTGCGCCTTCGCCCTGAACAGGGCCGGGGCCACTGTCACCGTCTACGAGCGCGACAGGAGGCCCGGCGGCTTCCTGCGCTACGGCATCCCTGACTTCAAGCTCGACAAGAGGGTCATAGACCGCAGGATCGATCTCATGGTGGCCGAGGGCGTGAGGTTCCGCATGAACGTCGAGGCCGGGACCGACATCTCGGCCAGGCTCATAGAGAACCGCTACGACGCGCTGGTCATTGCCTCCGGGGCGAGGAAGAAGCGGGATCTGGCGATACCTGGCCGCGAGCTGGCCGGGGTCATGTTCGCCACCGACTATCTCTCCGCCCAGAACCGCGTGAACTCCGCCGAGGAGGCCTCCCTTCCTCCGGGCTTCTCGGCCGCCGGGAAGAGGGTGCTGGTCATCGGGGGCGGCGACACGGGGAGCGACTGCGTGGGCACGGCCAACCGCCAGGGCGCATCCGAGGTCTCCCAGTTCGAGATCATGCCCGAGCCGCCGGCCGTGAGGGCCCCGGGCAACCCCTGGCCCCAGTGGCCCAGGGTGCTCCGGACGTCCTCCAGCCACGAGGAGGGGTGCCGCCGCCGCTGGAACATAGACTCCCTGGAGTTCCTCCCCTCGGAGTCAGACCCGTCCAGGCTCGGCGCGGTCAGGTGCCGCGAGGTGAGCTGGTCCGCCACGAACGGAGGGCCGCCGCGTCCCGTGCCGAAGCCCGCCTCGGAGTTCACGGTCAGGGCGGACCTGGTGCTCCTGGCCATGGGCTTCACCGGCCCGGAGGAGACCTCGCTCAGGCTGGGCGGCCTCGCCGCCCCGCCGGGCGGGGCGCTGGAGGGCAAGATCTACTCCTGCGGGGACGCCGCCCGGGGGCCGTCCCTGGTGGTCCGCGCCATAAACGACGGGCTGGAGTGCGCCGCCAAGGTGCTCCGCGACCTGGCGTCCCGCGGCCTCGCCAGACGGAGCGCCTGAGAGTGGGATCCCCCCGCCGGATCCCTGAACGCGCCGTTCCTCCGCCGGTTTCGCCTTGAACGCGCCGTCGCTCCGTCTGCTCGCGGAACGGGCCGTCCCCCCGCCGCTGCCGCCCGGAACGCGTGATTGCGGCTGGTGACGGGGCGCGGAAAAACGATGGCAGGGCGCCGTGAAGAACGGGAGCCCCTGATGTCTCGTTCCAGGCTGGCCAGAGACATGGGAGCCTGAAGACGGGAGCGCCATGCTGTCCCGGGCCCCGAACGCAGGGGCGGTCGAAACGGCCGGGGAACCGGGGTACTTGCATGGAGGGCGGAAGAGAAGGGAACCCGTAAGTCCGGAGCGCCAGAGGAAGGAGAGGGCCCTGAGGACGGAGTGTCAGGCTGCCTGCGGACGCGAGCGGACCAAGGGTCGGGGGCCTGAAGGCCGGAGTCCCTGGCCGCTTGCAGGTCCTGGCGCGGTTTTTGCGGGGGCAGTGGCCTGAATGCCGGAGTGCCAGACTGCCTGGGGGAGTGAGCGGAGCAATGGGCGGGGGGCCTGAAGGCCGGAGTGTCCGCTGGCCTGCGGGCGGGGCGCGATTGGAGCAAGGGGTGTGGGATTGAAGGACGGGGTGTCTGGTCGCTTGCGTGTTCGGGCGTGATTTTGGCTGGGGGCGGGGGCGTGAAACGGTGTGCCTGGAGAACGGAGATCCTGGAGAAACGCCATTGGCAGGGGGGGCCGGTGCATGCGACTTATGCCCAGACTGCCTGAAGTCCGGAGCGCCGCGGAACTATATTGCCACATGGCCTGAGTATCGGGGCCCTGTGAACTGAAGGCTGGGTTTTGCAAAGTGCTGAACGCCTGATGATCGGAGTGCCGCTGGAGCCTGAGTGTCTGAGGCCAGCGGACTTGAGGCAAGGTTGAGGCAAGGTTTTGCAAAACGATTAGCGCCTGGTGACTTGAATGTAGCCTGTTCATGAGTGTCAGATGCTTTCGAACTTGATATGTGGTTTTTTCAAGGTCATAAGCGCCTCATGACCGGATTCTCGGAAGCCGGACGCGCCAGAGGCCCGGAGAACCGGGGCTTGCGGGGCGGGTGACGGACGGCCTGAAGCGCCATCGGTCCTCTTGACGGCGGTGCCAGGGTCGCGTCCGTCCCGGCACTTGATCGCCGTGCCGCGGCAGGGTAAGCTCCCCGGAGCTCATCATGACCCGCACGGCCCGGACGTGCCGGGGGGCCCCCAGTGCCGGGGACCGGTGACAGGAAGGGGGAACCGGGTGATTCTTCTCGTAGGTGCCGACGGCCAGCTGGGCCGGGAGCTCGCGGCCTCGCTGGGGGTCCTGGGGCGACTGTCGCGCTGGACCATGGCGAACGTAGATCTGGCGGACCCGAATCTCGAGTCTGAGCTCGCCAGGCTCGAGTTCCCCGGGCTCAGGGCCGTGGTGAACGCCGCGGCCTACACGGCGGTGGACAGGGCGGAGTCCGAGGAGGACGTTGCCTACCGCGTGAACGCCGAGGGGGCCGGGCTGCTGGCCGCCTTCGCCGAGCGGCACGGGGCGGCCTTCGTTCACTACTCGACCGACTACGTCTACGACGGGGCCAAGGACGGGCCCTACACGGAGGAGGACGAGCCGGCGCCCCTGAACGCCTACGGACGGACCAAGCTCGCGGGCGACAGGCTCGTGACGGCCGCCTGCCCCCGCCACATAATCTTCAGGACCTCCTGGGTCTTCTCCCAGACCGGGGCCTGCTTCCCCCGCACCGTCTACAACCTCGCCAGGACCAGGGACGCGCTGGAGATGGACTGCACCCAGAGGGGGGCGCCCACCTCCACGGAGCTCCTTTCCGCGGCTACCCTCCTGGCCCTCCGGGGAGTAATGGGGAACGGGCCCGGGGCATGGGGGCTCTACCACCTGGTCTCCTCCGGATCGGCCACCTGGCTGGAGTTCAGCCGCCACATAGTCTCCAGGGCGCTGGAACTGGGCGTGAAGCTGAAGCTCAGGCCCGACGCCATTACGCCGCGGGACGTCCCGGACGCCTCCAGGCCGGCGACAAGGCCCCTCAACTCGGTCATGTCCGCCAGGAAGGCCGAGGAGACGTTCGGGCTCGTCCTCCCGAACTGGACCTGCTACGCAGACAGGTTCGTGGAGGGGCTCCTTTACCAGGCCGCCCTGGGCTGAAGGGGAGTGGCGGTCGCGCTGGGCAGATCCGGTACCGTCCTCTGCCGCATTTCCAGGCGCGTCCGGCCTTCCAGGGTTCCGCCTCGGGCCTTCCGTAGAGCCGTTCCCTTCGGTCGCGCCGTTCCGGACCTTCCGCTTTCCCCTCCTCTGTCCGTTCGGCCCGCTTCGCCCTCTGACTTCCGCAGAAGAGTAGTCCTTTCGGCAGTCACGGGGCGGAGAAGGCCGGAACGTCCGGGATGGCCGCACAGGAAGAGGGACGGAGATCGCCGGAACTGCCGCTAAGGACGAAGGGGAGGCGGGTGTGGGCTCCTGCGATGGCCGGGGTGCACGGGGACGGTAGCGAAGGACGAAGTTGAGGCAGGGCAGGGCCTCAGCGCGGGCAGTGACGCCCGGGACGACCGAGAGGCAGCTGGAGAGAGAACAGGGAGTCCAGGAGTAGGCAAGGGCCGGGATGGCCGGGAGTCGGGAAGGGCCGGGATGGCCGGGAGTCAGGAAGGGCCTGGAGTCCGGGAGTCGGGAAGGGCCGGGAGTCCGGGAATCCGGGAGTCCGGGAGGCTGGAAACGAGATTATTACCTCGGAAATTAAATCTGGCCCCCGGGTTCCTCTTCTCGGTGAGCTAGGCCGTGAAACTGGCCCTGCTCTCCCCCTCCGGCCCTAACCCTTCGCTCAAAGCTCTCACCCATTCCGTACTCGCCCCTGCCCCAAAGCCCTCTCGCCCTCACCCCTGCCTGCCTCAACCCCGCACCAAAGCCCTCCAGCTCCTGTCCTTACCCTTTCACAATCTCGCCCTGAAAGGGATACCTGAGGGCCAGATTTAATTTCCGGGGTAATATTACCAGTTCAGTTAAATGTCAGAATTTTGGCTATCGGTCCAGGGGTAAAAAATCCGTGTGAATCCCATGTCTGGTATCTCGTTGCCATGATTCGCTCCCATAATGTGGGAGAAGAT
>JAISFP010000455.1 GCA_031263525.1 Deltaproteobacteria bacterium | reverse complement strand
CCGGCCCTCTTCGGGGCCCCGCCTTCCGGCCCTCTTCGGGGCCCCGCCTTCCGGCCCTCTTCGGGGCCCCGCCTTCCGGCCCTCTTCGGGGCCCCGCCTTCCGGCCCTCTTCGGGGCCTCAACCATCGCAGGTCTCGGGACTGTTGATCCTGAGGCCGTGCCGCCGCCTTCCGTCAAGACGTTCCCGCCGGGCCCCGTTTCAGGGCCGCGGGACATGCGGGGGTCCCGGCCCGTGAGGGCGGGGGCGTCCCGAGTGGCGGCGGCCTCCGGCCCTCCTTGTTGGAGGGGGGCCTCGTTCTCAACCGATAAATCGGAGTGACACGGCTCATATGCAGGGACATCTTGTTGACATGACCATAGGCCAGGTCCTGGAGAGGAACGCCGCGGAGCACCCGGACTCCGAGGCCATGGTCTACCCGGCCACCGGGAAGCGCTACACCTGGGCCTCGCTCGACGCGGAGGTCGACATGCTGGCCAGGGGCCTGCTCGCCGCCGGCGTAAAGCCCGGAGACAGGATCTCGATGTGGGCCACCAACGTTCCGGAGTGGCTCAACACCTGCTACGCGTGCGCGAAGATCGGGGCGGTCTTCGTCACGGTGAACACCCACTACCGCAGGGCGGAGATCGAGTACCTCCTCTCCCAGTCGGAGAGCCACTACGTGTTCACCATCCCCGGCTTCAGGGGGTTCAGCTACACGGACGCCATCCTGGACATCGCCCCGGAGATCGCGAGGGACGGCAGGGGGGAGCTCAGGTGCGAGGCGCTCCCCTTCCTCAGGAAGGTCTTCTACCTGGGGCCCGAGGAGGGGATGCCGGAGGGGCTCTGGAGCTACGCGGAGCTCCTGAAGGGCGGCGAGGGCTTCCCGGAGGACGAGTACCGCGCCGTCGTCGCCAGGCAGATGGTGGACGACGTCATAAACATGCAGTACACCTCCGGGACCACGGGCTTCCCGAAGGGGGTCATGCTCACCCACCAGAACATAGTCACCAACGGCTACTGGATAGGACGCCACCAGGGGCTGGGCTGGCAGGACAGGGTCTGCATCCCGGTGCCGCTCTTTCACTGCTTCGGCCTGGTCCTGGGCGCCATGGCCGCCCTGAACCACGCCGCCTGCATGGTCATCCTGGACATCTACAGCGCCCTGGACATCCTGGTGAACGTCGAGAAGGAGCGCTGCACGGGCCTCTACGGGGTGCCCACGATGTTCATAACGCTCCTCCAGCAGAAGAGCTTCGGGAAGTTCGACCTCTCGTCCCTGCGCACCGGCATCATGGCCGGCTCCCCCTGCCCGATAAAGACCATGCGCGAGACCATCGACCGCATGAACATGCGGGACATCACCATCTGCTACGGCATGACCGAGACCAGCCCCGTGGTCTCCCAGTCCAAGGGGGGCGACTCCCTGGAGAAGCGCACCTCCACCGTGGGCAGGGCCATGCCGGGGGTGGAGCTGAAGATTGTCGACCCCGAGAGCCGCGAGGAGGTCCCCCTGGGCGAGGTGGGCGAGGTGGCCGTCCGCGGCTACGTGAACATGCGCGGCTACTATAACCTGCCCGAGGCCACGGAGGCCATCCTGGACTCGGACGGATTCATCCACACGGGCGACCTCGGCAGGTTCGACCCCGACGGGTACCTGGTCATCACCGGCAGGTGGAAGGACATGATCATCCGCGCCGGCGAGAACATCTACCCGAGCGAGGTGGAGGAGGCCGTCAGGAGCATGCCCCAGGTGCGGGACGTGGCGGTGGTGGCCGTCCCATCCACCCTCCACGGGGAGGAGCTGGGCGCCTTCGTCATAGTCCACGAGGGCAGGGACCCGGTGGACGCCCGCGAGCTCAGGAGGTACCTGAGGAACCGCATCGCCACCTACAAGATCCCCCGCTACGTGGAGACCGTGGCCGAGTTCCCGCTCACCGCGAGCGGCAAGATCCAGAAGTTCAAGCTCCGGGAGATGGCCGCCGCCCTCTGGGCCAGGTAGCCCCGGCCGGTCTTCCTTCTGGACGGATCGGTCCGGGCCTCCCCCGCCGACTGCCGCATTCCCTCATGGCCGGGCCTGCCGGCCTTCCTCCCGGCCGGGCTTTCCGGCCTCCCTCCAGGCCGTGCTTTCCGGCATTCCTCCCGGTCGGACTCCCCGGCCTTCCTCCCGTCCGGGCTTTCCGGCCTCCCTCCCGGGCTTTCCGGCATTCCTCCCGGTCGGACTCACCGGCCTTCCTCCCGTCCGGGCTTTCCGGCCTTCCTCCCGGCCGGGCTGTCCGGCCTCCCTCCAGGCCGGGCGGTCCGGCCGTCCTCCCGGCCGGACCTGCAGGCCTCCGGCCGGGCCGGTCGGGGGAGGGGAGGGGAGGGGGCCCCGGACGTCCCGCGGCTCATGAGGGCCGGACGCCCCTCCCCCGAAATCCCCAGAGACGTTTCCTGACCTACCGGGCCCCGGCCTCGCTGGCCGCCCGTCCCAGCCGGGCGGGCCCCGGGCCGCAAGGAGTTCACATGGCCATAGAATTCTCCGAAAGGCTCAGGGCCCTGCCCCCCTACCTCTTCAAGGAGCTCGACAGGGTCCGCGACGAGGTGAAGTCCAGGGGCGTGGACGTGATAGACCTGGGAGTGGGCGACCCCGACCGCCCGACTCCGGGCTTCGTGGTGGAGGCGCTGGCGGCGGCCGCGGCCGACCCGGCCAACCACAAGTACCCCGTGTATTCCGGCATGAACTCCTTCAGGGAGGTCGTGGCGGACTGGTACGCCAGGCGCCACGGGGTGGAGCTGGTCCCGCACCTGGAGGTCTGCTCGCTCATAGGCTCCAAGGAGGGCATCGCCAACTTCCCCCTGGCCTTCGTGAACCCCGGAGACGTGGTCCTGTGCCCGGAGCCCAGCTACCCGGTCTACAGGAGCGGGACGCTCTTCGCCGGGGGCGAGGCGGCCAACATGCCCCTCCTGGAGAAGAACGGGTTCCTGCCGGACCTGAGGGCCGTGCCCGAGGAGACCCTGCGCAGGGCCGTCATGATCTGGGTGAACTACCCCAACAACCCCACAGGGGCCGCGGCGTCGCTGGAGTTCTACTACGAGCTCCTGGCCTTCGCGGAGAAGTGGGATCTCATCGCCTGCTCGGACGCGGCGTACTCGGAGATGACCTCCAGGCCGAAGCCCCACCCGAGCATCCTTGAGGTTCCCGGCGCGAAGGCCAGGGCCATAGAGTTCCACTCCCTCTCCAAGACCTTCAACATGACCGGCTGGCGCATAGGCTGGGCCGCGGGCAACGAGACCCTCATCAGGGGCCTGGGCATGGTGAAGAGCAACCTGGACTCCGGGGTGTTCCAGGCGGTGCAGCTGGCCGCCATGAAGGCCCTGAACAGCGACCACGCCGCGGTGGCCGAGATGGGGCGGCTCTACGCCGAGCGCCGGGCCGTCCTGTGCGAGGCCCTGGACCGGGCGGGGATAGGCTACCTCCACACCGACTACACCTTCTACGTCTGGGCGAGGGTACCCCCGGGCCTGGACTCCAAGGGCTTCTGCGCTAAGCTCTTGAACGATGCGGGCGTGGTCTGCACCCCCGGAAACGGATTCGGCCCCTCGGGCGAGGGCTTCGTGCGCTTCGCCCTGGTCCAGGAGGTCCCGCGCCTCCGGGAGGCCGCGGAGCGGATCGGGGCGCTCAAGTTCTGAGCTGTCGAGTTTCAGGGCCGGGGTCCGGGGCGGTCCGCCGTCACGGGCCCTGCCTCTCTGCCCTGGAAGGCCCCCGGCCCCCCTCTCAGGGTCCGGGGGTTTTTCGCTGTCGTCCGCGGGGGCTTCCGGGGCTCTCGGTTCATGCCGCGGAGGTTCCTGGGCTTTAGCTTTCGCCCTCGGAGGCTCGCGGGGCTTTCGTCTTCGTCCCCGGAGGCTCCGGGGCGCCCCGGACGAGGGAGGGAAAGAGGAGACCGTTCATGTCCGACATAAACAACGTCTTTCCGGACGCGGTCCTCACGTCGACGCTCATGAGGATGCGGGACCTGGCGGAGAAGGGCGACCTGAAGGGGGCCCTGGCGGTGGTGAAGAGAGGCATGGCCTCCTTCAAGCCCGAAAGCGAGGAGGCCTACCTGTGCCGGGAGAACATGGGGCTCGTCCTCATGCAGATGGGGCGCTACGGCAAGGCGCGGGTCCATCTCAAGGCCGTCATGGACTGGCTGGAGCCCAGGCAGGGGTTCGACGCCACCCGGACGCTCGAGGTCGCGGAGGTCCTGGGACTCGCGATGAACCGCTCCGGCGACCACGACGGCGGCAAGGCCCTGCTCGTCCGCGTCCTCGGGGCCCTGAAGGCCGCCGAGGAGCCGGACCCCCTCAGGATAGCCATGGCCAACCTGTACATCGCCGACTGCCACTATGCCCGGGGGGAGCCGGAGGAGGCCGGGAGGCTTTACCTCCAGGCGTGGAAGAGCCTGGAGCCGGACAGCTCGGATCTCGTGGATCCGGACACCGGCGAGATCGCGGAGCCTTCCGAGATGGAGTTCCGGGACCCGGAGACGGGCGAGGTGGTCGATCCCGACGACGTGATGATCGTGCAGCTGAGCGCCGAGTACCTGAACGGCGCGGGCGCGGCCCTGTACGGGCTGGGGAACGCGTTCATGGAGCTGGGCGATCCATGGACCGCCAGGACGTACTTCCGGAAGGGCCGCGATCTGACAAGGAAGTTCTTCGGGGAGGGGGACTGGAACGTCATGCACACGCTCGCGGCGTTGGCGGAGGCCGACCTGGCCGCGGGGGACGCCTTGCTGGCCCTGGACGAGTTCGAGGAGGCGTTTCCGGAGACGGAGGGGAGGCTCGGCCCCGGCAGCGACGTGACGGTCGCCGTCGTCTCGGGACTGTGCACCTCTCTCGTCGAGGCCGGCAGGGCCGTGGAGGCCGTCAGGCGTCTGAAGGAGTTGCACGCGGAGAGGCTCGGGGCCCTGGGCAGGGAGCACTTTGCCACGATCTCTTGCGCGGCCGATCTGGCGTCGGCGCTGAAGGCCGCCGGGAAAGACGAGGACTCCCTGGCCCTCTTGCGCGAGACGCACCGCATGGCCACGACATACGTCGGCTGGTTCGACAAGATGACCATGCGCATCGAGGCGGACCTCGGGGAGGCGCTCTTCGACGCCGGGGAGACCAGGAAGGGCTGGAAGATGACCTCCGGGGTTGCCGAGAGGGCGTCCGCCATGAAGGGTTACGGCTGGAGGGCCCTGGCCGTCCGCGTCCGTGAGCAGGTGTCCCGGATGCGGAGCCGGCGCCATCCGCCGGAGGGTGCCGGGAAGCCTGGCGGCAGTCCCGGCAAGGGCGTCTCCGGCAAGCCCGGCGCCCCGGGCTCCAGCCCGGGCCGGAGGCCCGCTGCGTTGCCCGGGCCGGGCGGTCGAGTCCCCCCGTGGCTCGAGCGCGACGAGAGCGACCCGTCCAGCATGTCCGCCCTCGACATCTTCTACAAGATAGCTAACGATATCCCCGGCTTCTGGGACCCGACCAGCTGGGGAGACACCGCTGGCGGAGGTCTCGGCTCGGGCGGGCCGGGAACGAAGGGAAGGCGCGGGAGGGGGGGGCGCGGGCCGAAGGCCGGCTCCGGAAAGGCTGGCCCCGGAAAGGCCGCTCCCGGAAAGGCCGGCGGGCCGGAGGCCGGCCCCGGAAAGGCCGGCGGGCCGGAGGCCGGCTCCGGAAAGGCCGGCAGGCCGGAGGCCGGCCCCGGAAAGGCCGGCGGGCCGGAGGCCGGCCCCGGAAAGGCCGGCGGGCCGGAGGCCGGCTCCGGAAAGGCCGGCGGGCCGAAGGCCGGCTCCGGAAAGGCCGCCAGGCCGGAGGCAGGCTCCGGAAAGGCCGGCGGGCCGGAGGCAGGCTCCGGAAAGGCCGGCAGGCCGGAGGCAGGCCCCGTAACGGTTGGCGGGCCGGATGCCAGCCCCGGAAAGGCCGGCGGTCCGAAGGCCGCCTCTGGAACTGACTGGAGAGGGCCGAAGGCGAGTCCGGGAGCCGGCGGGAGCCCTGGCGGGCCCGTCTTCTCCTTTGTGGGGGGCAACTCCAGCCCCGCTCCAGAGGGGACGCCGGAGAGCGTCTGGGCCGACTTCGACAAGGTCGGGAGAATGCTGTACGCGACCAGAAAGATCATGGGCAAGGACCACCCGGACACGCTCGCTCTGAAGAAGAGGGTCGAGGAGCTTCGCGCGAGGGGGCAGAGGCCCCCGGACTAGCCCCGGGGCTTCCGGAATATGCCGGCGGCCTGGGCCAGTGCTTCCGGTCTAGGTATTCGAGACGGGCCGGGGATTCCGGGCGAGGGCCGGAGGACTGCGAGTGCTCCGTCCTGCCGCTGCTTCTAGCCCTGAAGAGACAGGCCGAACGAGGGAGCTCCTCCCGGGCTGAGCCCGCGTCAGGTCCGGGGATCCGGACAGGATGAGCTTCCGGGACGTGGCACGCTCGAGATGATGCTGGTCCCCGTCTCGGACGAGGGGAACTGGAGGGATTCGTGCGGTTTGCTGGAGATCTGCATCCGTGCAAGGAAAGAGTTGCCTTGAGCCCGGAGGATGGCCACGTTCGTAATTCATGATTTAATGTTTTTTCAAGTGAATTATTTTCTATGGAATTAAATTTATTTATATTAATAAATTTATATTTTCTGTTTACAAAATTTAATTAAAATCAAACAAGCTAAAAATCGTTCTGTAGCAACAAAAAATTATATTTTTAGTTTTGAATAATTGATTTGGATAATGTTAAGAAATTAATTTATTTTTAATTTATAGGATTTTTTTTTTTGAGATAACCCCAGGGTTTTATGTAGATTAATTTAGTGTTTTAAGGAGAGATATTTAATCTAAAATAATTAATTATATATTCAGGGAATTAATTTTGATTTACGCTGGAATTCATCCGAAATTTTAAAAAAAAATGAAAATTAAGGAAATCAACAGGAATAGTTTTTCCGTGTTTCGAAGATTGTGAATATTTGACATATTATATACAATATGTAGCGCTATGATTAAACATTAGTGTTGCTCAGCTGTATAAAATGCATAACTCTATGTTGTGATGAATTAAGTCGTATTTTTTTGGGAATTAAGTCAGATCTTGAGAAATTAGCAAAGTAATTTTTATAAATTAATTTGAATTTTAGGGAATTATCAAAGATTTAATTTTGAGTTAAATTAGATTTTACAGGTGTAATTTTTTTTATGTAAATTTAGTTGCTGGTAATTAATTCATATTTTCTTATGGATTTATTATAATTTTTGGGAATTAATTCGATTTTTCTAGGATTTATTCATAATTTGGGGAATTTTCTTGATTTTTAATTTGCATTATTTTTTTGACGAATTAATTCGATTTTTCAGGGGGATATTTGGAATTTTGGGAATTAATCGAGATTTACGGTTATTAATTCAGTTTTTTCTGGGAATTAATTATGTTCAGAGGTGATTTATTCGGGAATTTCAAGCGATTAATCCGTGGAGGACCCTTGCGAGTGTTCCGGGGGCTGAGAGACGGCTTCAAGACAGATTTTCAGGGAGTTTTGAACAAGTCCGTCAGCTGAGCCGGAGCCTGTCGTTTCGGTCCGGACGGTCACGGCGGGCAGGGCACCGTCCGGTGGTCTTCAGCGGCTTGGCGCCTGCGGCACCGTGAAGGAGGAGGCAGGTCTCCCGGTCGGGCCGCCCGTCCCCCGTCGCCAGCGGCTCTTCTTGACGTTTCACGTCCCGGACGGATCCGTATGCTTCATGCAGTATAGATAGTATAAAGTTGCAACCGTATACTGACAATATTGCTCATCACGAGGTCTTGGCATCAGGCCGCGCCTGCCCTCGGCAACTCCTCCTCCTGCACCCCCCCTCTCTGGTCCCAGCTTCCAGGTTCCCGCCTCCGGAACCCTCGCCCGGCCTCGCCTTCCTACATCCCCTGCAGGTCCGGCTCCCCCTCCGTGCCCATCTCTGCGGGTCCCTTTCTCCGGGACCATCCCTCCCGGTCCCTTTCGGCGGGTCTTCCCTCCCGTTCCCTTTGTCCGCGGCCTTCCCTCGTGATTCCAGCCCGGGTTTCCCTCCCGGATCATGACCTCCGGCCAAAGGTGCCGGCTACATCCCAAGCCAGCCGAACAGAAGCATGATTCCGGGGATGGTGAGGAGCGACAGCACGGTGGAAAGCGACACGCCCACCCCGGCGAACGACGCGTCCGAGCCGTGGTAGGCGGCCATGAGCGCCAGCGTGGCGGCGCAGGGCAGGGACGACTGGACCAGGAAGACCTTCAGCATGAGGGGGGGGAGGGAGGGGAAGAGGAGCTGGGCAAGCACGAAGACCGCGAGCGGGCTGAAAACGAACCTGCCCGCGAGAAGCATCGCCAGGTCCAGGTCTGGCTTCAGGGAGGCGAGGGACGAGTCCGAGAGCGCCATGCCTATGTACAGGAGCGCCAGAGGGCTCGTCATGCCCCCCACGAGCCTGGCGGAGTCCAGCACGAACCGGGGCGGCTGGACGCCTGCCAGGATGAGGGCGATGCCGGTCAGGAACCCCAGGAGGGGCGGCGACAGCAGGGCCTTGAAGATGAGGTCGCGCTTCAGATCCGTCCTGCCTCCGGCCCCGTCCAGGCTCAGCGTGTAGTTCCCGAGGGTCCAGAAGAAGGTGGTGTTGGCGAAGAAGTACAGGAGCACGTAGGGGACGGCGACGTCGCCGAACAGGGCGATGTTCACCGGGAGGCCTATGAAGATGGTGTTGGACGTGGCGGAACCCACGCTCACGACCCCCCTCCTCTCGGGCCTGCCCCCGGGACGCCTGACGTAGAGGCTCATCAGGCCGAAAACCGCCAGGATCGAGCACACCGGGATGACGGATCCGTAGATGAGCTGGCCCAGCTCGCTCCTGGTGAAGGCGGTCACCACCGACACGAACAGGAGGGGGGGGAGGGTGACCTGCGTCACCAGCCTGGGGAATAGCTTCTTGGCCTCCTCACCAACGAATCCCGTGGCCGACAGGACGAAGCCCAGGAGCCCTATCAGGTAGAGGCCGGCCACGCTCTCGGCCGTCTGGAGGATTGCGGTTCCCATAAGACAGCCATTTTAGCGGGGCAGACGGGTCAGGTAAAGGCGCGGGCCCGTTCGCGGGACGGTTCCGGAAGGCTCGGGAATATGGCTTGATTGATCATCTGTCAGCTGCATACAGGGTAAGAGTTTGTCATTTCCCGGAGAAGCCGGCTGCCGTGTCCGGCGGGTTTCAAGGCCGGCTCCCATTCCGTGTGAGGCGGGTTTCGAGGCCGGCTCCCCTGCCGTGTCCGCCCCACGAACAGGGTGGTTCCGTCACCATGCCTGTCCGGGGGTGGTCTGACAGAGTGCGGGTACGGCTGGAGTCCTGCCCAGGAACAGGTCCGGCCTGCTCTTTTCCCGGGGCAGGATGATGGTGGCCGGAGAGTTGTCTCCATCCGGAGCAAAAACGGCCGGGAGGGCTTCAAGCGCCCTGCCCGGCCGTCCTCCCATCTGCAACTCGTGCGTAACGGTGAGCTTTCTCTAAATTTTGCGCTCCCGGAGGGGATTGTTTGCGTGCAAAGCCCCATCCCCTCGAAAGCCTGAGCCTTTTCGCCTGGCTTTGCTCTCTCGCTGCAAACGAAGCGGCTTCCCCGGAACAGTCCGTCTTCCCGGCCCTCCCGTCTCCTGGCTCCTGCCTTCCCTGCCTTCCCTGCCTTCCCTGCCTTCCCGCCTCCTGCATTCTGGCCATCCCGACTTAACCGACTCCTGGCCGCCTTCCCGGCCTTCGTTCGCCTGCCTGGCCTGCAATCTGTGGTTCCTGGCCTGCCTCCGGCTTTTCGTCGGCTTCGCCCTCACCGTGCAACAGGACCGTGTCCGGGCTTCCGGCAGTAGGCGAGCCTCACGAACGGTGTCGCAGGACTAATTCCGCCATGGCTGCAGGCCAGAGTCTCATCTTATGGCGGGATGACGCGGCGACCAGGACTGGGAGGCGCCTTTCCGCAGCCCGGTCAGGCCCGGCCTCCCCTGCCGCCCTGTCCCTTGTCGCCTCCGTCTGGGGGGCTGAGGCAGCGTCCGGCCCTGTCCAGCCAGTGGAACCTGATCTCTCCGTTGCCTTTCTCGGCGATGCTGCAGTCCAGGACTACGCGTCTGGTCTTCCCTTTCTCCGTCCATTCCAGGAGGATCCGCTCAAGCGGGGGATGTCTCCGGCCAGCGGGGTCTTCGGCGGTCACGGCGGGCTCCTTTCCGGGGTCGCTTTCAAGCTGATTTCATCGCCCCCGTGCAGGCACGTCTATATTGTCCTGCCTGACTGGGACCGACTCATTGATCCGGCTCTGCCCGGGGGGGCGCTCCCGGCCGTTCTGAGGGACGCTGCCGTCCGTCCGGGATGACGCATCCGGTCGTCCGGGCAGGGCGCCGTCCCGGTCCGGGGCCTTCGGGGCGGGGAATGGCTCGCGGGTTCCTCGGGGGGGCCCGTCCCTCCCGGCCATGAAACGTCCATGCCGTCCCGGCGGCACCCCGGCCTGCGAAAGATACGGCATGGAGCATGAGAATCAACAGGACATGCCATGAATCCGGTTAGGGCTTTCGTCCGTGCCGGACAGCCGGCAGTCTGGCCAAGGAAAGGCACATCATGGAGCGTGACGTCCGGCATCGAACGCAAGAGAACTTTGCATGAAAAAAAATTTGCGGCTCCGGAGGGCAAGTGCCGTTACGGGCCGGTCCGCCGGGCCGGACACCACGCGCATGTGTCCGGCCCGCCGTACGCGGCCGGGAAGTCTGGCCGGGCCGAAAGCCAGAGGCCCGGACAGGTTCCCGCTGCCCTGTCCGGCGGGATGAGCGCCGCCGGAATCTCCCGGCCTTCCGAAGGCGGCCTGGAGAGGGCAGGGCCAGGACCGCGTTCGCGGTTTCCTGGCCAAAATTGCCCGGCCTGGCGGTCGGGCCCGAGATCCTCCCGGCCTGGCGGACGGAAGATCCCGCATCCGGCCTGGCGGCCGGGTCCGAGGTGCCCCCTGCCTGGCGGCGGGGGGCCCTCGCTGCTTCCGGCCTGGCGGCCGGGCTCGGATGCCCCGGGCTGGCGCACGGGACAGCTCGATCAGCCCCGGAGCTTGCTGCCGGGGCCATTCGGTCTGGACGGTCAGGCGACCGTGCCAGATCCCCTCCCGGCCGTGCGGCCGGGCCTGATCTCTCCCGGCCTGGCGGCCGGGTCAGTTCGGTTCCGGCCTGGCGGCCGGTGCCGAAGCTTCCGGCCTGGCGGCCGGGGCTGATTCCCCCGGCCTGGCGGACGGGGTATCGAAACTTGCAGGAATGTATCCCGGCTTCCACGAGCCGGGGCGCCCAAGAGTCAAAACGGGCGTGTTATGGCGCGGACAGGCATTTTCGTCGGGCGTCTGCCGGCCAGCCGGGCCGGACCCCGTGCGCTTGGGTCCGGCCGGCAGTGCGCGGCCGGGATGTCCGGCTGGGCGAGAGAGGATGCCCGTTCCGGTTCCCGATGCCCTCCCGGCGGGAGGAAGTGCCGCCTTCCAGTCTCCGGCAGGGAGGCGGGGCCGTGGGAGGGCAGGGCCGAGGCCGCCAGCGGGGCTGGGGCCAGGGCCAAATTCCCCGGCCTGGCGGCCGGGTCAGGGATCCGGCCTGCCTGGCGGCGGGGGACCCCGATTCGTCCCGGCCTGGCGGCCGGGGCCGAGACGCCTCCTGCCTGGCGGCGGAGGGATCTCGTTCTGCCCGGCCTGGCGGCCGGGGTCGATTGTCCCGGGGCGGCGCCCGGGAATCTTCGATCCGCCCCGGTTCTTGAGGCCGGGGCATCCCGATCTGGCCGGCCAGGCGGCCCTGCCAGATTCCCTCCCGGCCTGGCGGCCGGGGCTGATCTCCCCCGGCCTGGCGACCGGGCTCGATCTTCTCCCGGCCTGGCGGCCGGGTCCGGTCGGCACCTGCCTGGCGGCAGTAGCCGATCCTTCCGGCCTGGCGGCCGGGTCTGATTTCTCCGGCCTGGCGGCCGGAGCATCGATATTCACGTCACGCGAGAAAGACGGTACGGGTTAGCCGGCAAAATCCCGGAGACGGTTTATCCGGCAAAACGCCGGAGATACCGTGCCCAGGCCGGCCGACCGGGCCGGACGCCCTAGGGGTCAGGCAGCCCGCTACGCCGGTCCGCCGAACCAGGCCCCCAGCATAATGGCCTGGCGCGGTTCCGGGCTTCTTCGGGGCTCAGCAGGTTCCCCGGTCGGCGTGGGGATGGCCTGAAGCCGGAGAGGGCGGTGCCCGGAGCGCCGCCGCCCGTGGGCGGAGCCCAGCAGTGACTTCTTGCCACTCCGAAACCCAGGCGTCCTCGATCATCACCTATCCGGCGCGGTGCCGGGGATTCTTCATCATTCCCCGGCGCGGCGACGGGGATTCCCTCTGCCTGGCCGGGCCGGCAGGGCCGGGCCCCCGTCCCTATTAGGGGTCCGGCCTGCCTGGCACGGCACCGGTCCGCCGGGCTCGGCCAATGACCGGCGGCCTTGCCCAGTTCCGGCAACCTTCTCCGGATGAGCCCCGCTGCCACCTCAACCCTTAAGGGAGGCAGACGGACCGGAGAGGGCGATGCCCGGGACGCCGCCCGATGGAGGCGCCCCGAAGAGACTCCTTGCCGGCACGAAAGACCGGCGTCTTTCATTTTCTGCATTCCTCTACTTGCAGCCTGCGGTTTTGCCTGTCTTTTGCGTTTTCAGACTTCCCCTGCCAGCCGCCGGGGATTCCATCTGTCTTGGTAACTGTTCAGGTGCCCACCCAAGAGGAGCTCAACAGGGGGCCTTTTCAATCGAAATGCCCTCTGCAGAAACTCTTCCCCTCTACATGAAGTATCCATTGTTGACTCTTAAACATTAATGGGTTCTCATCTGGGCTCTCCTCCTCCGAAAAGTCCCTCAAAAGAGGGGCACCTGAACAGTTACCTGTCTTGAAGGGCAGGCAGGCATGTCCTTGTCTGCCGGGCCTGGCCGGGCCGGGCCGGCAGGGCCGGACCCTCCCGTTCTTAAGGGTCCGGCCCGCCGCTCGCGGCGTCGGACCGCCGGGCAAGGCCTCCTGCATGCAGGCCTAGCCCGGTTCCGGCAACCTTCTCCGGGTGAGCCCAACTGCCCCCTCAGCCCTTGAAGGAGGCGGACGGCCCGGAGAGGGCGATGCCCGGGACGCCGCCCGAGGGCGGCTCCCCGCAGAGACTTTTTGCCGGAACAAAAGTCCGGCGTCATTTTTCATCTGCTCCCCGCAGTAAAGCCGGGGAATTGGTGTGCCTGGCAGGTCCCGGTCAGGTCGGGCCGGTCGTGCTTGGCCGGTAAGAAGGGACAGGCCGGTCTGGTCAGCAGGGCATGGGCCGGTCTGTCGGGCCTGGCCGAGCCGGCATGGCCGGACCCCTGTCCGTTAGTCAGGGTCCGGCCCGCCGCTCTCGGCACCGGTCCGCCGGGCAAGGCCTACCTGCATGATGGGCCTTGCCCGGGTCCGGCAACCTTCTCCGGGTGATCCTGCTGCCTCCCCCCTTTATGAGGAGGCAGACGGCCCGGAGAGGGCGATGTCCGGGGTGCCGCCCGGGGGCGGCTCCCCGCAGAGAATCTAGCCGGCACGAAAGCCCGGCTTCCTCGATCTTCAGCCTTCGCCGGCGTGTCGCCGGGGATTCGCCTTGCCTGTCCGGTCTTCGCAGCCTGGCGGGTCTTCGGGGCCCGGCCGGGTCTTCGGGGCCTGGCGGATCTTCTGGGCCTGGAGGGTCTTCAGGGTCTGTCGGGCCTGGCCGGGCCGGCAGGGCCGGACCCCTGTCCGTTAGACAGGGTCCGGCCCGCCGCTCTCGGCGTCGGTCCGCCGGGCAAGGCCCCCTGCAAGATGCCTTGGCCGGTTCCGGCAACCGTCTCCGGAAGTCTGCAGGTTCCCCGCCCCTGCACGGGAGAGGCCTGCGTCCGGAGAGGGCGATGCCCGGGACGCCGCCCTGGGGCGGCACCCCGACGAGACTCCTAGGGAGAATGACTGGCGGACGTTATTAATCTTCTGCATATGTAACGCATTGTCGATATACCTTCAGTCAGGCCGGTCAGCTGGACTTGGCCAGTATGCCGGACTTGGTCGGTCAGCAGGGCGGGCCGGTCTGCAGGGCCTGGCCGGGCCGGCAGGGCCGGACCCCTGTCCGTTAGTCAGGGTCCGGCCCGCCGCTCTCGGCACCGGTCCGCCGGGCGAGGCCTACCTGCATGATGGGCCTTGCCCGGGTCCGGCAACCTTCTCCGGGTGATCCTGCTGCCTCCCCCCCTTCAGAGGAGGCAGACGGCCCGGAGAGGGCGATGTCCGGGGCGCCGCCCGGGGGCGGCTCCCCGCGGAGAACCTTGCCGGCACGAAAGCCCGGCTTCCTAGATCTTCAGCCTTCGCCGGCGTGCCGCCGGGGATTCGGCTTGCCTGTCCGGTCTTCGCAGCCTGGCGGGTATTCGGGGCCTGGCCGGGTCTGAAGGGTCAGGCCGGTCTTCGGGACCTTGCAGGGTCTGCAGGACTTGGCCGGTCAGCCGGGCCTGGCCGGGCAGGCAGGGCCGGACCCCGTCCCTAGTCGGGGGTCCGGCCCGCCGCTCGCGGCGTCGGTCCGCCGGACAAGGCTCCCTGCAAAATGGCCTTGCCCGGTTCCGGCAACCTTCTCCGGGACCTGCAGGGTCCCCGGTCCTACGCGGGGACTGACTGCATCCGGAGAGGGCGATGCCCGGGACGCCGCGGGAGGGCGGCGCCCCGAAGAGGCTCCTGGCCGGCCCGGAAGCCGGCGTCTCCAGTCTGTGGCCGGCGCGAACGCTCCGGCGGGGATCAGGGCTGTCCGGCCGGTCAGGCCGGGCCGGCAGGGCCGGACCCCTCGCAGGTCCGGCCCGCCGCTCTCGGCGTCGGTCCGCCGGGCCCGGCCCCCTGCATGATGGCCTTGCCCGGTTCCGGCAGCCGTCTCCGGGATGGCCGCCGCTCCCTGAAACCCGAAAGGAAGGCGGCGGCCCGGAGAGGGCGATGCCCGGGCCGCCGCCGGGAGGCC
>JAISFP010000437.1 GCA_031263525.1 Deltaproteobacteria bacterium | reverse complement strand
CATTTGCCTTGGCTTTCGCATTTGCCTTGGCTTTCGCATTTGCCTTGGCTTTCGCATTTGCCTTGGCTTTCGCATTTGCCTTGGCTTTCGCATTTGCCTTGGCTTTCGCATTTGCCTTTGCATTAGCTTTGCCGTCGTCGTCGCTTATGCATTAGCTTTGCCGTCACTTTCGCATTGGCTTTTCTTAAGGCGTCTGCCCTGTCCTCCTGACTGCCGTCATGTTGATCACGGGCATCTGAGCTTTCGCCGCTGCTCCTGTCCAGTCTGCCAACTGGCCGAACTTTCCGAGGGCACACTGCCCGTTTCCTTACCCGTTCGGCATCCCGCGCTGCCAGCCGAGCCCACCATACCTTACCCCAAGCCGCCGGAAGCGGCAGGGGCCGCGGCCCAGGCCCCGGCCCCTGGCCGCCGGACGGGCCCCGGGCCGCAAGCCCGCTGGGCACGGGCCGTTCCCCGGCGGCCATGACGTCAAACCCATGCCAAAGACTCAGAGATTCCCCCGCCGCCCGCTTCCGTCACGCCTGCCGTTCCTTCTCCTGGCCCTGGCGACCGCCGCCCTGCTCCTCCCGGCCTGCGTGGACATAGTCTCCTTCCCCCATGCCGGGGGAGGGGAGCCGCCTGCGCCCGGCCAGACTGCGGAAAGCCTCCTGTCCCAGGGGGCCGATGCCTTCCGGCGGGGCGACTTCGCGGGCGCCGAGAGGGCGTACTCGACCTTCCTGAGGACCAACCCCTCCGCCCCGAACCGCGAGGAAGCCCTCTTCGGGGCGGGGCTGTCCTCGGAGATGGCGGGGGACCACTCCTCCGCCCTGGACCGCTACACCGCCCTCACGGGCCAGTACCCGGACGGTGCCAGGGCCCGCGAGGCCCGTGACAGGCTCCCTCAGCTCCTGGTCAGGATGGGCCGCTCCAGGGACGCGCTCGACACCGCCAGGGCCAACATCGAGCGGTCCCAGACGGCGGGGGCCTCCGCGCTTGCCCCCCAGAAGCTCGCCGAGGGCAACGCCCTCTGGCAGCTGGGCCAGTACCCGGCGGCGGCTGAGTCTTTCGCCTCGGCCCTGTCGTCCGGCGCCCAGGACGTGAAGCTTTCGGCCCAGAAGGGGCTCAACGCCAGCTTCCGGCACATGGCCCAGGACGAGCTGGGCCAGTTCGCCAAGCGCTACGGCCAGAACAGCCCCGGCCCCGAGGCGGTGTGGTTCATGGCCTACCAGTCCGCCGTGGCCGGGGACACGGCCACCTTCGCGGCCCAGGCCCAGTACTTCAGGACCTGGTTCCCCCAGCACCCCTGGACGCCGGCTCTCGCGTCCGTCGAGGCGGCGCTGGGCTCCGCGCTCCCCGCCCCGCCCGACTCCGACTTCGATCCCAAAGCCTGGGTGCCCCTGGCCGCCTCCGCCCCCGGAGGGGGCTTCGCGGCCTCCACGGGCCCCGCGCCCACCGGGAACGTGGTCGCGGCCGTGCTCCCGCTGTCGGGCGACAACAACTCCCGCTTCGCGGCCGAGGTCCTTGAGGGGCTGAGGATAGCCGCCGCCGCGTCCGGCGGGGCGATATCCGTCCTCGAGATGGACACCGGCGGCCAGCCGGCGGCGGCAGTGAGGCTGGTGAACGAGGCCTCCAACAACCCGAAGGTCGTGGCCGTGGTGGGCCCGCTCGCCAGCCCCGAGTCGCTCGCGGCGGCCCAGGCGGCGCAGTTGACGGGCATGCCGCTCATAGCCGTCTCCCAGCGCCTCGGCCTCACGAGCGGCAGGAGCCAGGTCTTCAGGATCTTCTTCACGCCCAAGCACCAGGCCGAGGCGGCGGCCGCCTACGCCTCCCAGACCCTGGGCGCTACGGACATGGGGATCATGTACCCCGACGACGTCTACGGCAGGGCCATGCTGGGCTTCTTCGCCGACGAGGCGGGCCGGAGGGGGGCCCGCGTGACCGTCCGGGAGGCCTACAACCTCCAGGGCGGGACGCTCCAGCAGGCGGTGGACCGCGTGACCGGGGCCGGCTCGGTCAGGCAGGCGAGCTCGAGCTACCAGGCCCCGGTGAACTTCACCGCCCTCTACCTGCCGGACAGCGCGCCCGCCATCGCCCAGATCCTGCCCCTCCTGGCCTTCAACGACCTCACCCGCATGACCTTCCTGGGGAGCCCCCTGTGGGTCACCCCGGATCTCCCGGCCAGCTCCGGGCGCTACCTGAAGGGCTCCGTCATCCCCGTGCCCTTCACCGTCCTCTCCGCGAGGCCACAGGCCCAGGCCTTCGTGAACGCCTTCCGCGCCGCCCACGGCCGCGACCCCGGCCAGTTCGCCGCCTACGGCCACGACGCCGGCCTGGCCGTGAGCTCCGCCGTCAGGGCCGGGGCCGTGGGCCGCGCCGAGATGGCCCGGCACTTCCTGAGCATGGGACAGCTGGACGGGGCCACGGGCCCGTTCTCCTTCGACTCCGAGGGGGAGTACGTGGTCAGGCCCGCCTTCCTCACGGTGGACGGGAACGAGTTCAGGCTTCTCCAGGATTCAGGCCAGTGACGGCCTGACTGGCCTGCCTGCCTGCCGAACGGCCTGCCGGTTTCCGTCTCGGAGACGTCTCGCGCGGGGCTTCATGGCCGGAGAGGGGCACCGGTCGCCTTTTCGGCCAGGAGGGCCTTCCCGGTGGTCCGGACGCCTCTCATCTGAAGAGGGGGGGCCAGGACGGGCGTCCTTATCTTTATGGCGACACCAGCCAGACGCAGCTCTTCTGAGAGGGCCAGCGAGGCGCCTGCCTCTGAATGGGGGCCTGACCATGCGCCTCTCGTCCGAGGTGTGAGGGGCAGGTTAGGCGTCCTTCTCTTCATGGCGGCACCGGCCAGACACCTCTCGTCAGAGAGGGGCAGCGAGGCACCTGCCTCTGAAGGGGGCAGGACAATGCATCTCTCGTCTGATGAGGGGCTGAGCAGGCGTCTTACCCTTCATGGCGGCACCTCCCATGTGCCTCTCGTCTGAAGGCGGGAATGGCAGGCGTCTTTCCCTTCATGGCGGGGCCTCCCATGTGCCTCTCGTCTGAAGGCGGGAATGGCAGGCGTCTTTCCCTTCATGGCGGGGACTGCCGGGTGCCTGTCGAATGGGGGAGGCGAGGCGTCTTTGCCTTCATGGCGGGGACTGCCGGGTGCCAGTCGAATGGGGGAGGCAGGCGTCATTTTATGAGAGAATTGATATGCCAGGCACATCAATGCCGAGTTGGTAAGGCATAACCATTGCATGGAGTGAGGGAAGCTTATGTGCCTCTTCCATGTTGGGAGACATGGCAGACGACTTTCGCTTCATGGCGGCATTGGCCAGGCACATCTTGTCAGGGGGGACAGGGAAGGCGTCATTTCCTTCATGGAGCACCGGCCAGGCATCTCTCGAATGGGGGGCAGGGCAGGCGTCTTCACCTTTATGGCGGCACCGTCCAGGCATTTTCCGAATGAGTGAGGGCAGGTAAGGCTCCTTCTTCTGAAGGGGGCAGGGCATGGGAACTTTTCTCGACCGAGGCTCCCGAAGCCTGAGCCGACCCCATTTCCCTCCGTCCGGGGAGGGAAGCGCACTGCCTGCCCGGGCTTGGCGCCTCCCGGAACACGTCCGGCCGGCTGGGCCTTGCGGGGCAGGGCCAGGGCTCAGGCTTGCCAGAATCCTGGGGCATCACTGCCTTCCCCGCGTCCAGGACCCCCTTTGCGCCGGGGGCCGCCCGTGAAGGGTAACCCGTGCCCCGCGCGGACCGGAGCGCCGTGCCTCGACTTTAAACGGCGGAGATCTTGAGTGGGGTCCAAAGAAAGGGGATAATGTTTCTCGGTCGGTCTCTCGAAGGACAGAAGGGCCTGCCGGGGCAGGACCTGCTTCCTGGCCCCCGCGGTCCTGCGGGCTTTCCTGGCCTTCCGCGGCCCTGTGCCTGGCGCGTCCCTGCCGGGAGGAGCCCTTTCGTTTCCTGTCGTGCTTTCCGTATTTCCGTGGCTGAGAGGCCGGGTTTCCTGCTGCCCGACCGCCTCTGGCCGGTGCCTTCGGACGACTGCGGTTCCCCTGCCGGCCTATGCCTGAAATCCCGTCTGGCGGGACTGGCCCCGGCCTTCGGCGGCTCAGGCCACCGGCTGTTGCGGCTCAGGCCCGGGAGGGCCCCTGCCTTCGGAGGCTCAGGCCCCCGCCTGTCGCGGCACTGGCTCGGGCTGGCCCTGACCTGCGGCGGCTCAGGCTCCCGCCTGTCTCGGCACTGGACCGGGCGGGTGCCGGCCTTCGGAGACTCAGGCCACTGCCTGTCGCGGAACAGGCCCGGCCGGGCCCCGGCCTGCCGCGTCTCCGGCCCTGGCGGGCCCCTGGCCTGCGGCATCCCAAATCAACCCTTAAGCCCCCTCAGGGGGCATTCCGGCCCTCACGGGCCCCAGACGCGAGGTGTTCAATGACGATTCAGGACGTGCTGGCCAGGGAGATCCTGGATTCCCGGGGCAACCCCACGATCGAGGTGGACGTGTGGCTGAAGGACGGCTACCTGGGCCGCGCCGCCGTGCCCTCCGGGGCCTCCACCGGGAGCCACGAGGCCCTGGAGCTCCGGGACAAGGACCCCAAGCGCTACAACGGCAAGGGCGTGATCCAGGCCGTGAAGAACGTGACCGACGTGATAGCCCCGGCCGTGGTGGGCCGGGACGCGCTGCAGCAGGCGTCCATCGACACCCTCATGATCGACCTGGACGGCACCCCGGACAAGTCCAAGCTCGGCGCGAACGCCATCCTGGCCGTCTCCATGGCGATCTCCCGGGCCGCGGCCGGGACCTCCGGGCTCCCCCTGTACCGCTACCTGGGCGGCACGGGGGCCTTCGAGCTCCCCAGGCCCATGATGAACGTCGTGAACGGCGGCGCGCACTCGTCGAGCAACCTCGACATGCAGGAGTTCATGATAATGCCCCTCTTCGGGGACTCCTTCGCCGAGGCCCTCCGCTGCGGGGCCGAGGTCTACCACGCCCTGAAGGGCATCCTCGCGAAGGACGGCCAGGCCACCACCGTGGGCGACGAGGGCGGCTTCGCGCCGGACTTCAAGAGCCACGAGGCGGCCCTGGACGCCATCGTGAAGGCCATCAAGGCCGCCGGCTACAAGCCCGAGAAGGACGTGGCCATCTGCCTCGACGCGGCCGCCTCGGAGTTCTACGACTCCAAGAAGAAGCAGTACGTCTTCAAGAAGGGCGACAAGAGCGTCCACACCGCCCAGGACCTCTCCGGGCTCTACAAGGGCTGGCTCGGCAAGTACCCGATCAAGTCCATCGAGGACGGACTGGCCGAGGACGACTGGGACGGCTGGAAGCACCTGACCGAGGAGATCGGCGCCAAGTGCCAGCTCGTGGGGGACGACATCTTCGTCACCAACATCAACCGCCTGGAGAAGGGAATCAAGAGCGGCGTCGCGAACTCCGTGCTCATCAAGGTGAACCAGATAGGCACGGTGACAGAGACCCTGGACTGCATCAACAGGGCCCACAGGGCCGGCTACTCGACGGTCATCTCCCACCGCTCCGGCGAGACGGAGGACACCTTCATAGCCGACCTGGCGGTGGCTACCCGCTCGGGCCAGATAAAGACCGGGAGCCTCTGCCGGAGCGAGCGGATCTGCAAGTACAACAGGCTCCTCCAGATCGAGGAGGAGCTGGGCAACTCGTCCGTCATCAAGCGGCCGTTCTAGGGGCCGGACGCGGCGTGGAGATCGCCGGACGGGCGCCGGCGGCGCCTGTGCGGGGCGGCATGCGGCCGGGACGGCGTCCGCGAGGGACGCCGCCCCGGCCGGGGCCCATCCGTGCCGTCAGCGCAGGTTCCGTTGCCGTGCGGCTTCGTGCGGCGCCGTCCCCTGGCTGCCGATTCATCCTGAGTTGTTCCTGGCGGTCGCCTTCATCCGGCCTTGTGCGGAGCCGTCCGGAGCTGCCGGGAACTGTCACGGGCCGTCCGTTTCAACCGTTTCATTCGCTTCGTCCGGCTTCATCCGTTTCATTCGCTTCGTCCGCCGCTGTCCCGGACGGCGAGCGGTTCAGCATGTGTCGGCGCTTCCGGCGAGTCTTGCCGCGGTTGCTTTGGTCGGCTTGTTCGCCCTGCGAAAATTCTTCGCAGGCAAGGTTCATAATTCGAATCATTTTCCGGAACGCCCTGCAACGCGCCTCTGGCATGGCAGGCGAAAGTTCAGAATCATGATGTTTTTGAAAGTTCTGTCCTGAGTTTATTTTCTGAGACGTTTAATACATTGTTCATATAAATTGAATTCAAAAAGATGTTGATTTCATTTGTCTGTAGATATCCAAATAAATTAATTAGGTAATGTAAAAATTTTATCAAAAGTTTACATTTTAAACGGATTGTCTGAAATTTTATTTGGCAGCCATGTCTGCTTTTTGGCAACACATTCGGAACTGTCGCATCTGCCGTCACGTATCGTCCGTCAGCGTCTGGTCGAAAGTGCCAATGTGCTCTGCTGAATGCAGAGCGCATATAGTGAAATGAAGAGTTAATGTCGCGGAATCTACACTGGAGGTATCTGTTGAGCTTGAGGAAAGGCGTATATCTTACGTCGTTCCAGACAAAATTTTCTGGGCCGTGCAGTCGTCTGTCGTCATTCGGCGGGATTGAGTTCCGCGTCGTGCCGCTGTCGGTTTCAGGGCCAGGTTCGATTCAAGCTCCATGCCCTGCCGCCGCCTCCGGGTGTCATGCCAGGCGTAAGCCAGGGGCAAGTCAGGTGAAAGCCAGGCGCGACTTCGAGGCAAGCCTGGGGCAGGCCAGGTTCAACTCTATGGGCAGCCTGGTGTAGCCAGGGACAAGCCAGCCGCAACTTTTGGGCTTGTCCTGGGCGAGCCAGGCGCAACTCCGGGACAGGCCTGCTGCGGACAGAGGCATGACGACCGCCGTGACCCTCGCGCAGGCGCGGCGCTAATTTTCCAACGGCTCCCGCCTGGGCTCTCCCGCGCCGGAGCGAACACCCGAGACCGGAGGCTGCGATCTTAGGCCGGAGGGTCTCCCGAGGGACGCCATGGAGACCGCCTTCGCCTTCCGATTGGAGGACCTCCAACCCTACCTGTTCTGCGGCGGGGCCCTGGGCCTCGTGGCAGGTGTTCTTGCCGTGATGTTCCTGCGGCGTAGGGGTTTCTTCAAGAGGCCGTCCATGCTCTGGGGCTTCACGGCCAAGCTGGAGTACGTCTGGACGCCCGTGGCCTTCGCCGGTGGCTTCGCTGCCATAGCCGCCGTCA
Organism: Deltaproteobacteria bacterium; assembly: GCA_031263525.1. Taxonomy (GTDB): domain Bacteria; phylum Desulfobacterota; class Desulfarculia; order Adiutricales; family Adiutricaceae; genus JAIRZX01. The sequence goes on along the minus strand of JAISFP010000437.1, from coordinate 609 downwards.
TCGGCATGGCACATCTCACTATGGACTTCATAGCTTCGGACAAGGCAGCTGTGGACCGAATGGCCGCGAACAGCGTGGACGCCGTCCTGGCCGAGGTTGCGGACAAGGTCCGCGGCTCCGGCATGGGCGAGGAGGCTTTCCTGGAGATAGCCCGCGTGGCCACCGACGCCGCAGCGGAGGGCGCGTACGGAGGCATCGGGTCCGATCCCGCCTACGCCCGCGTTCTGTACCCCGCCCGCCGCCGGGTGAGCGGGCTCCTGAAGGAATTCTTCTCCATGCAGGTGAAGGAGGCCCAGCTGGCGGGCGCCGTGAGCGACGCGGCCGTGCTCTGCGACGTGCTCCGCCCGATGGCGGAGGATGCCATCCTCGAAGGAGAGGTCTCGAGGATGGTGCGGGAGGGGTCGTCAGGGATCTTCACGCCCCTGTACTTCTACTCCCTGGGCATCCTCATGCTCCTGCTCGCGCCATGTCTCCTGGAGAATCTGTGCCATGTCCTCTTCCGCACCGCCGCCCCCCTGATCCAGAAAAAGGCAGGGGCCGGGCCGGACCGTGACTGGCCGTTGGCCGGCCTCTGACCAGCCCGTTTCCGGCCTTTGACCGGCCATCATG
>JAISFP010000515.1 GCA_031263525.1 Deltaproteobacteria bacterium | reverse complement strand
AGGCGGCGGCTTCCCCAGCGGGCTCTGGGAGGCGCCCTGAGGCGGCGGCTTCCCCAGCGGGCTCTGGGAGGCGCCCTGAGGCGGCGGCTTCCCCCGCGGGCTCTGGGAGGCGCCCTGAGGCGGCGGCTTCCCCAGCGGGCTCTGGGAGGCGCCCTGAGGCGGCGGCTTCACCAGCGGGCTCTGGGAGGCGCCCTGAGGCGGCGGCTTCACCAGCCGGTTTTAGGCCCAGGATTTGCAAGGACAGCGGGAGCGGATCCGCTGCCCCTGGGAAGCGGGCGGGTCCGGGGCCAGCCGGCAGGCCGGGACGGCCGGTCCGCTGGAGCCCGGGGCAGAGGCCCCGGGTCGGCTCGGGCAGGAGGCCGCTGGACGGCCCGTGCCGGAGGTCCACGGCGAGGCCTTCCGGGCCACCGGGGGGTGCCAGGAAGCCTTCTGAGGCCCCGTGAACGCAGTTTTTCGGGCTTCCCGGGGGAATTTCGTGGCCGGTCGGGCGTCCGGAAGCCCAATTTCTTGGGGATCTTTCCGCATAGCCCTTGACAGGCGGACTTTCTGTCTTATTATTTGTTTGGCAGCCGACGGGCCCCTCCGGGATCCGGCGGCTTTCAGGCGCGGTCATAAAGATCCTACCTTCGCTTGCGGCTGTGTTCTGGTCCTTCGGCCCCCCCCGGCGGGGTGCCGTCGGGATCCTCTGCGGCCTCGTGCCCCGCCGGGTCGGTTTACGCCCGCGCGGAAGGCCAGAGGCCGTGCCCCGGCCCTTCGCCGGACGCGCGGTCACTGCCTCTCCTGGAGCCTTTCGGGGCGTCCTTCCGGGCGTCCCGGCCTTCTCCGGGGCCTTTCCCGCCGGTCCGCCGGCCCCATACGGGGCCTCTTCAGCCGGTCCATCGGCCTCTTCCTGTGCCGTTCTCGACCGTTCGCCGGTTCATGGCCCCGTCCGGGGCCGTTCTCTCGGGTTCCGCGGCCCACCGTGGCCGGTTTCTTCGGGCCCCGCGGTCCCGCCGCCGGGCGGTTGCCTGCGTCCCGCAGGCGTCCGGCCCCCCCTTTCCCGGGCCTGTCCCGGTAACGGTCCCCGAGGCCGGAAACGGCCTGGGAGGCCGGTTCCAGGCCTGACGGGCCGCTCCGGCCCAGCACGGGACCCGGACGGCCCTCTAACTAAGTTATCGGGCGACCGAAATTATTTCTTGAAAGGTACTTGCTTTTCGGTTTTTTTGCCTTAATATTAGCTTAACGTCTTCCCAGGTTGCCCCGGACCGTGCCGAAACGGGCTCCCGCCCGCCCGGCTCCGTCCCCGGCCCCCCCCCGCCGCCCGGCACCAGGCGTGTCCCGCGCCGTCCGCCTCCCCGGGCCGGGGCCCCTCCGGGCCCCCGGCCCCCCTTGCCAGACCAGCCTCAACGGCCCGCCTTCCATCCTGACCCGGGCGGATTGGCCCACCTGGCCCAGACCGTCCGCCTTTCCGCCCCGCCCGCGGGGGCTGCCCCCGGGGCGCGTCCGCCCGGGGCCGGGAGCCGTGCCGCTTGCCTTACTTCTCTGCACAGACCCTGGAGCGTGTCCGGAACGCGGTCGACCTTTTGACCGTGGTCCAGGACCACGTGGACATGCGCCGGTCCGGCCCGGACCGATACGTGGGCCTGTGCCCCTTCCACGCCGAGAGGACGCCCTCCTTCACCGTGAGTCCGGAGAAGGGCTTCTACTACTGTTTCGGATGCCAGGCGAGCGGGGACGTCTTCCGCTTCGTGCAGAACACCCAGAACGTCAGCTTCCCGGAGGCCGTGCGCCTCCTGGCGCAGCGTGCCGGGGTGGACCTGCCGGAGGAGGAGGGCCCACGGGACGGGACGGCCATCACGCGGGAGCGCCGCGAGCTCCTGAAGGCGGTCATCCAGAGGGCCTCGGAGCTCTACGAGGAGCGCCTCTGGGACAACGAGGGCCTCCCGGTCCGCAACTACCTCCGCTCCAGGGGGGTGACGAACGACGTCGTCCAGTCCTTCCGCCTGGGGTTCAGCCCCGGCCAGTGGGACTGGCTCGCGAGGAAGCTCCTCTTCGAGAAGTTCCCCGAGGACGCCCTGGTGGACGCCGGGCTCGCCAGGCGCAGGGACATAGGCGGCCTCTACGACGTCTTCCGGGGCCGGCTCATGATCCCGGTCCAGGACGCCAGGGGGAACGCGGTGGCCTTCGCGGGCAGGATCCTGGACATACCCGGACTGAGGCCTCAGCCCGTCCAGTCGGAGGACGGGGGGCCGCCCAGGGAGCCCGCCAAGTACGTCAACTCCGACACCACCCCCGTGTTCAACAAGGGGAAGATCCTTTTCGGCATGCACCAGGCCGCCCCATTCCTGGAGGCCGCGGGCATGATATTCATAGTGGAGGGATACTTCGACCTGATTGCCCTCCACTCCGCCGGCGTCCACTACGCGGTGGCCGCCATGGGCACCGCCTTCCCCCAGACCCAGGTGAACCTCCTCCGCGGCTCCGGCCTGGAGATCTACCTTCTCTTCGACGGGGACGCCGCCGGCCGGGAGGCGGCGAAGAAGGCGCTCCCCAAGCTCCAGAACGCCAGCCTTGACGGGAGGGCGGTCATCCTCCCCGAGGAGCACGACCCCGACACCTTCGTCAGGAAGTACGGCCCGGAGGCGCTCATGTCGCTTGCCGAGGCCGCCCCCACCGCCCTGGACTACGCCTGCGACTGCATCGTCCACGGCCGGGGCGATTCCCCCGGGGCGCAGGCCGCCGCGGTGGACGACTCCAAGATCTTCCTGAGGGAGGTGACCGACCCGGCCAAGGCCGAGATCCTCCGCAACGCCCTCGCCTCCCGACTGGGCATCAGCCCCGACTCCCTCCCCATCGGCGTGAAGGCCCGCCTGGAGTCGCCCCCGCAGCCTGCCGGGACCTCCGGCGGGCCCGGCGCCCCGTTCGTCCGGGACGGCCAGCCCGGCCAGAGGCTCGAGCCGGCCGTCGAGAACCTCCTGGAGCTCGCGCTCTCGAACCCCTTCCTCATGCCTCTCGTGGAGCGCCTGGACGGGCGCTGGCCGGACGGCCACTCCGAGTCCCTGGCCGGGGAGCTCCTGAAACTCTACCGCGAGGACGGCACGGTGCAGTTCTCGAAGCTCTTCGACCTGTTCAGGGAAGGCCCCGCCGGCGGGATGATCGCCAGGGCGGCCGCCATGGGGCCCGCCCTGAATGCCCGCATGGCCGAGATGGACGCCCTGATCTTCCTGAAAAGAATCCTGGAGGTGTCGAACAAGGCCCGCCTGAAGGAGCTGGCCTCCGAATTCAGGGCCGCCGAGAGCCAGGGGAACCTGGCGCGGCTGGCCGCCATCCGGGAGCAGCGGGCCGATCTCCAGAGGGAGATTGACGAGCTCCATGCCCAGCTGGAGGACCTCCGCTACTGGGTCAACGCCCCCGAGCACCTGGGCGGCTTCCCCTCGTCCTGACCAGGGCCCCCTTCCGGCTTTCCGGCGGCCTGCCCCTTCTTCCGCGTCCTCCTGGCCACTTCTTGACAAAGGCCGTCCGGCCTCCCGCTTTCCACGGCCTTCCGGCCCCGTCTTATCAGGCCTCCGCGCCAATGGCTTCCTCGGCCTTCCGGTCGCGGGCCTCCTCCCCGTCTCTAGGCTCCCCCGGCCTCCGGACCGCTTCTTAAGCAGGCCGTCCGGCCCCGCGCTTTCCGCGGCCTCCCGGCCCCCGGCTTTTTCGGCCTTCCGGTCGCAGGTCTCCTCCCCGGCTTTGGTTTCTCCGGCCCCCATGCCCCCCTTTCCGTTTTCCCCGGCCTCCCGGCCCCGGCTTCTCCGCCCTCCGGCTCCCCGGCCCGGACATGCCCTCGAGGCCTGTCCGCTCCGAGCCTGACGGCCCGCGACTTCATGAACTTCTCCTTCCGGCGGCCCTTCGCGGCCGCCAGCGCCCGCCCTTCACGGCCCTCGCGGCCCCCCGGACCTTTCTTCTCCCGCCGGCTGCCCCGTCCCGTTGCCCCCCGGCCCCGTGACGCCCGGTCCCGGCCTCCTCTATCCCGCCGACTAGCCTCGGGCAGATTCCTTCCGGCCAGCCGAATCGCCTTCCCGTCTCACGGCCCCAGCTGACTGTCACCCCTTGACTGCCTCCTTCCCGACGAGTTTCCGCCCGGCTGGCGCCGGCGCCCCCGCGAGGCTCCTTCCGCTGACGGCCGTCTGGCCTACGCGCTCCTCTGCGGGCAACCCTCTTCCCTGCCCATGCCCCGAGCCGCCTGCGGCGACCGGCCGCGTCCTGCTCCCCTGGCTAAACGCCAACTGCCGGGCCGTCCCTGCCGATAAGACACTGGTGCGCCTCGTGCGCCCGGACGTCCTCACGGCAACCGGGCCTCCCGGTCGGCATGGCCTCGCCGGCCCCAGACTTCCGTTTGCTCGTGGCACGCAAGGCCCCCAGTCTTCCGCCGCCTTCCGGCCCGCAAGGCCCCCAGTCTTCCGTTTGCGCATGGCCCGCAAGCCCCCCAGTCTTCTGCTGACTCCCTGCCCGCTGGGCCCCCGCCCTTCGGCGCCTTCCGGCCCGCAAGCCCCCCAGTCTTCCGCCGCCTTCCGGCGCGCAAGGCCCCCAGTCTTCTGCTGACTCCCTGCCAGCTGGCCCCCGCCCTTCGGCGCCTTCCGGCCCGCAAGGCCCCCAGCCTTCTGCTGACTCCCTGCCGGCTGGCCCCCGCCCTTCGGCGCCTTCCGGCCCGCAAGGCCCCGGTGCCTGCTGCCTCACGGTCGAAAGGCCTTCTCGCCCCTTTGAATTTCCCGCCCCTTCCGGAGGCACTGGCTTCCTGAACGGGCTCCGCCGGAGCCTTCCGTCTCCGGCATCCCCAGCCCGGGGATCCTCGTCCCCGGCAGCCCGGAGCATTCCTCCGGGGACCGCATTCGTCCGGAGCGCACTCCCTCCGGCGCCCTTCGTCCGGGAACACCGGTTCCCGGCGTCCGCATCAGGCCGGGTTCTCCCCCGACCCCGGCCCCGAAGACCCCCGGGGTCCCTAAGCCCCGGGGGCATGCCCGTCCGGGGCCACTCCAGACCCCGTCCGGACCCTTCCCGGGGCGACCGCCCCGGACACATAGGCCGGCCCGCCCCCGCGGGACGGCCCCCCAGGATTCCCCGGCTGATCTGCCTCCCGGGGGATTCCGCGCGACCCGCACCCCCGCCCAGGGGCCAGCGGGCACGACCGGTGCCGCGCCCGGCCGCCCGGCGGAGAGGATCCGGCCTGCCCAGGCCGGCGCCCCGTTCCGCCCCGGCCCGGATCTGGGCCGGGAGGGCCCGCCGCCTCCATCGAGGGGATCCTGCGCCCTCGGCACCGGACGGCCGCGTCCGGTCGCACCCGGCGCGTCCCGCTTCCCGCGGCCCATGGCTTCCGGTCATCCCCCGGATCCGGTTGCCTCCCGGGCATGGGGGGACTCCCGGCTTCCCGGGCGTCCGGGACCTTTCCCGCGGTGTCCCGCGTCACGCCGCCGCCGCGATCCCGCGGCCCCCGCCCCGACGTACCGCCGCCCGGCCGCTCCTCCAGGAGCGCCGCCCCGGGGCACGGCCCGCCTCCCGGCCTGCCGGGACCCGCGGCACGCGCTTCTGCCGGCAGACGTCTCACGAGAACAAAAGCATTGCCGCGGACGCCGCCAAGGCGCCCGCGGGGGCCCCGCGCCCTGCCCAGGCATCCCGGTGCCGGGCCCGGCGCGGCCCTTTCCGGCCTGTGGCCGGAGCCCCGCCCCCGGGATCCGTTCTGACCCGGATTCACGGCGGCCGGGCCCCCGGCCGGCCCCGCGCCCCGATCCCACGGGCGCGCGGGACGCCTTAACGCATTTGAGCGCCCCCGCACAGGGGGGCCACACGGGAGGTAAAGGTGACCAGGAACTCGTTTATAAAGAGCTCGAGCCCCGCCACCGGCGTCAAGGGCGCCTTCGATTTCGGGGATCTGGACGAGACGATATCGTCGAGCCTGTCGGAGCCGGACAGGCTTGAGGAGGTCATTTCGTCCATTTACGACGACATCGACCTGCAGACCATGGAGGACGCGGATCTCCTCGAGGCGGACAAGAGCTTCCAGGGCTCCAAGGCCGGCGAGCGGGAGATTGACCGCCTGGACGCCAACTCCAAGATCACCGACCCGGTGAAGATGTACCTGAAGGAGATGGGCCACGCGAGCCTCCTCACCAAGGAGGACGAGGTGGAGCTGGCCAAGGCCATCGAGAAGGGCGAGAGGGACGTCATCAAGGAGATCATGAAGACCTCCGTGGCCCTGGACGCCATCCGCGACATCTACAGCGGCCTCCAGGCCGGCGAGATCCGCCTCCGCGACATCGTGAAGGACGTCGCGGACGACGACGACGGCGGGTCCGACCAGGCCGCCAGGGTCGACGCCGTGATGCGGACCATCTCCAAGATCCTCGACAGGGCCAGGAAGCACGCCGACTACATGAAGAGCGTCGAGAGGGAGGACGGCAGGACCTCAGACGTCAAGCGCCAGCGCCAGATCAACAAGACCAAGGGCAACCACATGGACGCCATCGAGAAGGACTTCGTGTCCCTGAAGCTCGAGAAGCGCCAGTTCGACCAGATGGTGGTGCGCCTCCGCGAGTGGGAGCGCGAGTACGTCAAGCACAGGGAGATCGTGGCGGCCCTGGAGTCCGACTCCAAGTGCTCGCTCACGGACCTGAAGGACCTCTTCCCGGAGGACCCCTCCGAGCTCACGAGGATCATGAAGACCCGCCGCAGCAAGATGCTCAAGCTCATGCCGGAGCTGGAGGGCCGCATCGCCGAGGCCCGCGAGGCCCTGGGCCGCATGAACGCGCTCTCCGCCGAGTGGAACATGAGCTACGAGTCGCTCTCCCGGATCATCCAGGACGTGGGGAAGGCCGAGCGCAGCGCCGCGAACGCCAAGACCAGGCTCATCGAGGCGAACCTGCGGCTGGTCGTCTCCATCGCCAAGAAGTACACCAACCGGGGGCTCCAGTTCCTGGACCTCATCCAGGAGGGCAACATCGGGCTCATGCGGGCGGTGGACAAGTTCGACCACAACCGCGGCTTCAAGTTCTCCACCTACGCCACCTGGTGGATCCGCCAGGCCATCACCCGGGCCATCGCCGACCAGGCGCGGACCATCCGCATCCCGGTCCACATGATCGAGACCATCAACAAGCTGGTCAGGGTCTCCCGCTCCCTGGTCCAGACCCTGGGCCGCGAGGCCACCCCCGAGGAGATCGCGATGGCCATGGACCTCCCCGTGGAGAAGGTCCGCAAGGTCATGAAGATCGCCAAGGAGCCCATCAGCCTGGAGACCCCCATCGGCGACGACGGGGACTCCTACCTGGGGGACTTCGTGGAGGACCAGAACAACGTCTCCGCGTCCGAGGCGGTGATCAAGCTGAACCTCTCCGAGCAGGCCCAGAAGGTGCTCTCGACCCTGACCGCCCGCGAGGCCAAGGTCCTGTGCATGCGCTTCGGCATCGGGGAGAAGACCGACCACACCCTGGAGGAGGTCGGCCAGGAGTTCTCCGTCACCCGCGAGCGCATCCGCCAGATCGAGAGCAAGGCCATCCGCAAGCTGAAGCACCCCTCCAGGAGCAGGCACCTGAAGCCCTTCTACGACAACTAGGCAACAGGCTCCAGCGCCTTCCCGGCCTCCTTGCCTTCCGGCCTTCGCGGCCTTCCCGCGTTTCCTTCCGCCCCGTCCGTCACGCTCGCCCTTCCCCGCCCCGGCGGGGAAGGGGGCGTCGCGGGGACAGGCAGGCGGCTTCCGGGCGGGAAGGCCGGACGGCTTCCGGGGAGCGTGCAGGTCACTTCAGGATGGGACGGCCAGGCGGCTTCCGGGGGTGAAGGCCGTGGGCTTCCGCGGGGACGGGCTGGGGACGCCTGCACGGGTCCCGGATCCCTGCGAACTCAGCTCAGACCGGCACTGCAGAAAGGGCGCGCCTGACGGTGCGCCCTTTCTGCATTCGAGGGTCAGTTTCATGCCGCGGCCCGCCCCTCAGAACATCGCGTCTGTTCCGGGGCGGCCTCCTGAGACGGCGGGACAGGGATTCGCGCGGGGAAGGCAGCGCTCCGGAGGGCCTCCGCCCAGGTGCCGGCCTAAGTTTAACAGTATCTGTTCACGGGCGAAAGCAGGGGAAACTACGGCAGGACCCAGAATCATCCTCATCCCTGGTCCTGAACGCTCCTCCTCCCGGTCCAGAGCGCCCGTCCTCCTGGTCCAGGACAGGC
>JAISFP010000149.1 GCA_031263525.1 Deltaproteobacteria bacterium | reverse complement strand
AGGTACATCCCAATTGGGACCCAACAGAGGGAACTTAACCAAACTAAACACCCTCGATTGATACTATTTACCCCCACATGAAGTATCAACAGTTGACTCTTCAACTTCAAAGGTTCCTCGCCATGGCTCTCGCCCCCCGAAAAATGTCCTCAATAGCTGGGTAACTGAATGGTTACCTGTTTTCTACATTTTGTATAGTCATAAAAAATCATAAACATATAACTCTGCATAATTCACCCTACATTCCGAATATTCTTCTTTTTCATGCAAATGAACTAATAATGCGGCGAGCTGGCCCCTCCCTCACCTGCCCCACAAGGTTCCCTGCTGTCCCCCCATTCGTTCATATTTACGTGACCAAGTAATAATATATTCCGGTTGCGACATTCATTATTATTTTAACATAAAGAATGTTTATATTATTTTCAGTTACAAACATCATATTTGTTGCGCAGGAGTGGAATAGACGGGACAATCTAACCCCGGACAAGCGTACAGATTAGTTGCGGCGCCTCCAGGCATATCCAAAAATCGCTTGCATTCAACTATTACGAGTTCGGTTAAATGTTATAATTTTGGCTATCGTTCCAGGGGTGAGAAATCAGTGCAAGACCCCAGCTCTGGCATCTCTTTGCCATGACACGCTCCCATAATGTGGGAAAAGCTTTCAACATTTTCTAATATTTATCCGGAAGCGTAATAGGATTGAAAATCATGAAAATTGTTGGATTCTATTTCGATAAAATCCGATGTCAAATCCTTTGATCTATGCCCAGCTGTCAATACAATCGTTGTGAAAGCCATTTCTCCAAAGCAAAACTATAAATCCTCACCGAAAATTATCGAGATCACAAGAAGTTCACTATGGAATCCCTAGGGCTCAATGAAGCGAACAGCGACCTCGTCACGCCCCCGAACTGCAATGGCTACGCCAACAAGATTCTTTCCGGCCACCCTGAAAGGCGCCGCATAGTCTTTCGATTTTATCTGGTCGGCAGCCTTATCGAGGGCGGCTGCAAGTTCCTTCTCGGCCTGGTTTATGTCGACTGCGAAGTTCTGGCCAGTTCTGCAGTATTTTACCTCGATCACAACGCGAGTGTTCTTAAAAAATGCAGACATGTCCGACTTGCCTTGCGATCCTGACGCCTGGCCAATGACCTCTAGTCCAGTGGCGATAATCGCAGCCTGAAGCACGGCATGGTAATGTTTTTCGCTTGGTTCGTGTTGTTCGAAAGAGATTGCTGCAAGAAGGTCATGAAACAGACTGGCCGTCTTTTTGGAGTTGTTATTCAACAGGGCAACAGGCAATTTTTTTGCAAAATTTCCAAAAAATTTATCTTTCTGGTCAAAAGCACTATGGAAAAGTGCATATTCAAAACCCTTGGCCACTTCCCTGTTGGATATTTTCAGGATGAATTTTTGTTCATCGTCATCGTCTTCTGCGAACAGCAGATCTTTGTTGTCTGGCAGTTCTTTGTTGTCAATTTTATATTGTATGATCTCGTCTTTGGTCATTGGACGATCGATAGTCAAATAGCCGCTATGAAACAGGACAGGGACTGGCTTAAGCACGCTAAGTTCTGCGTCAGTGATTTCTCCTTCACCGATGGCGACAAGTTTCGGCCGGATGTAGTCCAGAGGATTTTCCCTTACCAGCTCAGACAGATGAGACGGCTTTCCGGACTTTGGCCAGAAGGTACCGAATTTTTTATGGAAGAAAAATCTGATTAAAGAGAATGGATTCAGGACACGATCTTTACCGAGCCAGTTGTAGCCGTCGTAATAATACTCAATCTTATTTTTCATCGCGGCGATGTCGGCGTTCCTGTCTATTCTGCCTTCGGATATCAGAATGTCCAGAGTGTCGACGTACCTGTCTCCGAAAATTGTGTCCATTTCGTCCATAGTGAAGCCGCAGATCGCGGCAAATTCTGGCAGGAGCGAGATGTCCGTAAAATTGTTTGGTCCGGAATCCAGAGCGGCCATTGCAAACCTGGAGATCCCTGTGACAAAGGCGAAGTGAACGTAATCACTGAAGCTTTTCAAGGATCTGTAAAAACTGTGCAAAACATCTATGTTGCCCCTGGCAACGTCTTCATCCCTCAAATGATCGGTTACTGGGACATCGTACTCGTCAACCAGTATAACCGCGCGAGCTTCGTATTTTTCGCATATGCCCTTGAGAAGCTGTTCAAACATCTTGTCAAGGTATTTCGAGGTTAAGGTCACCCCATGCATGACTGCGAAACTCTCCAGGTCTTCCATGATCCTGCCTATAAGTTTGTCCTTGGTGTCCACATTTATATAGGTCATGGTGAAGTCCAGGACCGGGTGCCTTTCGAACTTGTAGTCGCTATTGTCGATCCACAGCCCCCTGAAAAGCTCGCGGTCGCCCTGGAACAGTTCCCTGATAGTTGTGAGCAGGAGCGTCTTGCCGAATCGTCTAGGACGGGACAGGAAGCAATTGTTGAAACGGTTGCCAGCAAGCATGTTGTAGATATACTCGGTCTTATCGGCGTAGATATAATTACCCTCACGAATTCGCTGAAAAGACAGATCGCCTAGCGTTAACTGTTTCATTTCCGTTGACTCTTCCGTTTCTGTTAACTGTTTCGTTTCCATTATCCCTCCGCGCAACATTCGAGTTCGAGATTAAAATCCATTCCGGCTTACCTTCGCCATGACGTCTTTCGTGACCGACATGCGACACCTGACATCAAAGTCTTTAAAAATTATCCTATGATATTTCCTCCTCAGTTGCAAGTGCCTTGGCTTCAGGTTTCAGGTCAATCCCGGGTAAGGGACTACTCAGGATATCCCCGAGGACATGCCGTCTGATAAGGTGTTCAAGGGCAACATACCAGTCGTTCAGGACAAGACATTACCCTTTCACGTAAATATGACCGAATGAGGGGCGCAGGACCTTAATAAAAAAACTTGGGCTCAAACCGCACCAAGCCGTGCCTTATCATTCTGAAGGCACATCATGGGCGAATAAGGGGCTGGCGGGCCACCGGAGCCAAAGCCGGCCGGCTTCGCCGGCTCAGCGCCCCATCCGTTCATATTCACGTGAAAGGGCAATAAAAATGTCCCCGATTATTTAGCAAATACCGTGCCAAGGCATTGTGTATCTCTCCCCGCCTTCGAATTGAGCACTTCCTCCGGGGCCATGGTGCCCATCCTCCGGGCCCCCCTCGTTATCCGCGTCCCGTACCGCTCGCCTCCCTCCTTCACTTGACGGCAACCCGCCTGACTCGGCCCGTCAGGGGCGGGCACTGCCGGGCCTTGCGGGGTCCTTCCTGAACCTGTAGCCGGCGCGGGCCATCTTCCTCACATTTCTCTCGCCCGCCACGCCCAGCATCTCCTTCCGCGTGAGGCCGGGCGGGAAGGTCCAGTTGTCGAGGGCGACGTCGAAGACCGTCGTCCCGCTCCGGTCAGCCAGGCTCCAGTGGACGAAGCCCCGGGGAAGGGCATGGAGCTGGGCAAGCTCGTGGGCGACGGTCCAGCCGGTGTCGTCCGCGAGCCCCCAGCTGCCGAACCCCGCAGGGAGACGGTTCCCCGCCGCCGCCATGTGCGCGACCGTCCTGCCCTCGTCGTTCGCCATATCCCACGCGTCGAAGTCCGGGGGCAGCTGTCCCCCGAACGCGGCGCAGTGGAACACGGTCGTCCCGTCCAGCGAGCGGAGCTCCCAGCGGCTGAATCCGTCGGGCAGGTGCCCTCCCAGGGCCGCGTGGTGGAAAACGGTGAAGCCGCCGCCGTCGGCGAGCCCCCACTCGGAGAACCCTTCCGGGAGGCAGCCGCCCCGTGCCGCCGCGTGCAGCACAGTCACCCCGCCCTTGTCGCGCATGTCCCAGGCGGAGAATCCGGGGGGCAGGAAGCCCGCCATGGCCGAGGCGTGGGCCACCGTATTCCCCGCCATGTCAGCCATGCCCCAGAGGCCGAAGCCCTCGGGCAGGAATCCGTGCTCCGCGGCGACATGCGCCACCGTCCGCCCCAGCGAGTCCCGCGCGTCCCAGCCGTCGAAGCCCGGGGGCAGCATCCCGTTTGACGCGGCGGCATGGGCCACGGTCGCGCCCAGATCGTCTGCCATCCCCCAGAGCCCGAACCCTTCCGGGAGGGTCCCGGCCTCTGCGGCCTCGTGGGCCACGCTCCGCCACCCGGCGTCCATTATGTCCCAGCGGTCGAACCCTTCCGGGAGGGTCCCCGCCTCCGCCGCCTCGTGCGCGACGGATCTCGCGTCGGCGTCCGTCACCTTCCACAGGTGATACCCGTCCGGCAGGGTTCCGGAAGCCGCAGCCTCGTGGGCCACCGTCCTTCCCTCGCGGTCCGACATGGTCCACAGGGGGAAGTCGGCCGGGAGCACGCGCCCGTGGGCGACGGCCTCGTGCGCGACCGTCCAGCCCCGGCGGTCCTCCAGCTCCCACAGGGAGAAGTCCTCGGGAAGCGTCCCGGAACGGGCGGCCTCGTGGGCGACCGTCCTACCCCGGAGGTCAGCAAGCTCCCAGAGCGAGAACCCCGGGGGCAGAGTCCCCGAGACGGCGGCCTCGTGGGCGACCGTCCTCCCCCTGCTGTCCGCAGTCTCCCAGAGCGAGAGCCCCGGCGGCAGCGTCCCGGAACGGGCGGCATCGTGGGCCACCGTCCTGCCCGTTCTGTCGCGGAGCTCCCACTTCGCAAAGCCGGCGGGCAGGCATCCGCCCCTGGCTGCCTCGTGGTAGACGGTCCTCTCCTCGGCGTCCCTCGCCAGCCAGTCATTGAACCCCACGGGATACCTGCCGGCGCCGGCAGCGGCGTGGGCCATCGTCCGCCCCCCGATGTCAAACGACGTCCACCGGCGGAAGCCCTCCGGGAGGCATCCCCCTTCCGCTGCCGAGTGCCACACGGTCCACCCGTCGTCGTCTTCCAGGTCCCAGCTGTCGAAGCCCGGAGGCAGCCGGCCGGCCTGGGCGGCGGCATGCGCCACCGTCCACCCCTTGCTGTCGGCCGTCTCCCAGCGGTCGAACCCCTCGGGCAGGCATCCCCCCCGGGCCGCCGCGTGCCACACCGTCCTCCCCTTGCGGTCGGCCATTTCCCAGCTGTCGAAGCCGGGAGGGAGCCGGCCGGCCTGGGCGGCCAGGTGGGCCACCGTCACGCCTTTCGCGTCCGCCAGCTCCCAGAGCCGGAATCCTTCCGGCAGGGCGCCCGCCCTGGCGGCTGCGTGGGCGACGGTGGTCCCCGCAAGGTCGGAGAGCCCCCACATGCCGAAGCCGGGCGGGAGCTTCCCCAGCCCGGCCGCCTCGTGGGCGACGCTCCAGCCGGAGTCGTCGGCCGCCGTCCACATGGGATCGTCCGGGCCCAGGCCGCCCTGGCGGGCCAGCGTCTCGATTTTGCGCGTCGGGAATCTGCGTGCCATGATTTCACCATCCTTCATGTTACCGGCGTAACCTTCCGGGCTTTCCGTAACCGGGAGGGCGGGGGGCAGGAATCGAGCGGAACCGCGAGGCCGGGGGCCAGAACCCCGAGGCAGGTGGGCCGGGAAAGCCAGGGATCAGGCGGAAGCCTGTCCGGGGATCAGGCGAAGGCCCGAGAGCCTCATGGCGCGTTGCCCGGAAAGGGGCCGGATCAGGAACTGCCTCCTGCCGGCCGGAGCTTGGGAGCCCGGAGCCGGCCAGCCTCCTATCGCTTCTCGCCCATGTAGACGAACCTCTGGTCGAGAAGCTCCCCCTCCTGGCTCCTGACCGAGCACCGGGCGGCCTTCGCCCCCTCGGGGGCGCAGACCACCCGGGTCGGGGCGAAGTCCGGCTCGTCCGCCGGGCACTTGGCGCCTGTGTCGGAGACGGTGAGCTTGCCGAGCGACGACTGGCCCGTGGCGCTCGCCGGGCACCAGAACTCCCTCTTCCCCGAGGGCCCCATCACCTCGACCCGCACGTCGGCGCTTCCGCCCTCGAATATGCAGAAGCTGTAGACTATGTCCTTCCCTGCCGCCGTGCCCGCGAGCCCGTGCTCGGAGCGCCAGCATCCCACCGCCAGGGCCGGCCCCTCCGGGACCAGCTCCAGCGCCGTGGGGGCCGGGGCCGGCGGCGGAGGCCCGTCCCCCCTCTCGATCTCGGGGAGTTTCAGGGGCTCACCGTCTGGCACGTCGGCGGGGCAGGCGGCGAGCCCGGCCAGGTAAAGCGCCCGGAGACCCCGGAGCTCGTCGCGGAGCCCGTCCTCCTCCCAGCTGTCCGGGAAGGCCGGGGGCGGGGACATGACAGCGCGCCTCGCGTCCCCCCAGGCGAGGAACATGAGAAGGAGCATGAGCAGGAACGCGCCCAGGGCCGCGGGAAACGCCTTCCGGGCCCCGCCCTTCCCCGTGTCGGCACGGGCGGCCGACGGGGCCCAGGCCTGAGAGCCATGAGGGGCGTGCTGGCCCGGAGGGGGCGGCCAGGCTCCGGAGGCCGTCAGGTACTGGCCCCGGGGCCAGGCACGGGTCAGCTGAGGCGGGCAGGGACCAGGAAGGGGCGGTCCTGCCCCGGGCACCTGGAGGCACGGACCTGGAGGGGGCGGTCCTGCCCCGGGCACCTGGAGGCACGGGGCTGGAGGGGGCGGTCCGGCCCCGTACGGCGAAGCATGGGGGCCCGGAAACACGAGGCGGGGCCCCAGAGGATGTTGCCCTCCTCCGGACGATGGGTACTGTCCCGGAGGCGGGAGCGGCCCGGCAGAAGTGTACTGCCCCGTGGACGGGACCGACCCGTGAGGGGGAAAGCCCCCTGTCAGGACCGGACCCTGAGCCGGAAAGCCCCCGGGCTGTCCCGGCCCGAATGCGGGGAAGCCCGCAGGCTGGTCAGTCCCTTGAGCGGGAATGCCAGCGGGAGGCGGGCCGGGCCCCACGTCACGGGGCCTCTCGCCCGACAGGATCCGCTCGATGGCCCTCCTGTCCCTGTCAGTCAGCTCGCCGGGCCTGCCGGGCCCCCCGCCCCGCCCCGCGGCCGAGGAGAGGCCCCAGCCGGCCAGCACCGGCCTGCCGCCCACGACGAAGACCCTCTGCGCCGCGCCGATGCCTGAGGCGGCGCCCGCCGCCTCCACGGACAGCCTGGAGACCAGGCTGCCGGCGAGCCTCCTCTGCTCCGAGCCCGATCCAGCGAGCCTAGCCCCCAGGGCCGCTAGCTCGCGGGCCCTCATGGCGAGGGCGTCCGTCGCGGCGTCCCTGGCGGGGCCCCGGAGCGAGCCCAGCTCAGCCGGGACCCCCTCCAGGCGCGTGAGCCATTCTGTCACGTTGAAGCTGTCCTTAACCACGGGCTCGGCGAGGACCGGAGCCGCCTCCGGGGAGCCCTCCGCCTCCAGGAGGCCCGCGACGAGGGCGTGGCAGGAGATCATCTTCACCCCGCCCACGGAATCCGCGCAGAACTCGGAGAGGCTGGTCCTCATGAGGAGCTGGTAGGCCATGGTGCGGGTGTTCCTGGCCCGCGCCTCGGGGCCAGCGGGACGTCAGTTGATGGGCGGGGAGGAGGACGGCCGGGACGACGGGGACGGACCGGGGCAAAGGCAGGAGGACCGGGGGCCGCAGGAGCCGGAAGAACCCGGGGGCGTCACGGCCTGGACGGCGGGGGGGAGTCACGGCCCGGACAGCGGGAGGAGTCGCTGCCTGGAGGGCAGGGTGCGTTGCCGCCTCCCGAACTCCGTCCGACATTGCAGCATGTCCCCAAGCCGCCCTGCCCTGCATGCATGGCCCGCAGGTTATGGCAAGGATACCTGAAAAATGGCTCAAGAGAAAGCATTGGCGTCATGAGCGCACGTGCCGCAAGCGGCAATACCAGGAAATGAATGCGGGAGCCATGTTCTTTCAGCATTAACAGGGAAACGGGGCTCATCAGGCCCATGCAGCAGATCTCCGGAATGGTTCCTTATGTCCTGCGTTCGGAAACCTGCACCGAAGCAAGACACTTCGCAATTCTTCATCAGGCATAGGAGATGTGGATTCCGGCTTGCGACATCCTGTATCCGAAAAAGTATTGCCAAAATATGGAACCATACATTATAATCCATGAATCACAGAGATACTCAAAAAAAATTTGGCTTTGTTAATAATAAAAATTGTAATTAAATTTTGCAACAAATTTAAATCCTTGATTTCCAAAATTTAAAGATTGTGAAATGCCATTAAGATGTTTAAATAATTAAAAGAAATTTAGTCCATTTATAATCATTTCATGGCCCTCAGCATCAAATTTGATACAATTTTCATAATACTCAATAATTATTCTAAAATTTTTTACCTAGGCTATAAGGTTTAAATATTATCGCTGTAAGTGATAAATACATAATTTTTTTTGTGCGAAGATATTAAATGTCTGTAATAAAAATTGTTGTTTATCAAGATATAATTTCACAATAATTTATTGTGATCTGCATATTATAATCAATAATTCGTTTCCTTAATCCTTCTGAGTATATAGCTCGGCAAAAAATCTATTATTACCCTTTCACTTAAATATGAACGTAAAGTGGGGCACGGGACCTTATAGAAAACTTGGAGCAATCCAGCCATATATTGCATAACATTTCTGCAAAGGTACATCATGAGAAGGTGAGTGGCCGGCGGACGACCTCCGCTAAAGCCGGTCGGCTTCGGTAGCTCGCCTACTCATTCGTTGATATTTGCGTGAAAGGGTAAAAAAAATAATAATAATAATTATTACCCTTTCATTTAAATGTGAACGAATAAGGTGGCGAGCTGGCCTCCCTTGTCTGCCCATATGGTTCCATGTTCTCTCCCATTCGTTTATATTACCCCGGAAATTAAATCTGGCCCTATGGGACCTCTTCACTGTGAGCTAGGCCGTGAAACTGGCCCTGCCCTCCCCCTACGCCCCTAACCCTTCCCCAAAGCTCTCTCCCATTCAGTACTCGCCCTGCCCAAAGCCCTCTCGCCTCTTACCCCTGCCTGAGGGCCAGATTTAATTTCCGGGGTAATATTTACGTGAAACCGTAATAGCAAATATCATAGGCTTTGACCCGGAGGAAGGACACCTAGGTCCTGAAGGAAACACGCCAGGGTCCGGGAAGGTGGCCCCCATTAGCCAGGAGGAAGGCGTCACTTGGCCCGAAGGAAGGCCGTCATCGACCCGGATCAAGACCTTCAGCCAGAGTGGGTGGCCGCCAGCCCCTGGAGGAAGGCTGCCATGGACCTGGCGGTAGGCCGAGCCGGCTTCCAATGACATTCTCCACAGCTCCCGTCCGTGAACAGATACGAATTTCTGAATGAGTCTGCGAAAGCTGGTTCGAGGGTGCATCGGCCACACGGGCCCATCATCTGGTGCCAGGACCTCAACGGGAGACTCGTCCTGGCGGACTGCGTCAGCGAGACGCTGTCGAAAATCCACCGCGCCCCCGGCCCGGGCATGTCAGGGAAGCCCCCAGTTCCTGCATAGAGCTCCGGAAGACTCTGTTCCCGAGCCTGCCCTCGGTTCTGACGGCGTCCGCCCCTGGCGGCAAGGCCCTCCATGAAC
Organism: Deltaproteobacteria bacterium; assembly: GCA_031263525.1. Lineage (GTDB taxonomy): Bacteria > Desulfobacterota > Desulfarculia > Adiutricales > Adiutricaceae > JAIRZX01. The sequence continues at coordinate 10,006 of JAISFP010000149.1, read as the reverse complement.
CTGTAGGACGGCAGGTAGCAAGGCCCCCCTTCCCCGAGATTTGTTTTTTGGGCGATGCAGCCTGGCTTAAATGCTGCCGCACCCCCTGCCTGCAGGGCGAACAGAAACGGAGCAACACGCAACGGCCATGACGCCTGTGCCAGACATTCCGGAGCTGGCCGGGGGACTCAGGCATCCGCCGTCTTGCCTCGTGAAAGTCGTCAGCCGGACCGGGATGCCATCGCAGCCGGACGGGCCAGACGCCCCCGGCACCCCGGAAGTTCCCCGGAACTCAGCCCTTGCCCATGTAGGTGAAGCGCGTGGGAAGCTTTCGCCTGTTCTGGCTCTGGACCGTGCAGTTCGCGGCGCCGCCCTTGCCCGGGCTGCATACGACCCTGGTGGGCGAGTACTGCCTGTTCCCGCCGCACTTGGCGCCCTGGTCCTGGATGGTGAGCGACTTGCCGTCCATCTTGGCGCGGCCCGTGGTCCTGCAGGTGGTGGTCCTGCCCTTGCCCCGCTGCTCGTCTACCCTGACCGAGGCGCGGCCCGCGGAGCCGTCGAAGCAGTAGATGTACCACACGGGCCGTCCTCCGGGGTCCGAGACCAGCCCCGCGTCCGACTTCCAGCAGCCGGCCAGGAAGGCCAGGTCACCGTCCTCCGGTATCCTCAGCTCGGCATCCTGGGCGGGCTCCGTCGGCTTGGGGGGCTCCGGCGGGGCCGCGGGCTCGGGCTCCGGCTCAGGGGGAGGCGGAGGCGGCGGGGGCGGAATGACGAGCTCCTGCTCGGGTATGGGCGGCCCTTCCGGCTCGGCAGGCTTCGGATCTTCGGGGCGGCATGCGAGAAGGGTCTTGCGGTAGCTGTCGCGGAGGGCATCGAGCTCGGAACGGAGCCCGGGCTCCAGGAGCGCGTCCGGAAGCTCCGGGGGATCGCCCGCCGCCCTCACGGCGGCGCCGCGGAAGTCAGGGGCCACGAGGAGGATCACGAAAAGAGCCAGGAGGAAGACGAAGAGCGCCGTCAGGAGGGCCTTCAGCCAGTCCCAGGTGCCTGCGGCGGCGGGGGCGGCAGTCGCCGTGACCCCGACATAAGGCGGGGCCGTCCCGGACGCGGCAGGCGGGCCGTACGGCTGCCCGGGCCCGTACGGGAAGCCCGGGCCGCAGGGCTGGCCCGGCCCCTGACCGGGAGGGTTGCCCTGCCCTGGCGGGAACGGCGGCTGAGCGGCCCCGGAGGCGGGGATCAGGCCGGGCGGGACTCCCGGCGCCCAGGCGGCGAGGTTCTCGCCGCGCGCAGCCGAGTCCTTCTCGGAAAGGGAGTGCCCGCCCCGTGCCTGCCCCGCCCCGGCCTGGACCGGGGCGAGCCCCCATCCGGCAAGGACAGGGACGCCCCCCACCACGACGACCCTGGCGGCGCCTCCCTGGCCCGAGGCGGCCGCGGCCGCCTGGGAGGCCAGGAGGGTCACCAGCCTCCCGGCGAGCTTCCTCTCCCCCGAGGACGAGCCGGAAAGCCTCGCGCCGAAGCCCGCGAGCTCGCCCGCCCTGAGGCTCACGGCGTCGGCCGCCGCCTCCCGCTCCTCGCCCGTGAGCTCGGGAAGCTCCTTCGGGGGGCCTTCCAGCTGGGTGAGCCACTGGATGCGGCCCTCCCGGTCCTTGACTGCGGGCTCGGCCAGAAACGCCGCCGCCTGCGGGGTGAGCTCGGCCTCGATGAGCCGGGTGAGCAGACCGTGGGTGGAGACCGCCCTCACCCCGCCCACGGTCTCGGGAAAGTGCTCGGACATGAGGGTGGTCAGAACGGTCCGGTAAGCCACGGGTCCACGGCCTTTCCGGTGTCGCGGGGCCGCCGGGAAACGGGAGGCGGGACACCGATTTCGGGAATGACTTTGATACTACTCCTTAACGGGGGAGATGTGAAGGAACTTCGCGCGAGGACTGCCCCGGACCATCACAGACTGGCGAGCAGACCCGCATGCCGGCGGGCGGCGGGCCAGCCGGAGATGCCGTGATGCACCGCGGTGACCCCGTGCGCCAGAAGGACGTCCCGACGCCGCAGACGACCGGGTTTCTGGGTTGGCGGCAAGATTCGGCGGGACTGGGTGGCTGTGTGCCCGTTACCGGTTTCCCGCGAACACGCGCCGTCTCAGTCGAGGAGTGCCTCGAACCGGGTAAAGCGCAGTGAAAGCCATGACTCATTATTGACATTTCACAGAACGATAATGCATAAAACATTATAACATGTTCCGACAGCTGCCAGCTTGGCCACCCTGACCTTCCAAGCTTCAGGGACATTTTCCGATGCGACATTCAAAGATTTGCAGTCTATTGAATTTATTATATTATCTTTTCACGGATATATGAACGAATGGAGCCGTGAGGTGGCGAAGCCGCCCGTATTTCGCACCGTTCGACCGACAGCCCCTTATTCACGCATGATGTGTCCTTATGTGGATGATACGCATTTTAACGTGTGCTATGCCATCGTTTCTGTTAAGGTCCTACGCCCCCCATTCGTTCATATTTCCGAGAAATGGTAATAATATTACCCGTTCAATATTACCCAGTCGGATAAATGTCCGTGACGTATTACACAGGGAACTAAATGTGAGCATGGTTAAGTGTTGCAGTAATATAATTTTGTGTGAAAAGCAATAGCAAATGTACGCCTTTGATTGTAACAATATTAACTATATATTGATACTGGAGATAGGTTAAGCTTCTTAACCTTCACCTCTTGACAGGAAATAAGCAAATTCGCATTTTGGGGGACATTTATCCGACTGGGTAATAAAATGTCGAAATGTGGCTATCGGTCCAGGGGCGGAAAGGTCGGGCAAACCACCAGCCATGGCATCTACTCGCTATGACTCGCTACTAAAATATGGAAGATGATTCCGACATTTGGTTAAACGGGCAATAACTAAAAATAACCTTCATGATTTCTTTTGATATCAGCATTTAGCAGCTTAGTCAAGTTATATAGTCATATAATGGGTTGCCGTCATTGTTGGAACCTAGAATAATTTTCTATCTGAAGCCGTTGTCGCTGCACAGACACCAGCGCAACACACCAATATGCTCTACATCGATTCGCCAAATATAAAAAATTTGCGCTTCTTATATGAATTGAGGCGCATCTGTGTTATCCTGCACAAGTATTGGAGCTTTCCATTTAGGATGCAGATGGGGCGGACATCGCAACCGACTCATGCCCGTCCCGGCCGAGAGCAAAATTACGTTTAACCCTGTAATGTTCGTCTTGCTTTTAATGATACCCTGATGCATGAAACGATGTGTTTTGTTGTGTAATCCAAGATTCCCAACTCCGTTTCATTATTAACGTCCTTTATTAATGTTTTTATCTAATTTATTGCTCAGAACAATGTAATACTATTAATTTGAGTTTAATGCTGTTAATTTGAGTTAAGAATGCTGTTGAAGCATCAGTCTTTCCAGAATGCTCAAACCAGAAAAGAGAATGTCATGACTCAAGATCAAGCTCAAGATCAAGATCAAGATATTACCTGTCCATTTAAAAGTCGGAATCATCTTCCATATTTTAGTGGCGAATCAGAGCGGCGAGATACAACCTCTGGGGGCTTGCCCGCCCTTTCCACCCCTGGACTGATAGACCAATTCCGACATTTAAATGGACGGGTAATATTTCCGTTTTTCCCATAGGCATTTCGGATTTTGCTGAATTAAGGGAAAACGCATCCATTTACGTTGACAAAACGATGTATTTTCCTATGCTGAAGAAGACTGGCAAGTTCCTGTTTTGCGCCAGACCCAGCCGTTTCGGCAAGTCCCTTTTGCTCAGTTCTCTTGAGGCCTTTTACTCAGGCAGGACCGAGCTGTTCAAGGGACTGGATGCCGAGGAGTACATGTGTTCACCAGGTTTTGTTGCCCGCCCTGTCATTCATTTGGACATGTCCGGTTTGGGTTACTGGCAAACCAAAACTGAATTGATAAATAGCATAACGGAAATCCTTGGCAAAATAGCCAAGCGTTTCAATATTTCCTTGAATGGATCCAATTATGCACAAGTTTTTCAAAATCTCTTGCGTGACATACGTCAGGCTAATGGTCTCAGACCCGTTCTATTGATTGACGAGTACGATGCGCCAGTCATCACCGTTGCAAGTGAAGAGAAGCCAATATTCAATCCAAATTTGCTTATCGATACACGTAAAGTCATGCAGACGTTTTATTTACAGATAAAAGTTGCCGGAAATGACATATTTCGCACTTTCATAACAGGAATTTCAAAGTATAGCAGGATGGGCGTGTTTTCCCAACTCAACAATCTGATAGACATCTCGCTCGAATCAAAATTTAGCGCTTTGATGGGTTACACTCAATATGAGCTTGAGAAGTATTTCGCTCCTTCCATAACTTCAACAGCCCTTAAGTTCAAAATGAGCGAAGAGAGTCTCTTAGTAAAAATTAAAGACTATTATGACGGGTTTTCCTTCGACGGTAAAAACAGGCTGTATAATCCTTTTTCTATTTTAAATTTCTTTCATTCGCAAAAATTTGAAAATTATTGGATGGAATCTGGCTCCAACAGCTACATCAGAAAATTCCTGAAAGACAAGGCCATCACAACAGACCAGTTTCAGGGGATGGAAGTCGGCTCTGTTTTTGCAAGATCTCCAGGAGATATCGATGCAACCCCGCCACATGGATTTCTCCACCAGGCCGGCTACCTGACTCTTCGTGAAGGAGGCAAGTCGGGTTACACCCTGAGCTATCCCAACATTGAGGTTCGCGAAAGCATTGCAAAATTATTCATGGAGAACATAACGTTTCAATCTTTAGGAATTGACGCTGTTGCGGCAGAGCTTTCGGCTTGCCTGGCATCATGCGACATCCCCGGCATGATTCCTATCTTTTGCCAGCTATTTGCCGGAATTTGCCACAAGGATCATCGGGACGCCAGCCGCAGTCCCGTTGTCAGGGCAATCAAGAAAATCATTCGCAAGATCACTGACTCAGATTCCTTTGACGATCCGGTGCAGAACGAGTCTGCAGAACTTGTTGAGACCATTGAAAAGTCCAGAGGTGAAAGCTTCTACCGCTCACTGCTTCAGACATGCCTGTGGATGGCCGGGGCCAAGGTTACTCCTGAGAAGAGAGAAAACCTCGGTGACCTCGACCTCGAGGCTTATTATGGGCGTCTCACGTACGTCTTCGAGCTTAAAATGGCCAAAAACGCCAGGGGCGCGTCAGCTGCCGCCAGGAAGGGCATGGATCAGATTCATGAAAGGGGCTACGGCCTGGCCTCGAGAGACCCCATCTTCGTGTCGCTTGCTTTCGGCAAGGCTGAGAAGAACATCGTGGGCTGTATTTTCGAGAAGGACGGGCAGGAGACGGTCGTGGAGGTCGAGCGCAAGACGGAACGCGGCGCGGGAGGCTGACATGCCGCGGAGGACGCAAAATGCCAACCTGGTTCAGTCCTGGAAGCCCAGCGCTTCAAGGGCGAGTTAACTCGGAACGCGTCCGCAGAGACTCCGGCGTCAGTATCTAAGGCAGTTTTCATTGCAAAAATTAATATTGACTGAATATGCGACACAATGCGGCGGAGAACCAGATCATGTGATTCCGCCTGACCAAACCAGTCACGCGTTTCCAGCAGTGACAGAGGACAGGTTGACGAAGGGATTCGTGCGCGGAAGGTGACGGCCGCGGATCGATACAGGGGATGCGAGAGCCGAGGGAGCCGAGGGAGCCGAGGGAGCCGAGAGAGCCGAGGGTCAAGAATAGAGGGGCGAGAGACGAGAGTTGAGAGACGAGGGCCGAGGCCTGAAAGGGGAGAGCCGAAGGCTGAAAGCCGATGGCGTCAGGGAAATCGCCGCGACGTCCCGTGCCCCGCGGGCAGTCCGGGAACGCCCCTTCCGGAGCAGGGCTCGCTGCCCCGGCCAGCCTACGCTCGGGACGGCAGGCGTCCTGCGCCGGCCTCGGGACGCTCCCCCCTCAGCCCTTTCCCATGAAGGTGAAACGCGTGGGGATCTTCGGCCCGCTCTGGCTCTGGACGGTGCAGGCCGCGGCCCCCTTCTTTCCGGGACTGCAAAGCACCCTGGTCGGGGAATAATTTCCGCTTTTCCCCGGGCACTTGGCGCCCTGGTCCTGGATGGAGAGGGACTTCCCGTCCATCCTCGCGCGGCCCGTGGTCTTGCAGGTGGCGGTCCTCCCCCTGCCCAGCTGCTCCTCGATCCTCACCGAGGCGCGACCGGCGGTGCCGTCAAAGCAATAAACGTAATAAATGGAGTGGTTTCCGGGGGTGGAAACCAGCCCCGCGTCCGACTTCCAGCAGCCGTCCAGGAAGGCGAGGTTCCCGTCGTCCGGAATCGCAAGCTCCGAACCCTCCGGAGGCGGCGCCGGCTTCTCAGGGGCCGGCTCGGGCGCCGGTTCCGGCTCGGGGGGAGGGGGAGGCGGAGGCGGCGGCATGACGAGTTCCTGCTCGGGTATGGGCGGGCCCTCCGGCTCGGCGGCGGGAGGAGGATCGTCGGGGCGGCAGGCGAGAAGGGTCTTCCGGTACCTGTCGCGGAGCGCCTCGAGCTCGGAACGGAGGCCGGGCTCCACCATCGCGTCCGGGAGCTCCGGGGGATCGCCCGCCGCCCTCACGGCGGCGCCGCGGAAGTCGGGGGCCACGAGCAGGATCACGAAGAGAGCCAGGAGGAAGACGAAGAGAGCCGTCAGGAGGGCCTTCAGCCAGTCCCATGAGCCGGCGCCCGGGGCGGCGGCGGCCGTTGCCGTGACCTCCACGTGAGGCACGGCAGTCCCGGCCGCGGGCCCGTGCGGCTGTCCGGGCCCGCAGGGGGAACCTGGCCCGCAGGGCTGTCCAGGCCCTTGCCAGCGGACCTGGCCGTCAGGGTAACCCGGCCCCTGCCCGGGGCCCTGGCCGTGAGTGAAACCCGGCGCCTGCCCGGGGCCCTGGCCGTGAGGGAATCCCGGCCCCTGTCCCGGAGGGCACGGCGGCTGCCCCGCCCCGGAGGCGGGGAACAGGCCCGGCGGGACGCCCGGCGTCCAGCCGGCGGGATTCCGGGCGCGCGCGTCCGAGTCCTTCTCGGAAAGGGAGTGTGCGCCCCTGGCCTGGCCCGCCCCGGCCTGGACCGGGGCGAGGCCCCAGCCGACAAGGACGGGGACGCCGCCAACCGCCACGGCCCTGGCGGCGCCTCCCTGGCCCGAGGCGGCCGCGGCCGCCTGGGAGGCCAGAAGGGTGACGATTTTCCCTGCGAGCCGCCTCTCGCCCGAGTCGCCGCCGGAGAGCCTCGCGCCGAGGCCCGCCAGCTCGCCCGCCCTGAGGCTCACGGCGTCGACCGCAGCCTCCCGCTCGTCGCCAGAAAGCTCCGAGAGCACCTTCGGGTACCCTTCCAGCTGGGTGAGCCACTCTATGCGGCCCTCCCGGTCCCTGACCGCGGGCTCGGCCAGGAACGCGGCAGCCTGCGGTGAGAGCTCGGCCTCTATGAGCCGGGTGAGCAGCCCGTGGGTGGAGAGTGCCCTCACCCCGCCCACGGTCTCGGGGAAATACTCGGAAAGGAGGGTGGTGGAAATTTTCTGATACGCCACTGGTCCGGGACCTTTCGGGCTGCTCAGGGCCGCAGGGGAGCGTGCAGACGGGCACCTGTGCCTGGCTCGGAGAAGATAGAGGAGACAGAAATAATTAAGATGTTACACAAAAACAGTAACAATGGGAAGCCGGTCACGAACCTGCTGCTGATCCGGCAGTCTGACCAGCAAAAGACTTGAAAAAAATTTAGTCTTGCCCTTTCATGTAAATATGGACAAATAAGACGGCTAGCCGCCCTCCACCTTCTACCTTCTAGGTTCCGTATTCTTCCCATTCGTTCATGTTTAGCTGAAAGAGTAATATCAACCAATACAATGGAAGATAAGTTGGAATATGAGATACGTTATAAGAAATGATATGAAATATTGAAGATATAGCAATTGTATCAAACTTGAAGAAGATATCTCAAATTCTAGATAAACATACGAAAATAATTAAGTGGAAATACAAATTATTTTGTTAAAAAATTTCTTGTCCAGATTATAACAAGAAAAAATTACGAATATAATTAACAATAAGGAAAGATGAAGGTGATAACTGACAAATATCAGAGATGCCATCAACGGAAAATTTAATATTAATTCTGTAAGATATGGATAATTAATAAAATAATGATTCTCAATTAATTATCTAATTGAAAACCGTCCTTAATTCTTTGGAAAATAAAAGAGTAATCTATAAATTTAATTATTTCAATGTAACGTAAAAATTTTCAAATCTAGGAGAATACAGAACCTTTTGAGCAGAAGAAGGAGTCCAGCTCGTCGCCATAATTTGTTCAAATTTAATGAAATTTAAATAATGGATATTTTGTAAAATAAAAAAATTTATACATTTATTCTACCTTTCTGTAATTGATCAGGAATAACATTATAATTAAAATTAATACCTAATTATAGAAATTCAAACAAAATGAAAAATTCATTAAGTAGAAGTGGAAAAATATATTACTAATTTAAACAATATCCATAACCACCTGATAATAATAATTGATAATCATGTCAAAAATAACCAAATGAATAATATTCATATAATTCCAACAAGATCATTAATTAGTTAGTGCTGAAAACAATAAGTATGTGAAATTACTAGTCTTTTTTCAGTATCTGTTCACAGGCGAAAGAAGGATAAACACGGCATGCCCCGGAGCATCCTCGTTTCTGGTGCATGGCGGTCTTCCTCCGGGTCCAGAACAAGTTCCTGCCATGGCAAGGGCGACCTTCCTCAGGGTCCAGCTCAGGCTCCCTCCGTGACCAGGGTCACCTGACTGTGAACAGATGCTCTGGATGCCTGCAGGATGTGGAGAAGAGCGGGCAGTTCTCAATAAATATTAAGATTTAGTAGAAAAAGAGAGGTTTATATAATATTTTGGTATGCAAAGTAAGAGATGCTGATGAATTGTGGAATATGGAAATTAAGTATTGACTGAAAATGGGATAAATGAATAGAAATAAAAGTGAAAATGATAGAAAGAACCTTCTTGCAAGATTATGTCGATAATAATTAGTAATTTATCTACCTATAATAAATTATCAACCTTTATGATACCCTTCATAAATTTTATAAATTAAATAATTTTTTTTATAAAAATTTTATTTTGTCCGGCTTGACCCTCCTGAGGTGGAGCAGCCATCAAAAAAAAGACTAGTGATTTCGCATACTTAGGTTTTTCAGCAGTAACTAATTAGTTACCGCTCAAAACCTAAACATTTTAAATCAATAGTCTATTTCATAGGCTGTCTCCACGCAGAAGAAAGAAAAATGGGCCTGAAATTTATTCTAAAATCAATAATTTTTTTATTGATATATATTGTTTATCGATACGATATAGGGTTATTATTGATTATTTATAAATATATTGATTATTTTTATTGAAATAATCTTGAATGATTTCATTCTCTAACTTTTAAAATTTCATTTCATAAAATTTTCCTCAGATTTCAGTTCAGAATCGACTTCCATGGTCCACGTTTCATCTTCATCTCTTAATTCTACATAGCTAGACATCATATAAATTATGGGGATCTACTGAATTATTAAATACCTTATGTCCTGTCCTCTTTTCCCCATAGCCTGAATACCTCTAGATACCAATGAATCTGTTCACAGAATAAAGCAGGGGAGAAACATCGCGACCTAAGTCATTCTCATTCCTGGTGCAGGGCGGCCTTCCTCCGGGTCCAGGGCACCTTCCTCCGGGTCCAAGGCACCTTTCTCCGGATCCAAGGCGGCATTCCCCCGGATACAGAACGGCCTTCCGGCTGGTCCAGGGCGACCTTCCTCCAGGTCCAGGGCGACCTTCCTCCGGGTCCAGGGCGACCTTCTTCCGGGTCCAGGGCGACCTTCCTCCGGGTCCAGGGCGACCTTCTTCCGGGTCCAGGGCGACCATCCTCCGGGTCCAGGGCGACCATCCTCCGGGTACAGGGCGACCATCCTCCGGGTCCAGGGCGACCTTCCTCCGGGTCCA
>JAISFP010000106.1 GCA_031263525.1 Deltaproteobacteria bacterium | reverse complement strand
CAGAGCGCCCATCCTCCAGCTCCAGGACAGGCTGCCTCCGTGGCCAGGGCGGCCTTCCTCCAGCTCCAGGACAGGCTGCCTCCGTGGCCAGGGCGGCCTTCCTCCAGCTCCAGGACAGGCTGCCTCCGTGGCCAGGGCGGCCTTCCTCCAGCTCCAGGACGGGCTACCTCCGTGGCCTGGGCGGCCTACCCGTGTACGGATACTGATTTTTTATTGTGCATAATTGTGTATACTTATTCTAAATCATACTAAAATAACTAAAATGAGAGCCAGGCAGATTTGACAATTTGAGTTGAATTTTCGATAATATGACTATGAAAACGCAAATCAACCTCAGGGAACACCCAGAATTAATCCCAGGATGCAAGAGGCAGGCAGAGATCTGTTTCAAGCGAAATTTGGCTCCTAAGGCAACTGCTCTGCTACTATGTATTGCTCTCCCAACAATGTACTGGTGGAAGAGGCTATTCGAGGAAAATGACGGAATTATTCCGCCGAACAAAAAGCGTGGTCGCAGGACTGGTTCCGGCAGGCTGATTACGATGGCCCAGGAAATTATGATACAGTTTGCCATCTGTAATTTTTTTCCGCGTGAACTAGATATCTATTACAATACATGGACTTTAAAAGCAATTCGTCAGCTAATACTTAAGTCATGCGATGGTCTTTATATTGGAAAGAGCACTATCAAAGATTACTTAAAGAGATGGGGTTTTTCATCGAAAAAACCAACTAAAAAATATTTAAAAAGAAATGCGGAAGAAATTATGAATTTCTTTTTCGTTGAATTTCCAAGGATTGTGGAGGAATTTGACAAAGGAAATGGAATAATTATGGTTCAGGATGAGTCAGCTGCGCAATCAGATTCTAATAGAGATAGAGGGTACTCAGAAGAAGGAGAAAAAATTGAACAGTGTACATCAGGCTCAAGATTTAAATTAAATTTTATTATTGCACAGACACTTGATGGTGAAATATTTTCCAATATATTCACCGCTAATTTTTGTAGTTCTAAATTTCTTGAGTTTTTAAAATCTCTTGTAGATGTTAAGAAAGGGACAAAAATATTTCTTCTCTGTGATAATCATCCAGTTCATAAGGCAAAAGTAATTATAAATTAGATCAAAAGAAATAAAAAACATATTGAATTATATTTCTTTCCAACTTATTACGAGTTCGGTTAAATGTTATAATTCTGGCTATCGTTCCAGGGGTGAGAAATCAATGCAAGACCTCAGATCTGGCACCTCTTTGCCATGACTCGCTCCTATAATGTGGGAAAAGATTTCAACATTTTCTAATATTTATCCGGAAGCGTAATATTGTCCAGAACTGAATCCTGTTGAACTTTTAAATAATATTACCCGTTTAATTAAATGTCGTAAACTTCTTCCATCTTTAGAGACCGAATCATGGCGAGGACATACCAGAGCTGGTTGGTTTCACAATCTTTCCACCCATAGGCTGATAGCCAAAATTCCGACATTTAATTAAACGGGTAATATCACCCTATCAAAAATTTTACGGCCCTCCAACATTTGCCCATGCTGACATTTGCTTGACTGTGCAATGCGTCGATAATATTAATCCGTCCAGACAATAACAATATGAAATCAGATTTCCTTTATCAAGAAAGAATTTACGGGGCCCCGGCACCTTGGACGCCGCGAAATGCAGCAGTACTGCATGGCACTGCTTTCATGGGCCGGGGTGCCGCCGGGCCGCATGATGGTATTGGAGGGTCCGCGCTCTCCGATAACGTTCGACAGGTTCTGCAGGACGTTAACCGAGGGGCCTTCGCTCAGCCCTGGAAGACTCAAGCCCGCCTTTTATGGGGTTTTCCGGGCAGATATTCTGGTCAGGAGCTTTCCGTCATAAATTTTTTCGTAGCCGTTCACGGCTAATTATGCTCAACCTGAGAAGGGCGACTTTGCTGGCAGAAGCCGACGGGGCATGCAGGTCGGCGATTCATGGCAGCAGCAGGACTGGCAAAGGCTGGGAGCGGTCTCCGGCTAGTGATATCGCTCCGGGTTCCTTAATGGAAATGCCTCCGGCGTTCCCGTGCGGACCGGATGTCAGGTTGGTTAATGGGGGCCCCAACAATAACGGGCGTCCTCGGCATACCCCGGATTTCCCCCTTCCTGGCAAGCATCCTGGCCTGCTTGCTCAAGAAAAGAACATGTTAGACTTCAGTTAAACCGCCCGGCACCCTCATCGATTACTTGCAGCGCCGTCAGTAATTCCTTGTGCAGCACGTTGGGAGGAGAAAATTGCCGAAATCCCCCGGCCTACTTCTCAACCCTGACCTTCGTCACTTGCCCGTCCCTCTCGAAGAGACATCCGACGATGTTCCTCTCTTCCCTGCCGATGGCCAGAGACACCAGAATGGGACGATCTGAGGCCCGACCGTAGCCCCGAGCATTAATCTGTTTCATTCCCGCACGGACTGTCTGAGCCGCGCCCCTTGAATTTTTCGTCATTTTAATCTCGATTACGTACGTCAGATTGCCAAAGACAACCTCCAGGTCAAGGCGGCCAAGGTTCTCCAACTTCTCAGGTGTCACTCTGGCCCCGGCCATCCACAGGCAGGCCTGAAGTATAGAGCGGTAGAAGCTCTCACTTTTTGTGTTTTCAAGCTGTTCGTCCTTCTTGGCAGGCTCTTCAGGCACCAAGGGATGCAAAGGCCAAGAAGGATTCTCAGAGCCTGAAGGCTGCCAGGGAACGGAGGCCTGCCACGGACCGGAGGGCTGCAAGGGACCGTAGGCCTGCCAGGGACCGGAGGCCTGCCAGGGACCGGGGGCCTGCACAGGCCCGTGGGGCGGCAAGGGCACGGAGGGCTGCACAGGCCCGGAGGAAGGCAATGGCCCGGAGGGCGGCACAGAGGGCTGCACAGGAAAATATGGCTGCTTGGGAAGCGGATCACCTATAGTGTTTGCACTTGTGACCTTGCGGATATCAGTCTTCACCGTCTTGGTCGGTGATCCGCCCAACGCGTCCAAGTGGTCATAATAACAAATGCCTGCAAGAAGTTTTGTGAAAACCTTTACCATGCCATAAATGTCACCGTTTGACAGATGCTTGTTAAGTTCTCGTCCACACTGACTTAGACCGTTCCAGTCGGAGTTCAAATTCTCCAGGAACAGTTTGGAAATCGCCTCACGGACCTCACTGTTGGGATACTCCAGGGAAAACTTGTTATCGCCTTTTGCTCTCAGCGTCAGATAACCGGTCTGGTAGAGAAATCCCTCGGAAGGTGTTGCGTCGATTTCTCCGGGATCTCTCGCGAAACTCACTTCGACTTCCTTGCCTTGAAACTGGTCAATTGTGAGGGAATTTTCACGGAGAAATTCTCTTATAATAGTGTTAGAGCCTGTTTCCATCCAAAAATTTAAAAATTGCCTTTCATTAAAATCACTGAAAAAATATAGGATAGAATAGGGATTGTACAACCTCTGTTTGCCGTCGAAGGAAAAACCGTCATAGCGGTCATTAAGCTTCTGTAAAAGCTTCTTCCGGCTAATCTTAAGTTCCAAGGCAGTTTCGGCTATGAAGGGAGCAAAATTATCTTCCAGTTCTTGCTGAGTGTAACCCATGAAAGTACTGAATTTTGTCGAAAGAGAAATGTCAGCCAGGTTGTTGAGCCTTGAAAATACGCCCATCCTGCTGAACTTAGTGACTCCAGTGATGAAAGCCAACTTTATGAAGTCTTCAGAAAATTTGATAACTTCATGAAAATCCTGCATGATGATTCGCCTGTCTTCAAGCATTACCTTATCGTATGTCAGCTTATTTCTCTGGACAAGATGAATTATCGGGGAGTCATACTCATCTATCAACAGAATGACATGTTGCCCGAAAGTAGCATGAACATTCTTGATAAGTGATAAAAATGCGCCTGGGCAATCGGGTCTCTTGAAAGAAACATTGTACCGCTGAGCGTTGTATTCAAGACTTTCCATAATTTTTTGTGATAAAATCAAATTGCTAGCGCTTCCTGCCGCCTCAGACATGTCCAGGCGGATGACCGGGCGGACAACGAAGTCTGGAGAGCTTACAAGTTTCTCGACAGAGAGCCCTCGGAAAAGCTCTTTCTTACCAGAGCAGAAGGCATCTATGGTTTTGAGCGTAAGCTACTTGCCGAAACGGCGGGGCCTGGCGCAAAATACGAATTTGGGTCCCTCCAGCAGTTGAGGGATAAACTTCGTCTTGTCAACGTAAACGGAATTCTTTTGCCTCAGGTCTTAAAAATTTGTCAGTCCGAGCGGCAAGAAGGGCAATTCACCGGCCATGCGATTCTCCTTCAGGCTGTGAGCCGTCTTGAAAAGAGGATGTTCTGTCAAGACCTTGGAATATTCTACATCATTTTTGATTTTTAATCAACTCTTCGGCTGGATTTGAGCCGCACACTTGGTGAGGGGAAGGTTCAAACCAGACAAAAATCCGAATTTCTCCAGTAAAATCAAGAGGTCAGCCTCTGACAAACTCACCCGTTTTGACCTGGGAGAGAGTGGGCAAAGCAGGTTCCAACGCATCCTGATGGCCGAAACCCGTCCAAATCGTCTCCTGCACTGTCTCTGTCGCCTCGAATGTCGTCATATCTGCCATTATGTATATCTTTACATAAGGCGTAGTCTAGCTTAAATGCATGCAGCCCCCCTGCTCGCAGGGTGAACAGATATTACGCTTCCGGATAAATATTAGAAAATGTTGAAAGCTTTTCCCACATTATGGGAGCGAGTCATGGCAAAGAGATGCCAGATCTGGGCCTTACACTGATTTCTCACCCCTGGAACGATAGCCAAAATTATAACATTTAACCGAACTCGCAATACAAATATTCCAAGATCGGTGGAATATCCCCGGACACACGGAAAGCCGCTTCGGCGTCCCGGAACTCCCTGGCCATACGGGCGCTTTCGTCCCCGTTCTCAGTTTTCCGGTTCCAGCGACCGGCAACAAGGTGCAGCGGATTCTTCAGGCCACGGGCCGAGACGTGTCCGCATGACTTCCGAACCCGCATCAAGTAAAATTGACAGGGATCCTGAACGCACCTTTCTCCCGTGCCGTCCGGCGCGGCCGTGCCTGTCCGCCCCAGGCCGCCGAGCGATCCCCGCCCCGCACGAAAGATTCTGGCCGGTGCCATACCGCCTCATGAACGGGTCCTGCGTTCCCAGGGGGGGAGAGCCTCTTCAGCTGACCGACAGTCACTTTCCGAACGACTCCCACAACCTTTCGACATCCTGAACCCTTTCTCCCCGGACCCTCTCTCCCAGGACCCTTCATGGAAGGAGACCCAGACATGCCGACCAAGACAGCCCCGGGCATCCTCTGCCTGCTGGCCGCCGCAGTCCTGTCCCATGCCGCGCTGGCTCAGGGAACGACCGGCACGGACGGAAACAACGCCCCGAGCCGGGATGAGCGGTCGTCCGCCGTCTCCCCTTCCGTCTCCGGTCCGGTCGAGGGTTCCCCGGGCCCAGCACCCGGCTCAGCGTCTCCCGCTGTCTCCGGGGACGGTGAAGACGCCTCCCCGGGCGGTTCCGCAGCGGATGCGGGAGCCGCATCGGAGGGCTGCGAGCATGGGCTCCTCGCCCTGGGCTCACGGCTGGCAGCTGAAGCCCGGGAGAGTGGCTCGCCCATAGGTCTCGCCGCGGCGGCCGAGCTCATCGCCGGCGCCTGCAAAGCGGTCACTTCTGGAAACGGAGCAAGGGCCTCGACCGACCGGGCGCCCGCCGCCACCGGCCTCGCGCCCGGCAATCCGGCACCAGATGCCTTGTCCCTCTTTTCCGAGGCCGCAGCCCTCGCAAGGTCCGCCTCGAAGGAGGACCTGGCCGCCCAGATTGAGCTTGCGGCCAGCTCCTCCCGGTCCGGACGGGCTGAAGATCCCGCGCTGAGTTCCGAGAGGGGGGCGGCGTCGAGGGAAGGCATCGGCAACTCCCCTTACGGACGCGACTCAGGGGTCGTCGAAGAGAGCCAGGTACTCGCTGCGGATCCGCGAAACTGCCGGCAAGCCTCCTGCCCGGGCTCCCGGATCGCGGCACAGGTGTTCGGGCCAAGTCCCGGGCTCTGGGACTTGCCCGACCCCGAATCTTACTGGGACATGACAAGCAGCTCCAGCGTGCTGTCGTCCGACACGCCGGCGTCCATTTCCCGGCACATGCCGCCTCAGGGCTCCGTCTATGGCCAGAACCGCGGCGCCTCGGCCCCGGACAAGGACGCGGCCGCACGAATCTCGCTGGCCCTGACGGTCGCACACGCCGGCCGGGCGGCCCGATCTCCCATGACCGTCGCCGCGGCGGCTGAGATCATGAGCTCCCCCGGCGTCTCGTCTTTCTGTCTCGTCCGGAAGGCGGCTTACCGCTCCCCTGAGCCGCCGACCGGCTCCCCTGACTCGACGTCCGAAGCCCCCTCTTCCGGCACCTTGTCGGCCTGCGAGTCCGCGGGCACCGTAGGCACCGCCCTCTTTGCCGAGGCCGGCGCCATCGCGAGGGACCGTCACGACGTCCCCCTGGCCGGCCAGATAGAGCTTGCCGCAGGTTCGGCGGGCGTCACTGTCCCGCCGGGAACTGCCGCGGAAAGCCGGTGAAGACGGCTGCCGCCGGCGTTATTACCCCGGAAAATAAATCTGGCCCTATGGGACCTCTTCACTGTGAGCTAGGCTGTGAAACTGGCCCTGCCCTCCCCCTCCGCCCCTAACCCTTCCCACAAAGCTCTCACACATTCAGTACTCGCCCCTGCCCAAGGCCCTGTCGCCTCACCCCTGCCTGAGGGCCAGATTTACTTTCCGGGGTAATACCTTGCTCAAGGACTGCGGCATCTCATTCCTCAGCGCCGTAACCGGCGACGCCCCCGCCGCGGCCGCCTGGAACTGGCTACGCGGGACTCCCCAGGCCTGGCACTGCCCAGGCCGTCGGGAAAGCGAGACCGGCGCGCCGACAACCCCGCTCATGGTATCCGGAACAGTCTGGTGACACGCGCGGACATTGCAAAGTTTCAGAAAAACCATTCCTTGACGCCGTGCGATGCTGAAATTTCTGACAGTCGTAAGAAGACTTGTAAATTCATCAACCACAATTGAATTTCTGGAAGACAATCAAATTACGGAAAACAATGATAATTATGAAAAAAGAAAAACTACTGAAACAAATGAGAACTCCTTTAGCAAATGAAAACTACTTGAATACATTAAAATTTCTGAATTAAAGTTAAATTATCAAAAATCAGATAAATTACGAAAATTCGTAAGAACATTACGTCATGACCCGAAACATTTCAACAAGACCATAGTACGTTACGTAAAAGCAAGGACATTATAACCAGGAGCAAGCATGTTGCATTCATGCTACAGGACATACAACTAAATAGATTATAAAAACTTCACCATCGAAAAATTTATAGTGCAACACTAGAAAATGATCTTGAACATCAGCTGATTTAACACCAAACATCTTGAAAATGTCTTTCAATATCACGGCATCATACTCATCATCTGCAACAAATCATCATGACTAACCTTTCCTATCCTGGACTTGCAAAACGAATGTATTCCGGCTCGACTGTTTCACGTATCACCAGGCTGCAAGCTTCGGCGTTCCATGCCAGGACATGAACTACTTCAGTCATGAAGCCTCGGCCAGCCCCCGTGTCCGTGCAGTACGTCATGCCCAGTCACCGGCTCGCAATAAAGATATCGCAATCTTCATCCAAATCGGCCTGCCACCAGTTGCGCCGACATTCATGGGCATGTCGCTGCAGCATTCACGATGTCGTTCTGACATGTGATTCACTGAGATCATATTTACTTTCACTTCAGCATAATCCTTCCGATCGTGTGCATCTGCTTAATCCTTCCGATCGTGTGCATCTGCTTAATTCTTCTGATCTTGTACAGAGCATTACGCATATATCCTTAACCTGTACTTGCAATCAGAGACACTCCAAACAGTATTTTTGTTTGAACACAACTTTAATCATCAAAAATGACGATAGAACGTAGCGTATCACGATCCATATAATACAAAGCATACTATTGCTTTTCACCATCCGTGTCTCTGACGGAAATCTGAAAATCAATCTTTACTTTCAAACAAGATTCTGTTTTCATGAAACGGATCGTCAGTTCTTCAGCCGAGGCGGAGCCCGGCCCCCGTCACCCCGTTCCTGCACCGCAGGGTTCCTCGGGGCCACGTCATGGCCTTCCGCCTCCTCGTCGCGGTCTCCGGCCGCCCCCTCCCCCCCTTCCACGTCCGCAGAGGTTTCTCTGATGACATCAGCAGGTAACGAGAGCTCCAAGGAGATTCCGCCCGAGGAATCAGGCGAGATCCCCGCCCAGGTCCACGGGGAGATCCCGGCTGAGGTCCCTTGCGAGTTCCATGCCAAGGTCCCCGGCGAGAATCCTGCAGAGGGTCACGGGGTGAACCCTGCCAAGGCCCCCTGCGAAATCCGCGCCAAAAAAGACGGGAAGAGCCCCTCCGAAGGCCCGGGGAATACCCCCGGGGAGAATGCCGGGGAGTCCGGTTTCGGCAGGACTAACCTCTTGCTTGTCGGCATCGTCCTCCTTTTGGCGGCGGCCGCCTGGTCCGCCGCAGCTTTCATGATCGTATCGGGCCGCGACAGCGAGCTCATCGACATGAGCTACCTCCAGAAGGGGGACGCCCTGATCCGCAGCCTCACTTCCCCGGAACACTCCGCCTGGACCCGGACCCTGACCAGCAGGCAGTCCCTCCAGGGCGCGGCGCTGGAATACAGGGAGTTCGCGTCGATGGCGAACGCCTCCTACATTGTCCTGACAGACCTGTCCGGGAGGGTGCATATCAGCTCGTCGCCGGGCACGTTCGGGACTGGCGACTTCCCAGGTCTCGCCCCGCCCGGGGACTTCAGGCCGCAGGAGGCGAAGTCGTTCGTCTCGGACGCCGGCGGCACGAGGACGCTGTGGATCTACCGCCCCATAACGCTCGAGACGGGGCCGACAGCCTCGGGAGCTCCGGGCAGGGCCGTCTACTACCTGCTGACCGGCTTCGACATGGCGGCCCTGGACGAGCAGAAGGCCTCCTCGGCGTCCTGGTACTTCAAGGCCATCTCGCTCACGGGCCTCGTCATTTTCATCTTGAGCGCCGCGGCGATACTGTCGTACCTGCTCCGCATCGAGAGGCGCCGCGCCCGCTACGCCGAAAGCCGCGCCGAGACGATCATTGGCTGCCTCAGCTCCGGGCTTTTCATAACTGACCCGGACGGCATCGTGCTCCAGGCCAGCGCCGAGGCGCTGAGGATATCCGGCCTGGGCAAGGACGCGGTCATCGGCAGGAGCCTGGACGATCTCGTCCTGTCCGTCCGGGAGCTCGCGGGCGGCGGGCCTGACGCCGCGAGCAGCCCGCCGGACAGCGGGCCGGCACCGGACGAAGATCTGCGGGGGGGCCCGCCGGACAGCGGACCGGCACCGGACGAATGGCTGCGGGGAGGCCCGCCGGACAGCGGACCGGCACCGGACGAAGATCTGCGGGGAGGCCCGCCGGACGGCGGGCCGGCACCGGACGAATGGCTGCGGGGAGGCCCGCCGGACGGCGGACCGGCACCGGACGACGATCTGCGGGGGGGCCCGCCGGACGGCGGACCGGCACCGGACAAATGGCTGCGGGAAGGCCCGCCGGACAGCGGACCGGCACCGGACGAAGATCTGCGGGGAAGCCCGCCGGACAGCGGACCGGACGAAGGGCTGCGGGGCGGCCCGCCGGACAGCGGACCGGCACCGGACGAAGGGCTGCAGGACGGCCCGCCCGCCCGCCTGGAAGGGGCGCAAGTGGACGATCTCCGCCCCGGCGCGGGCTCAGCCGAACACGAGCGGGCCGCCAGGCTGAGACTTCTCGAGGACGATTTCATTGACGCCGAGCTTGTCATGAGCTTTGCAGGTGGCGGGGCCCGTGAGGCCGTCGTTTCGGTCTCCACCGGGACCTTCGACGGCCGCGACGGCCTGAAGGCTGGCAGGCTGGTGCTCATGGCCAACATCAGGGACAAGGAGGAGCGGCGCAGGGAGTCCGCCGAGAGGGACCTGCTGGCCACCCTCGGGCTCATGGCCAAACGCCTCACCCACGCGATCAACAACCCGCTCACGGCCATCAGGGGCTCCACCCAGCACGTAATCTCGATGGTGGCGGAAGGGAAGATGGACCCCAAACTCTTCGTCGACAAGCTGGGCACGGTGCTCACCTCTGTGGACAGGCTGAAGTCCACGTCCACCAGCGTCCTGGACTTCGGCAGGGAGGCCAGGCCCAATCTCGAGGCCGTCAACGCCGCGCTCCTCCTCACGGATTTGGAGGACTTGCATGCCGACAACGAGGAGAGGGCCGGCATAGCCTTCGACGTGACTCTTCCCCCCTTGCCGGTCGCGGTCATGGCGGACGAGGCCATGTTCTCCGAGGTGCTCCAGAACCTGTTCGAGAACGCCCTCCAGGCGGTGCGCGGCAACCCGCCGGAACGTCCCGGCAGGGTCGAGGCGGCCCTCTCCGGAAGCTCGCTGACAGGTGCCGTCATAACCTTCGCCGACAACGGCCCGGGCTTTTCCGGCGCGCGGCTCTCCAGGCCCTTCCAGCCCTACTCCACCACGCGGGTGAATGGCAACGGCCTGGGGCTCCCCATCGTCAAGAAGCTCGTGGCCGCCCACGGCGGCACGGTCACGCTCTCCAACAGGACGGGCGCGGGCGGAGAAATCGCCGGGGCCCAGATCACCATAGCACTCCCCGGTGTCTCGCCCGAGGCGGCGAAGAAGGTCGTGGAAGAGGCCATGAAGGGGGGATGAGGCCGGGAACACATCCTTACAGGCTTGCATTAGGCCGGGAGCGACTACCCGCGAGAGCGCATGAGGCGGGGAGCGCCTTGCGGAAGTTCAGCCTGAGCCCGGAGGCCGGTTCCCAGCACCCTAATCTGGGGCGGTGAGCACGGCCTCCTCCGTCGTCTGGCCACTGCATGGCCGCCGGGAGCAGCGCATTCCTCGCGTCGCCGCCGTGCAACGCCGCCGTCCCGTCAACACTTTTAATTTATTTTATCATTCTATCCATTCAGTGTAAGCATTTTCTGATATCAACATCACCATAGTCTGCCATAATGCTTTTTATTCATACTAAATTGAAATGTCAAACATTCATTATTTCCCTCTTGACCTACAACACATACTATGTTGCAGATTGTTTACTGAAGCATTTCTCCGTCTCCCTTCAGGCCGCCGCATCCCGAACGGAGTCACGGGGCATCTCCTTTACTTTCAACAGCATATTTGCTTATTATGATGTCTGTCACCTTCATTCCACAGCCCACCGCCCTGAATCCGCCGCCAGCCGCCAGACCCCCGCACTCACCCGTCCTGACGCTTCCCGAACAGGCCAGGGACTGACCGTTCCCGGCAATCTTGCCGCTCCCCGGCGAAGCCCTCGAGCCTCCGGGGAGCTTTTCGGCCCCCTGGCGAAGCCTCTTGCCCCCGCGAGGAACCTTTCCGGCCCGTGGCGAAGCCTTTCCGGCCCCGGCAATGCCCTCCAGTCCCCGTGGCGAAGCCTTTCCGGCCCCGTGCAAGCCTTTCGGCCCCGGCACAATGCCCTCCAGTCCCCCTGGCGAAGCCTCCCCGCCCCCGAGCGAGCCTTCCGGCCCCGGCAAAGCCCTCCTGTCCCCCCTGACGAAGCCTTTCCGGCCCCGGGCAGGCCTTTTGAATCTGGAGGAAGCCTTCCTGCCCCCCCTGGAGGACCCTCTCCGCCTCCGGGCGAGCCTTCCGGCCCCGGCGGGCTTCGTCCGCCAGGCTGAGCCTTTACGCCCCCACGTAGCGCCGTCCCGCCCGCGCGGCAACTTAGGGCTCAAAATGATTTTTCCCAAGAAGATGCCCAGGGCGTTCGCTCTGGAGTTCAAGAACCCCTGGCTCGTCGCCTTAATCCTGATGGTGGCCGTGGTGCTCTGGTCCGTAGCGACGTTCGTGAAAAACACCACCCACGAGAGGGAGCTCCTGGAGCGGACCTACCTCATGCAGGGAGAGGGCACGATCCGGCGCCTCACCCGCGAGGCGTACCGGAGCTGGGACCTGAGCCAGTCCGGAAGGATGACCCCCGAGGAGGCGTCCGAGGACTACAGGCTGATGCTGGCGTCGGACACGAGGGCCTCCTTCGTGGCCCTGACCGACATGCACGGGAACGTGCGCATGAGCTCCGCCCCTGACGTCCTGGGGCCCGGGAACTTCAGCGACCCGCTCCCCCCGGAGGCATTCGTGCCGCTGAGGCCTAGGGCGATGATCTCGGAGGCTGCCGGGAACAGGGTCTTCTGGGCCTACCGCCCCCTGCTCTTCTCCAGCTCCCCCATGAGGGCGGCCATCCAGACGGATCGCCCCGCCCACCGCACGGGGTCGTCCAGGCAACCGGCCTCCCAGGAGGGGCCGGCCCGGGCGCCGAGGCGCCCCGTGCCTGGGGAGCCGTCCCAGCAGCCCGCCGACGTGCCGGGCTCCGACAGGCCCGAGGACACCTTCTACCTGTGGATCGGCTATGACATGGAGGAGTTCGACGAGCAGGAGTCCGCTGAAAGGTCCAGGACCATAGTCGCCACCGGCGGGACGTGCCTGATCTCGCTGATCCTCATACTGCTCCTCATATACCTCCACGACAGGGACGTCTCCCGGCACCTCCTGGGCAACGCCGAGATCCGCGCCCAGAAAATCATCAGCAGCATCGGCTCCGGCCTCTTCCTCACCGACACGGACGGCGTCGTGACCATGGCCAACAGGGAGGCGGAGAGGATCTCCGGGCTCCCACGGGCCTCGATCGTGGGCAAGAGCCTAGGCGACATCATCGTCTCCAGGGAGGAGATGCCGGGGGGCAGGTGCCTGGGCGATCTCGTCTGCGCCAGGGGGAAGGCCGCCGGCGGCTCAGATGGGCAGCCCGCCGACGGCGAGTTCGCTGCGGCAGAGCTGGACGTGAGCTTCCGGGGGGACGGCGGCCTGGAGGCCACGGTCTCCATATCCGCCGGGACCTACTTCACCCACGACAGGCAGGAGGCGGGGAGACTGGTGCTCATGACCGACGTGAGCGGGATGGTGAGGCTCCGCAGGGAGGCCGCCGCCCGCGAGCGGCTGGCCGAGCTGGGGAGGATGGCCCGCCAGGTGTCCCACGACATCCGCAACCACCTCTCGTCCGGCAAGTGCTCCATCCAGCACCTCCTCAGGAAAATAGCCGACGAGGACGTCGACCCCGCGCACTTCGGCGGCCTGCTGGAGATAGCCCTCTCCTCAATGGAGAGGATCCACGCCACGGCGGACAACGTCCTGTCCTACGGGAGGCCCTCCGAGATTCACTGCCGGAGGGAGGACCTAGGCAAGCTCCTCTTGAACGCCAGGAAGCTCGCCGAGTACTCCGGGGACAAGGGCGGGACCGACCTGAAGGCGGGGAACGAGGCGGACGGGCCCGTCATGGCCATGGTGGACAAGGCCAAGTTCTCTGACGTTCTCCAGAACCTCTTCCAGAACGCCTTGCAGGCTGTGGCCGGGAACCCCCCGGACCGTCCCGGCATGGTGGCGGCCGAGGTATCCGTGAACCCCGAGGGCGAGGCCGAGGTGCTCTTCCTGGACAACGGGCCTGGCTTCCCCCCCTCCCAGCTCGAGAATCCCTTCCGGCCCGACTTCACCACCAAGGAGACCGGCCACGGCCTGGGGCTCTCCAACGCCGAGGAGATTGTCCGGGCCCACGGAGGCACGGTCACGCTCGCCAACTGGCACCGCGAGGACGCCCGGGACGGGGACGGCGTCCCCTCCGTCGGCGGGGCCGCGGTGACCATCACCCTCCCGCTGGCCCCGGCAGAGGCAGCCGCCGAAACCGTAGCGGAGACAGAGGCCGAAGCCGGAACCGGGGCGGAGGCCGGGGCCGAAGCCTCCCCGCCGGCCCGAGAGCCCCGCTGGGAAGGAGTACGCGGCCACGGCTTCGTCCACGCGGAGCGCCCCTCCCGCCCTTCTGACGAGGGCGAGGCCAAGAAGGCGCCCTCCGCCAGAGCCTGACAAAGGGGCGGCCAGGCCCGGCACGAGCTCGCCGGCCCCCTCTGCCGGTGCATGGGTTCACCATGCCTTGCGGGGCGCCGCGTCTAAGTTTCAACTTGAGGGGCCTGCCCTCCCGGAACTCCCTGATGGACGGTTCCGCGAAGCCATGGGCGGCCAGGCCGCCCGATCCGCGACCGCTGGCGTCCAGGGCTGACGTTGGCGGGGAAACCCCTCTCCTGGAGGCAGTGAAAGCCAGGACCGCAGGCTTCACCAATGTCCGCAGGCCTGGAGCCGCGCTCGGACCTCCGGAGAGCCCGAAGGACTGGAATGCCAGTCTCAGGCGTCCGGGTGACTCGCCCGCGCCGGGAAACCCGGACAGCAAGTTTCAGCGTTGCCGCAGGCCGGGAAGAGCTGAATTCGGACGACCGGGGAGGCTGATGGCCGGAAGGCGAGATTCCCGACTGTCCGGGGGGACTCGCCCTGGCCGGGAAAGCCAGGACCGGGGGAAGCCTGAGCGCAAACAGGCATGGAACGACCGGGTCTCAGGCGTCCGGGGTCCGGGGTCCGGGAAAGCCGGGGCCTCGGACGTCCGCCAGGTGAGGCCGGACGCCGGAAAAGCCAGTTTCGACAGGATCGTCCGGGACGGAAAATCCCCGGTCGCCGGGTCCGGCCCCGGACTGCCAGATCGGCCGTGCCCCTCGTGAAGGACTGCCGCCGTGATAGTTGCAGGGCTCCAAAGATCGCCAGCAACCTGGTGACCCGAACGTGGGTGCCCTGCCTGTGCCAGACCCGGTCGGAGCCTCGGCGGCAGGATCGTCCGGGAGGGAGGCAGCGGGGGGCCAGCGGGGCGGCCTAATTAGTATATGGGTACCTTCCCGCGGCTCCCGCCGGATCGCCTGCGGCCTGGGGGTCCTCAGGCCTCGCCTCGCGGGTGCCGGGATCGGCCTGGGCGTCGGGGCCGGGATCGGCGGCTGCAGGATCGTCCGGTTCGGCTGCCCCGCGCTCGGCCCGGGGGAGAACGCTGGTGCGAAGGCGCCATGTACTATAGGGAAGATTATCAGTGTTTCCTGCTGGAACGTCAGCGGCCTGTGGGTCCGCGAGCTCTGACCCGCGGGAGCCGGGCTCTGCAGGACCGTCGGGGCCGGGTTCGGCGGCGGCAGGATCGTCCGAATAGGCTGCCCCGCGCTCGGCCCGGGGAAGATTGCTGATTGGAGGCAATTTAGTTCTATATTGAGGTTTATCAGAGTTGCCCGCTGGAACGTCCGCGGCCTGTGGGTCCGCGAGCTCTGACCCGCGGGTGCCGGGATCGAGCGGTGTGTCGGGTGCGGGTGCTGCTGCGGCTGCAGGATCGCCCGGGACTGCGGCCCCGCGCTCGGGCAGGGGGACCTCAAAGCGGGGGAGAGGTGGTGACGGGCGAATGAAGATTTCAGGGGTGCCTGAAGGATCGTCTGCGGCCTGGGTGTCCGCGAGCCCCGTCCCGCGGGTGGCGGGCTCGGCGGGGGCGTCCTGCGCGGGCGCCGCCTGGGAGATGGCGAGGAAGGCGACAAAGCCCAGGATGCCGAGGCACGATTTGAACAGCATAACGTTTCTCCTTCATTCCTGACGCGGGCAAGGGCCTGCGCCGGACCTCATCGCGTCCCAGCCGGCACTTGCCGGCTGCCCGGCGAACGACTTGCCCGCGTTGAGGGGGCAAAAATCCAGGTTAGTAAATTATATCCATCCGGCCAATAACAGGCAAACTCTGGGGCTCACGGTCGTCCAGGCGCTGAGGTGAGGGCGGGGAACGCTTCGGCGGGACACCGTGTCCGGAAGCCAGGAGGTACTGGCAGCCCCACGCCGGGACTGCCAGACTTGCACCGGGCCACAGGCGGATGGCGGGGCCGGAGTGACGGCAACCTGGGTCCCGTGGTCCAGAATCTCCTCCAGGACAGGAAGATGTGTCCCGCTGAGCCGCCCGTGGTGCCGTGACTGCCGCGAGACTGCTGGAGGTCGAACGGCCCGGCACGCCTGGGGGCCGTACGGTTCCGGCTTGAGGTGTCCCGCCCGTCTGCCCAGGTGCCCCGCCTCCGGACGCAGGGGGGTCCGTGAGACCGCCATGACTAGCGGCAGCGGTCTACGCAACAATGCCTAAGCAAAACGTGTGCCAACGCTAGATACATGCAACCTCCCCTCCCTCGCGGGTCAGTCCCGTAGTAAGGAGGCCGGCGCTCGCAGGCAAATCCCGTACGCCTCTCCAGCCCCCAGCCCCTTACGCGTCCGGAGGACGGGACATCTGTGCATCCCCTGACCACGGTGGGAACCGAGAGGGAAGACGAGCGTACTTTTTGCTCGCAAATCTACCCACTCGCTTCCCCCGCTCAGTCACCTCCAATCCCCTATCTCGTCCCATCCCATCCCCTATCTCGTCCCATCCCCGTTCCCTCCACTCGCCGCTACCTCCCCTCATTGAGATATTTCGGATGTTTGGGACTTATGTTATCGCTCCCTTCTCAGGTATCACCCCGGAAATTAAATCAGTATCCGTTCACGTGAGGGGGGGGTGACTGAAAGGCAGGTGGCACTTTATGACTGGACAACTGGCACCCTGGAGACCTGTTGGGACTGAAAGGCGTGGAGGTCTGAGGTGCTTGTAGGGGTGGAGAACGCTTGTTGTCTGTGCAGAGGGTAGAGTTGGCTTAGCAACCATGCCCCCGTGAACGGATACGTTCCCAGGCCGGGAGAACACGCAGCCAGGGCCACCAGCGTCCGGGGAGGCCGAAGGCAGGGAGGGCCCGATCCGAAAAGGTGCCGGGGAGACATAGGGATGCGGGAGCGCCGGGTCCGCTGTCGTCCCGTGTATTCAGGGCCGAACCCCGCCCCACATGTTGATGATGGCACCCTCTCGCAACACCTGGCGGCACGCCTTCCGGCTCATTAACTGCCTGCCGGTCCACCTTTATGAGTTCGTAGCTACACATGTCCATATCAAATTAATTCATCCACATATAAATTTATTGCTTTTATCCGCATCTTTTCAAACTGCTTCCAATTTGCCCTCAATTCTGAATCTGCTATTGCACGGTCACGGCAAGCGCGGTAAGATCGGTATGCGGAAAGGACTCCGGGGCCTTCCGCCAGAAGGCCTGCGGCAACGCCCCGCACGGCCCGCCTTCCGACCGGCCCCGGCTGAGGGACAACGACATGCAGGCGGAACGCCCCGCCCCCGCCAGAACCCGCCGCGCCCTGCTCCTGGCCGCGGCGAGAAGCCTCTTCCTCGAATCCTCCTGGAACCGCGACGGCCAGCAGAACCTAGGCCGCGCGTGGGTCGAGGAGCCTGCCCTGCGCTCGCTCGGAGCCGCAGACTCCTCCCCGCCCTCCAGGATGCTGAAGCCCTTCAACACCAACCCGATGGCCTGCGGGCTGGCTGTCGGCGCCTCCATCGCGCTGGAGCGGGAGGCGGCGGAGGGCCGCGCGAGGCCCCCGGAAGAGCGCGAGGAGATAGTCGCCTCCATGGCCTCCATGGGCGGCGCCCTGGGGGACCAGCTCTTCTGGAACACCTGGCTGCCATTCTCGTCTCTGTGCGGGTTCCTGGCCGTCTGGCGCACGGGATCCCCCGCCGCCGCCCTGGTGCTCCCAGTCATGTTCACTGCCCTGGCCGCCCCGGCGAGGCTGCTCGCCTTCTTCCAGGGCTTCCGCAGGGGCAAGGACGCCGCCGGCGACAAGGCCGTGGCGGGGCTCCTCTCCTTCCGCAGGAGACTCCATACACTGAGCCTCTTCGTCGCCGGGGCCGCCACTGTCCTGGTGCTGGACGGAAGCCACGCAGCCCACCCCTCGCGCCAGGCACTGGGAGCCTCCGGCACGGAGGCATGGCTTTTCGCGGCTGTTTTCGCACTCTCCACCGCAGGCGTCTCCGCCCTCTCCCGAGGTCGCCCGGGACTCAAGGGACCGCTCTTCGCGGTCCTGCTCGCGGTGCTTTACCTGTTCTTCTTCATGCTGTCCGGGCACCACTTCCCCTGACCGGCTCGGGGCACCCTTTAACGGCTTCCGTCTCCGGATCCATCTGGGAAGGCGGATTGACCTGCCTCCGTCATCGCCATCATGGTTCCTCAACCGTCGGGACATGAGAGCGGCCGCAAGGGACAGGACCAGGGCAGTCCGGAGGTAAAGGGCCCGGCCGGAGAAACAGCGCATCTCCCCATGTCAGCGCCAAGACCCTGCCGGAGAAGCCGTACATCCCCCCATGCCAGCGCCAAGGCCCGGCCGGAGAAGTTGCACAGCAACCCAATGACAGAGCCAAGGCCCGGCCGGAAAAGCTGCGCATCCCACCCGTGACAGCGCCATGGCCCGTCCGGAAAAACTGCGCATTCCCCCAGTGACAGCGCCAAGGCCCAGCCGGAAATACTGCGCATCCCCCCATGACAGCGTTATGGCCAGGGCGGAGCCGAAGACAAAGGCAGTTCCGGCTGGGGGGGGGCGGCCCCAGGCGATGTGACTGACGCTGTAACTGGGCGAACCCGGGCGGAGAGACGTCGGAACCTGGAAAGGCGAGGGTTCTCTTATTTTTTTCGCGCCCCAGCAGACCCAGGCGCCCGCCTCTCAAAATCTCGTCTTTATCCGTCTGCCTCTTTCAAATTTTGACGAATTCGGCGTGCCTTCCCGGAACTGCCGCCGCCCGCCAGGCGCTTCCGGGGGAGGGAGGCCATCCGAGCAGCCTGGCAAGCGGACTGCTGAGGCGGCCCCCCTGCCCCGGGCCGGGCAACTCCAGCTGGCCCGGACAACGCTTTCCCTCATGGCATTTCTCCGCCTCTCTCCCGCACGGCCGCCCATTTTTGACTTTCGGTCCCCATTTTGGTATTTTTGCCGTGAAATCCGCCTCGGATGCGCCCATAAAGGGGCCGGCGGCGGATCGACGGGCCCTCCCTGGGGCCCCGGCCAGAATACCCGACGAGCGCCCGGTCCCGGTCCGCAGCCTCGCCGGATTCTTCCCGCAGAGCCAGCCCTGCGGTCGGAAGGGGTGTCTCCGGACCCCCCTCCACCTGGGTTGTCACCGTGAACTGGGGATTAACGTCCTGACACGGTCAGTTCCTCTCCCGCCGCCCCGGTACTCCGCTTCCCGGACTGACGCCGATCGCGTCCTCCCCCCGGACCTGCCCGGTCCTGCAGTTTCAGGCCCCCGCCTTTGACTAAGGCTCTCCGGGGCCGTACAATGCTTTTCCGGCCCCCGGTCCGCCGCCCCGTCCCTGCCGGCAGCTAGCGGCTCCCCCCACGGCCGGTCGCCCCTTCCCTCCCGGACAGAAGAGGCTCCCCCCGGACGGACAAGGTTCCCTCCGGTCGGACGAGGTTCCCCTCACAGTTCACAGCTCCCCCCCCGACCGACATCGGCTTCCCGCCGGACGGAAGCGAATCCTCCAAGTCGGCCTCGGCTCCCCCCGACAGACGCCGCTCCCCCTGAGTCGGCCACGGATCCCCGCCGGTCGGAAGCGGCTCCCCCCCGACAGACCCGGCTTCCCCGCAGTCGGCCCCGGCTCTCCCCGGAAGCCCGCGGCCCCCTCCCGGACAGCCCGGCCTGCCCCCTCCCATGCAGGGCCAACTGGCCCCCCGCCTCCAGCGACCCCATCCCTGGATGCCCCCTCACACGTTTTACCCACCCCGCGCGGCGGAAAGCCGCGGGACGCCCGAGGCCGCAGAACCCGGGCGCCCCTGCGGCCCTGCAGGCATCCCCTGCCCACCCCCGCGCGGCCGCTACGGGCCGGCCCGGCCGGCCCGCGTATCCGGACCAGCCGGAAGATTTCCGGCTGCAGTGGAGGCAACATGCCATCTGCGGACAGGACCGGCGCCCCCGGGGCGCGCAGGCCCCCCCTGAACAATGGCCCCTTCCGCCGCCCCGGCCAGGGCCCTGCCGACGGAGGCCCCCCCGAGGACGCCCCGGACGGGGACAGCCCAGCCAGCCCCGCAACGCCGGCGGCGGCCTGCTGGACGGACGGCGACGCCGCCCCAGAAGAGACCGGCGTCGGCCATAACGGCACTGGCGACCCCGTCGGCCCAGACTGCCCGGCTGGCCGGGACGCCCTCGAGGGCGCTGACGGGCAACGCTGCCCCGCTGACCAGGACTCCCCCAAGGGCACGGACTGGCATCGAGGCCCCGCTGGCCAGGACCCCCGCGACGGCTCGGACGGCCAGCGCGGCTCTGAGGATCCCGCCCTCGCGGGATCCGTCTGCGGCCCGGACGGCTCCGGCGGTACGGAGGCCCCGGGCGCGGACGGCTGCACCGGCGGGAGCGAGGACTCGGGCGGGTCTCACGGTTCGAACGGGTCAAACGGACCGAACGGTTCGAACGGCAAGTCCAGGCCCTTCATCAGGGAGCAGTCGCTCATCCGCAACCGCCTGGGGCTCCATTCCAGGGCGGCGGCCAGGCTCTCCCAGGCCCTGGAGCCCTTCGACTGCGAGATCTACATCGAGAAGGGCGAAATCCGGGCGGACGCCAAGAACATCCTCGATCTCATAAGCCTGTGCTGCCCGTCCAACACCCGCGTGACCCTGGTCGCGAGGGGCCCCGAGGCTGGCCCGGCCATAGATGCCGCGAGGGAGATAATCCACAACCGCTTCGGCGAGGACGAGTGAGCCCAGGTGATCCTCCCCCCGCCCTTCGTGCCCCCCGAGAACGTCTTCCGGGGCATAGGCATCGGCTCTGCAGTGGTCGTGGGGGACGCCTACGTGCCGGAGGTGCTCAAGGCCGAACGGAGGGCCATGCCCGACCGGGAGGCCGCCGAGGCCGAGGCGCAGAGGTTCCTCGAGGCCAAGGCCAGGCTGGAGGCCGACTTCAGGACGGCCCGCGACGGGCTCCCCGCCGGCGTCGACCCCTTGGACAGGGAGATCTTCGACGTCTACCTCCTGGTCCTGAAGGAGCCGGGCCTGCTGAAGAACATCCTGGATCTCATAATCGACGGCCGCCTGAACGCCGAGGCGGCCGCGGCTGACGCCTTCGCACGCTACAAGTCGTACGCTAACTCCCGCCTGGACCCTAACGCCGCCTACGTGAAGGACCGCGCCGACGACGTCGACGAGATCCTGGACGCCCTGATCGCCGCCCTCTCCGGCAGGGAGCGCTTCCCCAAGGCCGGCCTCCCGGCCCGGACTGTGGTGGTGGTCCGGAACCTCACCCCCGCCGAGCTCGCCGCCCTCTCGCGCCAGAATCTCGCGGCCATAGTGACCGAGAGCGGGAGCCCCACCTCGCACACGGCCCTCCTGGCCCAGGCGCTGGAGATCCCCGCCGTCATGGGGGTGACGGACATAGTCTCCTGCGCCTTGTCGGGCTCTCCCATAGTGGTGGACGCGGCCGAGGGGCACGTCATCCTCTCCCCGGACAGGGACGCGGTGGGCTTCTACGAGACCCGGTCCGCGTCACTGGCCTCCCGCCAGCGCGAGATCGTGCGCATGGCCCACATCCCCGCCCGCACCCTGGACGACGCGTCCGTGGAGGTCTGCGGGAACCTGCAGCTGGTGGACGAGATACCCGCGATCATGAGCTACGGCGGGGACGGGGTGGGGCTGTACCGCACTGAGATGGCCTACCTCTCGCGGAGGACGCTCCCCTGCGAGGAGGACCTCTTCGGGAGCTACAGGAGGGTGGCCGAGGCCGCGTCCCCGCGGCCCGTCACCATCCGCACCCTGGACCTCGGCGCGGACAAGATACCAAGGTCGCTGGAGGGGGCGTTCTCCTCAGAGAACCAGGCCCTCGGGCTCCGCGCCATCCGCTTCTGCCTGAAGCACCCGGACGTGTTCCGGACCCAGCTCCGGGCCATCCTCCGCGCCTCCGTGTACGGGAACCTCCGCATCATGATCCCTATGGTCTCCACCATGGAGGAGATAGACGCCGCGAGATCCATGCTGGAGGACGTCGAGGCTGAGCTCCGCGCCGAGGGCCGCGAGGTGGCCCGCGACATCCCCGTGGGCGTCATGGTCGAGGTCCCGGCCGCGGTGTTCCTGGCCCCCGAGCTGGCGACGCGCTGCGACTTCTTCTCCATCGGCACCAACGACCTGATACAGTACAGCATAGCCCTCGACCGCACCAACCCCGAGGTGGCTGACCTCTACCAGCCCCTCCACCCCGCAATCCTCCGCATGATACGCAGGGTCCTGGACGTGGGAGGGAAGACGGGCACCCCCGTCTCGGTCTGCGGGGGCATGGCCGCGGATCCCCTGTCCGCGGCCCTCCTGGTGGGCATGGGCGCCAGGATGCTCAGCATGCCCTACTTTGACATCCCGAGGATCAAGAGGCTCATACGGATGTCGTTCCTGGCGGACCTGAGGAAGCTCGCGGCGGAGGCGCTGGCCGCCACCACGAGCGGGGAGGCGGACGCGGTGGTTCGCACCTGGCTCGCCAGGAAGCACCCGGAGCTCATAGAGGCCTGACATCCCCCGTGAGCGGTCCGGGCCCTGGAAGCTCTCGGACCTGGGAGGTGGGCAGAGGAGCCAGAATGTCCGGGAGCCAGGCCGATTGCGGCACCTGTCTCGCCAGGCCGGGCCCGGCTGGCCTCGAGAATGGCGAAAGCCTGGCTTGCCAGACTGATGCGAGAAACAGCTTGCAGCCGGCGTTCCAGTTCCGCGCATGGAACGCCGACGTTTATTCGGGATAGCCATGAAGCCATAAATGGCATATGCCCTCGCAAACCGAGTTCAGGGCAACTGCACTTCTCAAAATTTTTGCAACTGCCGGATTTGTCAAAGATAAAATTGCCTTATAATTTTTGATGGAGCTGATTTTGAAATTTCGGAGAGACATTTTACCAGTAAATAGTCGACACTGAACTGTTATGATGGTTTCATGAGGCATGGCGCAAAAAAAATACACGCCGTGCGATCATATCCCGAAGTGTCAGGGCGCAACCTGATCTATATTTGAATGCGCCGAACCATAAGCTATATTGATGCTTCAGAAACTTCAGAAACGTCCGAAGCGTCAGGAAACGCGGAGAACGGGGAGGTGCGGCAGGCTCGGAAGATGCGGAAGCAAAGGGGGCCGGGGCAAGATAACAAGTTAATGATCTGGGGAGCAGGGGGACATGACGGCTGTCTTGAGGCTGGGGGACAAAGAAATGGTCTGGAGGCAGGGGGACATGACGACTGTCTTGAGGCTGGGGGACAAAGTGATGGTCTGGAGTCACGAAGACATGACGATGGTCTGAAGGCAGGGGGACATGGCAACTGTCTGAAGGCAGGGGGCATGGCGATGGTCTGGAGGCAGGAGGACATGGCAACTGTCTGAAGGCAGGGGGCATGGCGATGGTCTGGAGGCAGGGGACACAGTGATGACCTGAAGGCAAGGGGACATGGCAACTGTCTGAAGGCTGGGAGGCATGGCGATGATCCGGAGGCAGGGGGACATGGCGAAGGTCTGGAGGCAGGGAGGCATGGCGATGATCTGGAGGCAGGGGGACATGGCGAAGGTCTGGAGGCAGGGGACACAGTGATGACCTGAAGGCAAGGGGACATGGCAGCTGTCTGAAGGCTGGGAGGCAGGGCGATGGTCTGGAGGCAGGGGGGCATGGCGATGGTCTGGAGGCAGGGGACACAGTGATGACCTGAAGGCAAGGGGAGATGGCAACTGTCTGAAGACTGGGAGGCAGGGCGATGATCCGGAGGCAGGGGGACATGGCAACTGTCTGAAGACAGGGAGGCAGGGCGATGGTCTGGAGGCAGGGGGACAAAGTGATGGTCTGGAGGGCCAGGATCAAAGTGAGGGTGGGGAGGCAAAAAAAGGAACCAAATAATCAGGAAAACATGAAGTGACATGCGAGGCAAAGGAGAAGCAAAAAACTTTAAAAAAACACATCTAATTGATTATGACTAAGATCGAGACGATCAGGAAACGATAGAACAAACCGAAGAACCCGGAAACATGGAAAATCGCTAGAGCCAAGTGAAAGACTGTGATCTCGATCAAGGGATATTTTCTTGATAATGGGGCAGGTCTTGAAATTAAGGACAGGATAGAAAAATCCGAAGGACACGGAAATGCGGATGATCACTAGGGCCAAGCTAAAGACTGTGAACTCAAATAATGGATATTTTCTTGATAATGATGCAGATTTAGAAAATCAGGATATCGATGGAACAGTCCGAAGAACCTGGAAATCCAGAATATCACGGGCGCAACGGGTGAGACTCAACAACAAGAACAAGCCGTATGATCTTGATAATAATGCAGATCAAGAGTATCTGGGATACGATACGGTTCGACGAAAGTTCAGTCAGATTTTGTGCGGCTGGACACGACAGGGCTCAGTTCGCAACCCAAAAGAAACCGCTGATTCGGAGGATCGCATGAGCCAGAGATGACAGCAAAG
This sequence comes from Deltaproteobacteria bacterium, assembly GCA_031263525.1. Lineage (GTDB taxonomy): Bacteria > Desulfobacterota > Desulfarculia > Adiutricales > Adiutricaceae > JAIRZX01. The sequence goes on along the minus strand of JAISFP010000106.1, from coordinate 4,150 downwards.
AACTCGAACAGGCAATATGATCTTGATAATGATGCTAATTGAGATTATCTGTGATGCAATACTCCAAGGCTCTGCACCGCCAGGGAGGCACGATTCTGCACAATTTGAAAAGACAAGCCATAAGAATTTGCAAATCCGGGGAATCGTGGGAGCGTGAAGAGAGAGAATCTTGGGAACGTTAATTGAGACTGAAGAACTCGTATCAGGCGTATTATCTTGATAATGTGGCAGATCGACAAAGCAGTGAACAATCCGGGTTCAGTACCGCCGGGTTCAGACCCTTCAGTACCGCCGGGTTCAGACCCTAAGGTCCCGGAAGTCGCGAAAGATAAGGTGTGGAGACAATTCGGCAGAAGCAAAGACAAAGCAAAGACAAAGAAAAGACAAAGAAATGACAAAGAGTAGTGCAGAATATCCGAAAGACGGGTCGACCATGCGAAAATTCGTCATGATTCAGGGAACGCAAACGCATAATGGCCGTGGAACAGACAGACAGAAAGTGATGATTATGCACGATGTGGAAATCTGCAAAAATGTGGATACAGTCGGCCAACCATTCCTTTAATCCTAATCCATCAAGATTTCCTGAAGCAAAAACGGCAGGACCGCTTAATGCCTAGAGCAAACGCTATGTCAACACTTGGTCCGGCATGAACACCGGCAAAAAACCTGCAAAAACGTGGAAACTATCCCGGCATGGGGAACCTGAAGTGTCTGGATTTCTGTCACCAAAGACAGCGCCCCATGACCTGCATGAGCTTTCACACGCATTATCATCGGCATCTGCCTTCCATTATCTTCAGCATTAGACTTCCATGACGCTAAAGCTCACACATCAGTCCAGGTTAATCTCTGGCCGCCCCTGCCCTGTCGGGGCAAACTAGGCAAAGCCGCAAGCCTTGACAATCAATGCCAGCTGGCAGATTATCCAACAAGTTGTACTGCGGATTTGTAAGCTACCCTGCGGATTTCGTCATCAGGCTTCCCGCGGATTTCGTCATCAGGCTTCCCTTCGCAACACGGCTAACCTCCTTGCTCTACTACAGAGTGAACCTCACTGCGCATTCATTATGGGTGGCCCTGTCATGATTCACAGGCCCGGACATGAAAAACAAAGAACATATTCATTGGCCCGGATATGGAAAAATCCGGCCATGACGCGCTGAATGGCGAATGAGAAAAACCACGAGTAGCATGGCTTGCCCCTGCACCAGGACGGAAAGGCATCACAGTCGAAACAATTTCCTATAACTACGAAACATTACCCCTAACTTTAAAACACTTTCCTACAACTCGCTATATTTGTCCGCCCTGACATGGCAATTACTGTATGATGAACAGATTCAGCTGCCGACATCGTCTTCAATGACGAACCCGCGTTGCCTCAGACATCGCAGGCTGCCTCGAACATCGCAGGCTGCCTCGAACATCGCAGTCAGAACGGCAGGATCGGTACAAGATCGACAAGGGAACTGAAGGAGATCGCCGCGATCCTGCTCTCGGGAACCGCTCGACCGTGCGGTCTGGGCAAGAGAAATGACGCCGGACGAAAAACGCCCTGTCGCCGGGAGCAAGATGGCTCCTGCACCCATATTCACTACATGCACATGCCAGAACGGCGGGAAACGTGTACGGGCTCATGCCGGAAAACGGCGACGGCGAGTGTGCAACCTGCCGGATTCAGAGCCCGGAAGCCCCCTCCGCAATCATGAAACCCGCTCCCACAGTGAATTTCCAGATAATCTCCATGCTTTCTCCATTTTTTCTTGACATGCCAGAAAAGAGATGTAAAATACTCCGAGGTGGAAAGCACACCCTCATCCTGACGCTCTTCAGCCTTGGAGAGAGACCCGCCGGCGGCCGAAAGGGGCCCTCTGAACCCCTGATCCGTCCGGCGGCACTGTTTTTGCGGCCCGCCCGTCTAGTTGCGGGCTACATCAAGGCGTCCCCGGGTGCCCATCAGGCCACCGGGGCCAGGGCGCGGCCCGGTTTCCCGTCCAAAACGGGGGGCCCGGACGCGGCAAGGCTGTTTTTTTTCCGTTCCCGTGCGCTTCACCGGCCTCGCGGCGCTTCAAGGCCTTCTTTGGCGGGCTCCGCCCGCATGCAAGAATCCCGCCGCCCCGGCCCGGATGGCCATGCCACCCGCCGGGGCACCAGCGCCCCCCCGCGTCGCTTGGGGGGTCACTAAAACGTCTTTTGGGCAATTATCCCACCGATATCGGCAACCTGTTGCACGAGACGCCCATCAGTTAATCCAAAAATAACGCCCCCAGGGCCGCCCCCCCGACGCGGACGCCTTCCCGCGGCGGGGCCTCCGGTCCCGGACAGGATCCGGGAGCCGCGAGGGGCCTGGGGGACTAAATCAGGAGAAACGATGCCCGTTCTTCCCGTCAAACCGCCTACCTTCCGACTTACAGCCATCTTAATCGCATTCCTAATCGCAGCGCCCATGACGCTGGCCGGCTGCCAGATGTCCAGGACCGCCTCCCTGAAGAGGACCACCACCCCGTCCTCGGCCTTCCGGCGCCTCCCGGCGCCCTCCACCACCCAGTCCTCTGTCTTCCGGCGCCTCCCCGTCCCCTCCTCCCCGGTCATGATCAGCGGCTCCGCCGCCCAGAGCAGAGTCCACAGCATCATGAAGACCGCCTTCTCCCAGGTGGGCAACCCCTACCGGTACGGCGGGAACTCGCCCGAGACCGGCTTCGACTGCAGCGGCTTCGTGGGCTGGGTCTACAAGCAGTTCGGGGTGGACCTCCCCCGGTCCTCCCGCGACATGATGGCCGTTGGCACCCCCATCACCCGCGAGGAGCTGAGGCCCGGGGACCTGGTTTTCTTCAACTACGGCTACAGCCACGTCGGCATCTACACGGGTGACGACAAGTACATACACAGCCCCTCCACCGGCAAGAGAATCCAGGAGTCCGACCTGAACGGGCGCGGACGCGGCGACCACTACGTCGGCGCCAGGCGAGTGATAGACAACAAGGGCGTCTCCGCCATCTCCGACAGGCTGAAGACGGAGTGGGTCCAGGCTTCCCGGCACGCGACCGCAGTCGCCATGGCCGACTCGGCAGCCCGCCGCCACACCGGCGCGGCCGCCTACCGCGGCACTCCCCGCAGGGGCTCCAGGACCCAGATGGCCTCCTCGAGGTCCAGTCGCTCCCGCGCCGGGTCCAGGAACGTGGCCGCCAGGAGCGCGAAGTCCCACAAGGTCGTGTCCGGGGACACCCTGGTGGACATCGCCAGGCGCAACGGCGTTACCGCGACCGATCTCGCCGCCTTCAACGGCATAGCCAACCGCAACCGCATCAAGCCCGGCCAGGCCATCAAGATCCCGCCCAAGGCCAAGGCCTCCGCCAAGGCAAAAGGCAGCGGCAAGGCCAAGGCCAGCGCCAAGAAGGGCTCCGGCAAGGGCAAGGCCGCCTCGGCCAGCGCCAAGAAGGGTGCCGGCAAGGGCAAGGCCGCCTCGGCCAGCGCCAAGAAGGACTCAGGAAAGCCCAAGGCCACGGCGGCCCGCAGGCTTACCGGGAAGTCCTGAGAATCGCGGTCCCCCCCCGGTGCCCCCCACCGGGCTGGGCCAGAATGGCCCCGGCGCGGACCGCGGCCCGGGTCCCGTGTGCGCCTCCTCCCCTCGTGCGCACCGGGGCCAACGGGTTTCCTCCCCCGCCAGGTCATGAAGCCGCCGCCTAACGCGTGACCCCAGTCTAACGGGGTGCCTGGGACCGAGATAGCCCGGTCTGTAGCCCTGCGGCATCCTGGCGAAACGGGACACACTGGACAACCTTGAGACCATGAAACCGCCGGCCCTCCCCCCTCGGAGGTACCGGCGGTTTTTTTTTTCGAACCCGCAACCAGGCCCAACTTCCGCAGGCTCATCTCAAAAACCCTTATATATCTGTAAAACGAGAAAAGAGTGTTGCCAACAAATGTAGGGCCCTTTTCGAAAAACGTTATCAGCTTTGTTTTTTCGTAAAAAAATAGTAACTGTTCAGGTGCCCCTCTTATGAGAACCTTTTTCGAGGAAAAGAGCCCTGAAAAGGAACCCATGAAGTTGAAAAGTCAGCTTTGGATGCTTCATGTGGGGGCAAGGAGTTTCTGTAGAGGGCATTTTTGAAGGGAAGATCGGCCTGTTGAATTCATCTTGGGGGGG
>JAISFP010000103.1 GCA_031263525.1 Deltaproteobacteria bacterium | reverse complement strand
AGGGCATAAGGGTCACACTCATGGATATCAAAATCCGCTTGTACGGCAGTTTCAGGCGTCATCCAAAATCATAGGGAAGGCACAGGGATGTCCCAGAGCCGGAACTGGAAAACGGCATGGCCTGAGTCCATATCTTTATTGACAGACATATTTCTTGCCTGGCAACCGACCTGGACAGAGGCTCCGCATTCTCTTGACAGCAAAAGTCCGGTGTTTGGGGGAGGCGCGCCACTTTTGCAGATTTTTTTACCTCCGGTTTGCATTCTCTTTACAAGCTGCCCCTATAATCCCAACCATGCACAAGGCATCGGGACCGGAGGCGCTGGCCAAGCCGCGCTGCCGGGGAAAGGGCGACACATGCTCGACATCGTGAACCTCAACAAGACCTTCGGGAAGACCAGGGTCCTGGCCGACATCAACCTGAAGGTCGCCCGGGGCGAGATGGTTGCCCTGATCGGGGCCTCCGGCTCCGGCAAGTCGACTCTCATGAAGCACGTCTCGGGGCTCATGGCCGCCGACAGGGACTCCGGCCACGTGGCCGTGGGAGGCAGGAGCGTCCAGTCCGGCGGAGTGATCTCCGGCGACATAAGGAAGACCAGGACCGACATCGGGGTGGTCTTCCAGCAGTTCAACCTCATAAACAGACTCTCGGTCTCGACCAACGTGCTCCTGGGCGCGCTCGGCCGCACGTCCCTGTGGCGATCCTTCTTCCTGGCGTTCGGCGACGGCGACCGAAGGCTGGCCTGCGAGGCCCTGGAGAGGGTGGGCATCGCCGAGAAGGCCTCCCAGAGGGCCTCCACCCTCTCCGGCGGGCAGCAGCAGAGGGCGGCGATCGCCCGCACCCTTGTCCAGAAGGCCTCCGTCATCCTGGCCGACGAGCCCATAGCCTCCCTCGACCCGGAGAGCTCCATCATGGTCATGGAGCTTCTGAGGAAGCTCAACCGCGAGGAGAAGATAACGGTGCTGGTGAGCCTTCACCAGGTGGACTACGCCCTGAAGTACTGCCGACGAGCGGTGGCCCTGTGCTGCGGGCGCATCCTCTACGACGGTCCCACCGAGAACCTGACCGCCGACAAGATGAAGGCCATCTACGGCCTGTGCGCTGCGGAGATGTTCGATTCCGCGAAGCCCGGCGCCGCCCCCGCCCCCGTCTCCGTCCCCGTCTCCGCCGCCGCCCGCGCCGGTTTCCTGGCCGACGGACCGGGCGGTACCCAGCACGCCGCCTAGACGCGTTGCCCCCCGAGCCTCCCGGACTGACCGTCCTCTTCCCCGCCTCCAGGACGGACAGACATTGTTCTCGCCGGCCCTGTTCTCTCGGTCAGGATACCCCGGCCCTGATCTCCCCCCAGGACGCCTTTCCCTGCTCTCGCCTCCTGGACATTCTGACCATGTTCTCTCAGTCAGGAAGCACACTCCGTTATTTTTGTCCGTTTTGTCCGACCATTGCATTTTCGGGCATCCCGGCCGGGGCATGGCAAACTGTTATCCGGCCAATTTTCTCTTGCCTCCGTGCTCCCCTTCCTGGGCTCTCTTCCGGGGCTCTCTCCCGGGGATTTCTCCCTCAGAATCCTGTCCCGCACCGCCGATCTCCTGTTTCAAGCCCCCTGTCCTGTCGGCGGCGACCAGGAACCCGGACGTAAAGTCCCAGTTCGCCCAGTTCGAAAGTTCTGACCTTGCTTCACCTTCCGGGCGTCCTACATCTTCATCGGAACCCGGCCGCCTGATCATCATCATTTCAGCCGTCTGGCGGCCCAACATTCCCGTACCGAGCCGGTGCCATCCCGCCGTGCATCCAGTCCGGAACATCCCGCAACGGCCTTTCCGCCAGGACAGCCTTGACCAAAATTTCAGGCAGTGACTCCAGTGTCCTGACTTCCCGTTCATTGCGCGGGGACTCAGCACTGTCATCCCCGATCGTATATCACCGCCTTCCCTGGCCGAGTCTCACCGCCTTCCCAGGCCAAGTGTCACCGCATTCCCCGGCCGAGTGTCACCGCATTCCCCGGCCGAGTGTCACCGCCTTCCCCGGCCGAGTCTCACCGCCTTCCCCGGCCGAGTGTCACCACCTTCACTGGCCGAGTGTCACCGCCTTCACTGGCCGAGTGTCACCGCATTCCCTGGCCGAGTCTCACCGCCTTCCCTGGCCAAGATTCCCTTCCGTCTTTGACCGAATTTCACTGACGTCCCTGACCTGTTCAGCGGAACGGCAGCTCCCGCCTCCGGCAGGGCAAGCGGCTGAGTCATTCCAGCGGACGCGTCAGATCATGCCCTCTTGACAGCCGCTACCATGCCCGCGATCAGTTTTGCCGGCTCCGAAAACCTCACGGCATCGCCTGAGCCATGTTGGCAGCTCAGGGTCCATCATGCCTCCCCCTGAGCCATGTCGGCGGCTCGGAAGCCATCATGCCAAAACATGATCTATGTTCCCGGAACGGGAACCGGTCCCGGGCCGGGATCCGGCCCATGAAACAGAATCCAGTCCGAAAGTCTCAATCCAGCCCCCGAACCGTCTCCCGGCCCGGACCCCGGTCCGGCCCGCGAGTCCGGGGTCCCGCGACCGGCCATGAACGGCCTGAAGCCGCGCGGACCGAATCCAAACAGCTGTTAGCACAGGAGCCTAAAGACATGCGAAAGACCATGACCGGCCGACTCGAGACCCTTCTGCGCCCGATCCGGGCCGCGGGTGCCGACCTTCTCTTCCTGTTCCTGTCCCTCGCGGTCCTGGCGGCCGGTTCCGCCGCGACCGCCCAGGCCCAGGAAATCAACTTCGGCATCATCTCCACCGAATCCTCCCAGAACCTGAGGAACGTGTGGGACCCCTTCCTTGACGACATGAGGAAGGGGACGGGCCTTGACATCAAGGCCTTCTTCGCCACGGACTATGCCGGCATCATCGAGGCCATGCGCTTCAACAAGGTGCAGCTGGCCTGGTACGGGAACAAGGCCGCCATGGAGGCCGTCGACAGGGCCGACGCCGAGGTCTTCATGCAGACCCTCGCCGCGGACGGCTCCGAGGGCTACTACTCCCACATCATCGCCAACGTGAGCTCGCCTCTCAACACCATCGAGGACATGTTCAAGGCGGCCAACACGCTGAACTTCGGCAACGGCGACCCGAACTCGACCTCCGGGTTCCTCGTGCCCGGCTACTACGTGTTCGCCATGAACGCCGTCGACCCAAAGACCGCCTTCAAGAGGACGGTCACGTCCAACCACGAGTCCAACGCCCTGTCAGTGGCCAACGGCCAGGTCGACGTCGCCACCTGCAACAGCGAGGCGCTGGACCGCCTGTTGGTGACCTTCCCGGACAAGCGGAGCCTCATCAAGATCATTTGGACGAGCCCGCTCATCCCCAGCGACCCCCTGGTCCGACGCAAGGACATGCCCTCCGACGTCAAGAAGAAGATCGACGACTTCCTCCTGGCCTACGGGCAGGGCGGCGACGCGAGGGAGGCCGAGATACTGAGGAACCTCCAGTGGAGGGGCTTCAAGGTCTCCAGCGACGACCAGCTTCTCCCCATCCGCCAGCTCGAGCTCTTCAAGGAGAAGAAGTCCCTGGAGGACCGCGGCGAGCTGAACGCCCAGCAGAAGGAGAGGGTGGCGGCCATAGACGCCGAGCTCGTGACGCTTGAGGCCAGGATGGCCGAGCTGGCCAAGAAGTAGCCGGGACATGGGACACACAGAACTGAGAGCGGAGCCCGGGACCGCAGCGGGCTGCTCCGCCGCCGGGGCCCGGGCCTGGGGCCCGAAGAGGTGGATCTGGTGCCTGGGGATAGCCGGGGTCCTCGCCTGGTCCTGGCGCGGCGCCGAGATAAGGCCGCTCGATCTCTTCCGCGACGCCGGCAACATGGCTGAACTGGCGGCCGACTTCTTCCCGCCTGACTTCACCGACATCCGACTCTACCTGAAGGAGATGCTGGTAACCCTCCACATTGCCCTGTGGGGCACCGTCCTGGCGGTCATCCTCTCGGTCCCCCTGGGGCTAATGAGCTCCGAGAACGTGGCCCCCCTGTGGCTGCGCCAGCCCGTGCGGAGACTCATGGACGCCTCGAGGGCCATAAACGAGATGGTCTTCGCCATGCTCTTCGTGGTGACCGTGGGCCTGGGCGCCTTCGCGGGCGTCCTGGCCCTCTGGGTCCACACGACGGGGGTCCTGGCCAAGCTCTTCTCTGAGGCGGTCGAGGCGGTCGACGTCCAGCCCGTGGAGGGCATAAGGGCCACCGGGGCAGGGCTCATAGCCGAAATCTGGTTCGGCATCCTTCCCCAGGTGATCCCCCTGTGGATCTCGTTCACCCTCTACCGCTTCGAGAGCAACGTCAGGTCAGCCACGGTCGTGGGCATGGTCGGCGCGGGGGGGATAGGCGTCATCCTCTGGGAGCTTGTGCGGGGCTTCCTGTTCCGGGAGACATTCGCGGCGATGCTCGTCATAATCGTGGCCGTGACCGTGTTCGACCTCGTTTCCCAGAAGCTCAGGAAGATGGTGATTTGAGTCCCCATGACCGAGAGATACTGCGTGTACCACGTGCCCGGCCCGCAGACGCCCCTCTGCCGGCTGGGCTCGGCGGCCCTGGGCCGCTCGATCATGGGCGGGGAGGCGCTCGCCCCGCCCTGGCCGGAGGGACGGGGCGGGGAGTTCCCGCCCCATCCGGCACGGGCCGCCCTGTACGGGTTCCACGCCACCCTCGTGGCCCCGTTCCGGAGCCTCGTCGCGCCCGGCGTCCTCACGGAGGCCGTGGCGGCCGCGGCGGCCGCCCTCGAGGCCGTGCCCCTGGGCCCCCTGGAGCTCGCGATCCTGCCGCCCGGCTTCCCGGCGCTGGCCCCCTCGGCCGCGCCGGCGGCGCTGGCGGGTCTCGAGTCCTTCCTGGTGAGGCGCTTCGCCGGCTTCAGGCTCCCCCCGTCCAATGACGAGCTCGCCCGCCGGGAGCCGCTCACACCCAGGCAGAGGGAGCTCGCGCGGACATGGGGCTACCCCTTCGTCATGGACGAGTTCCGCTACCACCTGACGCTGGGCGACTGCCTCCAGGCGCCAGGGCTTCCCCCGGACCCCCGGAGCCTGAGGCTGCTGGAGCTCCTCTCGGGGATCCTGGGCAGGGAGGACCTCGACGGCCTGTCGGTGGACGCACTCTGCCTCGCCCGCCAGGAGCGGGCTGGCGCGCCATTCGCTGCCGTGCACGTGTCCTGCCTGAAACCCCCGGCAAAGGTTCCCTGCCCGGGGACGCCGGGCACTTCCCCTGCCCGCTCAGGGCCGCCCTCCCCCGCCGTCCGGGCCGGCGGCGACGTCGCGGCGCTCGTCAATCCGCCCGGCCCGGTACCCGGACGCGCCGGCTTCCCCGAAGCGGGACCCAAGTGAGGACAGCGATGGACAGTGCAGATTTTAGGGGGGACGAGCCGACGGACTTCCGGGGGGACGGACCTGCCGACTTCCGGGGGGACGGGCCGGCGGACTTCCGGGGGGACGGGCCGGCGGACTTCCGGGGGGACGGGCAGGCGGACTTCCGGGGGGACGGGCCGGCCGACTTCCGGGGGGACGGGCCGGCGGACTTCCGGGGGGACGGGCAGGCGGACTTCCGGGGGGACGGGCCGGCGGACTTCCGGGGGGACGGGCCGGCGGACTTCCGGGGGGACGGGCAGGCGGACCGCGAGGCGGCCCTGGCCGACGTCCTGGACCGGGCCCGCGTGGCCCGCGCCCTGGCCCTGGCCGACCGGGAGAGCTTCCTTGCGCGCCTGGAGGCCGTGGGCCGGCTCCCCGACTTCGAGTACCTGCGGGAGCCCCAGAAGGGCCTCATAATGGTCAGGGGCAGGACCGGCGGCACCGGCCGCCCGTTCAACCTGTGCGAGGCCCTGGCCAGCCGCTGCTCCGTGAGCGTCAACGGCCACCAGGGGCATGCCTATGTCCTGGGGGACGACCCCGAACGGGCCCTGGCGGCGGCGATAGCCTCGGCCCTGGCCCGCGACCCGGCCTACGCCGGGAAGATTGCCGGGATGGTCCTGGAGCTGGAGGACGAGCTGGCCCGGAAGCGCGAGGCCCAGCTTGCCAGGACAATGCAGACGAAGGTGGACTTCTTCACCCTCGTGAGAGGCGAGGACGACGATGACGACGACTGATGGGAGGCTCGCCCCGGGGTTCGCGGACTGCACGATGGCAAGCCAGGCCGTCTTCAGGCTGGCCCTCGAGGCGCTGTCCCGGCCCGCCCGCCCGCTCGGGGCCGACTTCGGAGGACTCTTCGGCGCCCGGCCGCCCATGCCGGTCACGATGGCCGCCCTGGCGCTCGCACTGGCGGACGGGCTCACCCCGGTCTGGCTGTCGCCCTCGCTCGCCGAGGCGTCGGGCTGGCTCGCGTTCCACAGCTCCGCCCCGCGCTCCTCCCCAGAGCTGGCCAGCCTGGTGCTCGCCGCCTCGCCGGGGGAGCTGCCGTCCCTGACCCGGCTCCGGCTGGGCTCCGAGCGCTACCCGGACCGCTCGGCCACGGTCATCCTGGGCGGCGTCCTGGACGGCGGCGGCGGAATCCCGGTCGCCGCCTCCGGCCCAGGCATCCTGGACAGGGTCCTCTTCGAGGGCCACGGCCTGGACCGGGACTTCGTCGACGCCTGGGCCGCCAACAGGGCCCTCTACCCGCTGGGGGTGGACGTGTTCCTTGCCGGGCCGGGGTCGCTCGCAGGCCTGCCCCGCTCGGTGAGCCTGACGCCCTTTTCCGGACCATGACGATAAGGGATTCGCCTCAACAGACAGCTGCTGGCAGATCCGAAAATGCCGTCCCCCGCTTCGCCAAATTCACCGTCGGTTCAATCCCGTTTTTCCCGTCTGAATTTTGACCATTTTCATCAGAAATTGAATTTTGGCTAAAAATTAAAATTTTACATTTTCTGAATATTTACATTGCAATGGTTTAAAATATTTTCATTATAATATCAGCTAATACATAAATTTATATTGCAAATATCGTCAGTGCATCTTCTTGCCTTCAGACAATTTTTTAAAATTTTTTCGCATTAATATGTAATCGTCATGTGCGGCACAGTCATCAGAGCTTTCATTTTACGCGAAGGGAAAACGAGTTGTACGTAGCAGTAAAGGGAGGGGAGAAGGCCATCGAGGCTGCCCACCGGCTCCTGGCCGAAGACAGGCGGGGCGACCCGTCGCTCCCCGAAATCACTCCTGAACAGATCCGGAACCAGCTCGGCCTGGCCGTGGAGCGCGTCCAGGCCGAAGGATCCCTCTACGGCCCGGAGCTCGCCGCCCTTGCCGTGAGGCAGTCGCGGGGCGACCTGGTGGAGGCGGTCTTCCTTCTCCGGGCCGCGAGGGCCACCCTGCAGCGCTTCGGGTACTCCGAGCCCGTGAAGACCTGCGAGATGCGGCCCCGGAGGCGCATCTCGGGAACGTTCAAGGATCTTCCCGGCGGGCAGATCCTGGGGCCCACCTTCGACTACACGCATCGCCTTCTGAACGCCGTGACCGGCCCCGGGCCGGAAGCTCGGGAGACCCAGGGAGTTCGGGAGACTCAGGATGCCCGGGAATCTCGGGAGAGTCTTAATGCTCCGGAGGCACGGGATTCTCCCGCGAAGCCGCCCGCAGACGGGACTGCCGTGCCCGGCGGCGTCCGCGACAGGGTCGGCGCCCGGAGCCCTGGCGGCCCCGTGCCCGGCGCTGCCGACTTCCTGGAGAGGCAGGGTCTCATCGAGACCGAGGAGGCCGCGACGCCCGGGCAGGAGACGCCATTCGACCTCACGAGGACGCCCCTGGAAATCCCCCAGGACCGCCCCGGCCGCCTGCAGGCCCTGGCGCGGGCCGACGAGGGATTCCTCCTGGCCCTGGCATACTCGTCCCAGCGGGGCTACGGCTCCGTCCATCCTTTCGTGGCGGACCTGAGGCTGGGGCCGGTCGAGGTGGAGTTCACGCCGCCGGAGCTGGGGTACCCGGTGACGGTCGGCGAAATCGAGCTCACCGAGTGCCAGACCGCCTGCCAGTTCAAGGGGGGCGGGGGCAGGCCCCCCATGTTCACCCGCGGATACGGCCTGACGGTGGGCCACAACGAGCGCAAGGCGCTGTCGATGTCCATAGTTGACCGGGCCCTCCGGTCCCGGGAGCTGGGGGAGGCCGTGAAGGGCCCAGCCCAGGACGAGGAGTTCGTGCTGTACCACGGGGACAACGTCGAGGCCTCGGGCTTCGTCTCCCACATAAAGCTCCCCCACTACGTGGACTTCCAGGCCGAGCTGGCCATGCTCCGGCACATGCGGGCACACGCCGGGGACGGCCGGAAGGCCGGGCCGGGGGCCGACGCGGGGCCCGGCGGACAGATCGGCCCGGAACCCGAGGCCGCGGCAGAGTCAGGGACAGCCGCGCCAGCCGGCACAGTTCCCGCCGCCCGGCCGGTCCGGAAGGCCGTGTCGGGGGCCGACGCGGGGCCCGGCGGACTGAACGGCCCGCAACCCCCGGCCGGGCCGCAGTCAGGGACAGCCGCGCCCGGCAATACGGCTCCCGCCGCCCGGCCGGTCCGGAAGGCCGGCCCGGGGGCCGACGCGGGGCCCGGCGGACTGAACGGCCCGCGACCCCAGGCCGGGGCGCAGTCAGGGACAGCCGCGCCCGGCAATGCGCCTCCCGCCGCCGGGCCGGGCCGGAAGGCCGGCCCGGAGCCCGGGGCGGGGTCGGAGCCGGCGGCTGCCGCGCCCGCCGTGACGGCTCCCGCCGCCCGCCAGCTCAGGAAGGCCGGGCCGGAGCCCGCGGCAGTGTCCCGCAAGGATGACGGGGCCGGTCCGGAAGCCCGGACGCGCGCCGCCGCAGGAAAGTCGGCATGAACGAAGACGCAAGCGGCAGCGCGGGCCGGAACGCCGCGCCCGAGCCCGGCGGGAGCATCCGGGAGATCCTGGCACGGCTGAACGGCGGCGGCAGGCCGCGGGCCGGCGCCTACAACTTCGCCTACCTTGACGAGGACACCAAGCGGGAGATCCGGAGGGCGCTCCTGAAGGCCGTGGCCGTCCCGGGCTACCAGGTGCCCTTCGCCGGGAGGGAGATGCCCATGCCCTACGGCTGGGGCACGGGCGGCATCCAGGTCACGGCCTCCATCATAGGTCCCTCGGACGTCCTGAAGGTGATTGACCAGGGGGCGGACGACACCACCAACGCCGTGTCGATAAGGTCCTTCCACCGGAAGCTCACCGGGGTGGCGACGACGTCCAGGACCTGCGAGGCCACCGTCATCCAGACCAGGCACCGGATCCCCGAGACGCCACTCAGGGAGGGCCAGATCATGGTCTACCAGGTGCCCCTGCCGGAGCCCATGAGGCAGCTGGAGCCCAGGGAGTCCGAGACCAGGGCCCTGCACGCCCTGGAGGAGTACGGGACCATGTACCTGAAGCTCTACGAGGACGTGGCCAGGCACGGGGAGATTGCCGTCAGCTACGACTACCCGGTCATGGTGGCGGGCCGCTACGCCATGAGCCCCTCGCCCATCCCGCGCTTCGACAACCCCAAGCTGGACGGCTCCCCCGCCCTGCACCTCTTCGGGGCCGGACGGGAGAGGAGGGTCTACGCCGTCCCGCCCTACACGGGGGTGAGAAGCTTCGACTTCTCCGACCACCCGTTCCGGATACAGAGCTGGGACGAGGCATGCGCCATCTGCGGGGCGACGGACTCCTACCTGGACGAGATAGTGACTGACGACCGGGGCGGGAGGATGTTCGTCTGTTCCGACTCGGACAGCTGCGGGGAGAGGACCGGGCAGAGACCGGACACCGGGGCCGGACCTTCGGGTGATCGGGGGGGCTCATGAAGGAGACGCCGGTGCTCGCGGCGAGCGGGGTGACGTGCCTCTACGGCGCCCACACGGGCTGCGCGGACATATCGCTCGAGGTCTTCCGGGGCGAGATCCTGGCCCTGGTCGGCGAGTCCGGGAGCGGCAAGACCACGGTCCTGAAAGCCGTCTCCGGGCAGCTGAGGCCGTCGGCAGGGCGGGTGACCTACACGGACGGCCGGGGCAGGGAGCTGGACGTCCACTCCCTCCCCGAGGGGAGCAGGAGGCTCCTGTTGAGGACAGAGCTCGGGTTCGTCCACCAGAACCCCCGGGACGGCCTGAACATGGCGGTCAGCGCGGGCGCCAACATCGCCGACAGGCTCCTCTCCGGGGGTGAGCGCAGCTACGGGCGGGCCCGGTCGGAGGCTTCGGGGTGGCTCGACAGGGTGGAGATCGCCCGGGACAGGCTGGACGACCGGCCCGGCCTCTATTCGGGGGGCATGCTCCAGAGGCTCCAGATAGCCAGGAACCTCGTCACGGACCCCAGGCTGGTGTTCCTGGACGAGCCCACGGGCGGCCTGGACGCGTCCGTCCAGGCCAGGCTCCTGGATCTCATCCGCGAGCTGGCAGCGAGGCTGAGGCTCGCGGCCGTGCTGGTGACCCACGATCTGGCCGTGGCCAGGCTCCTGAGCCAGAGGATCATGGTCATGAAGGAGGGCCGAGTGGTCGAGAGCGGGCTGACCGACCAGGTGCTGGACGACCCCCACGAGCCGTACACCCAGCTCCTGGTCTCCTCGATCCTGGACGCCTGAACCGGCCGAGGCGGCCGGGACGGCCTGACCGCGCTGTGCCGGCACGGGAAACGTCGGTGACGGGAGCCTGACCCATAAGTTGAGTCCTGACCCCGATTCATGGTCCAGACCTGGGATCAGAGGCATGACGGATGCTGACAGGGTACGGAGACCAGGAAGCCGGCGGCCCGGCCCAACGTCGGAGGGTCCGGGCTCTTCGGGGATTCCGAGACTTCCGGAGCCTGCGCGGCATCGCGGCTTCCCAGACCTGCGGGCACTCCGGGGCTTCCAGGGCAAGCGCGCTCTCCGGGACTCACGTGGCGTCCGGGACCTCCTGGGCCTCCGGCTCTCCGCCTCTCCGGCTCTCCGGCTCTCCGGAACTTTCGGCGCCTGCTGGGCCATGATCCTCCAGATGTCTGAAAGGCAGAAAATGAGAACTGATATTTCGGAAGCTCCGTCAGCCGGGAATGCCGCCCGGACACCCGCGGGCGGAATGCCCGCCCCGTGTCCCGCCTGCGTCCTCCCGGCACCCGCACGGCCCCGCGGCCCGCGCGAGGCAGCGCGGGAGGGTCCCCGTGCAGGTTCCGCAGTGCCCGGACTCGGGGCGGGGGAGATGGTCCGCGTGGAGTCCCTCTCGAAGACGTTCGTGCTCCACCTTTCCGGACCGGCCGTCCTGAAGGCCCTGGAGGGCGTGTCGTTCTCCGTCAGTTCCGGGGAATGCCTGGCCATAACCGGCCCCTCGGGCTCGGGCAAGTCGAGCCTGCTGAGGTGCGTCTACGGGAACTACCTCCCCAGCTCCGGCGACGTCGTCGTGCGGGACGGGGCCGGGTCCGTCTCCCTGGCAGGGGCAGGCCCCCGGGACATCCTGGGGCTGAGGCTCCGGACGCTGGCGTACGCGAGCCAGTTCCTGAGGGTCATCCCCCGGACAAGCGCCCTTGACGTGGTCGCCGAGCCGCTGGCGGCCCGGGGCTCGCCTCCGGACGAGGCCAGGGCGGCCGCCTCGGAGCTCCTGAGCCGGCTTCACGTGCCCAGGAGGCTCCAGGCTCTCCCGCCCGCGACCTTCTCCGGGGGGGAGAGGCAGAGGGTCAACCTGGCCAGGAGCCTGGTCTGGCCGGCCCCCGTCCTGCTCCTGGACGAGCCCACCGCCTCCCTGGACCCCGCCAACGAGAGGGTGGTCTGCGAGCTCGTCTCCGAGGCCAAGGCGAGGGGGGCGGCGGTGATAGGGATATTCCACGGCCGCGAGGCCTGGTCGCGCGTGACCGACGCCGCCTACGAGATGCGCCCGCCCACGACCGGCGGGAAGCCCGGGCCCCCCACCGGGGGGCGGGAGGACTGATGAACGAGAAGACTGCCGTGCTGGCCGGAGCGACGATGCTGACCCCCGACGGGCTGAGGAGGGGGCACGTGGCCGTCGAGGGGGGGATCATAAAGGCCGTGGGCAACGGGACCGTCCCGCCGGGGTCCGAGGACCTGGACGGGGACTTCCTGTTCCCGGGCCTCGTGGAGCTCCACACAGACAACCTGGAAAAGCAGCTGAGGCCCAGGCCGGGGCTGTACTGGCCAGAGCCCGGGGCGGCCATGGAGGCGCACGACGCCCAGCTGGTGAGCGCCGGGATCACCACGGTCCTGGACTCGGTCTGCATAGGCGAGTCGGTGGACCAGGGCCGCCAGGTGCTCCTGGACCTCTCCCTGAGGGCGCTCGAGGACGCGTCGGACAGCCTCAGGGCCGACCACCGGCTCCACCTGAGATGCGAGATAGGCGACCCGCTCATGGGCGATCTTTTCGAGAGGGTCTGCGGCCACCCGCTGGTCGGCATGGTCTCGCTCATGGACCACACCCCCGGCCAACGCCAGTGGCGGGACCTGGAATCCTACAGGACCTATTACGAGACCAAGAAGCCGCTCGCCGAAATCCGGGCGGAGACCGAGGAGATAGCCCGCCGCCGCGACCGCGTGGCCGGGGGGCACGTCCGCAAGGTGTCGGAGTTCGCCGCGGCGCGCCGCGTGCCCCTGGCATCCCACGACGACACCCTCCCCGAGGACGTGGACCAGGCCCTGTGCCTGGGCGCCTCCATATCCGAGTTCCCGACCACCCTGGAGGCGGCCAAGAAGGCCTCCGCCCTGGGCCTGGCCGTGACGATGGGCGCCCCAAACCTGGTCCGCGGGGGCTCGCACTCCGGCAACGTCCGGGCCAGCATGGTGGCCTCCGAGGGGCTCCTGAGCTCGCTGTCCTCCGACTACGTCCCCTCCAGCCTCCTCCTGGGGGCCTTCATCCTGAACCGGGACTGCGGGCTCACCTTCGAGGAGTCGATGAGGACCGTGACCGAGACCCCGGCCCGGCTCGGCCGCATGGACGACAGGGGACGCCTGGAGCCCGGGCTCAGGGCCGACCTTGTCCGGGTGCGGGTCAGGAACAGCCGCCCCGTGGTGAGATCCGTGTGGGTGGCCGGAAGGCAGGTCTTCTAGATGTCCGGCCCCGTGAGGACGCCTGGCGATCAGGCATCACCCGAAAGACCGGGCAATCCGGGACCTCCCGAAACTCCTGGCATTCAGGTCATTCCGGGACATCCCGAAAGCCGGCGCGTTCCGGGATCTCCGGAATGCCCGGCCTCCAAGGGGCCCGGCGGCACTCACGGCCAGGCAAAATTAAGGGATATTCCGGGACGTCACGGCATTCCGGAATCTCGCGGATGTCCTGGCAGCGGGGGTAGCCGGGACGTTCCGGGCTCTCCGGAAAGCCGGGACGCCCCACGGTCTCGGTGCGTTCCTGACTTTCCGGGCAGTCCGGGAATTCCGCGGACGCGGGGCGTTCGGGGCTTTCCGGACGGTCAGGGACTCCAGGCCCGTCCGAGCTCGGAAGTCCACACGGAAATGCTGTCCCGTCCGGCATCCAGCGATCCTGCACCTCCGCAGTTCCCGCCGCTTCCCTCCCCGCCGGAGGGCCGCGGGGGAGTCCTGGTCTACGTCATGGGCCCCTCAGGCGCCGGCAAGGACAGCGTCATGGGCGAGGCCGCCGCGCTCATGCCCGGACGCCTGGTCCTGGCCGAGAGGCTGGTCACGAGGCCGCCCTCCGCCCTGTCAGCTGACCGCTTCGTCACGGAGGAGCACCTTGACCGGCTCGCCCGCGAAGGGCGGCTGGCCCTGGGCTGGCGGGCCCACGGCTACGGCTACGCCATAGAGAGGACCGTGGAGGACGACATCCGCCGCGGCCTGGCGGTGATGGTCAACGGCTCCAGGGGATATCTGCCCCAGGCGCTGGCGCTCTGCCCCTCAATCGTGCCGGTCCTCGTCACCGCCGATCCCGGAATGCTCAGGGAACGCCTGGAAAAGAGGGCGCGCGAGGGCGCCGTCTCAATAGGCGAGCGGCTTCTCCGGACGGACGCGAGCTTCGGGCTGGACCGCTACGGTCTCGCGGCAATCGACAATTCCGGATACCTCGAGACGGCCGTGGAAAGCTTCCTGACCCTCATAAGGGATCTTTTGGAGCAGGCGGACAGAGGAATCTCTCCCGGCAGCGCGCCTGCCTCAGGGCTCAGGCAGGCCCCGTGACCCTGGCCGGCGGCGGCATGGCGCTTCCGGCCATCCGCACTGCATGGCCTGCCCGCGCGCCAGCCCGCACTCCGATCTGCTCGCGCGCCAGCCAGCACTCCGATCTGCTCGCGCGCCAGCCAGCACTCCGATCTGCTCGCGCGCCAGCCAGCACTCGGAAGCGCGAGCGCTCCCGTCTGCACTCGGACTTGCTCGCGCGCCAGCCAGCACTCGGAAGCGCCAGCGCTCCCGTCTGCACTCGGACTTGCTCGCGCGCCAGCCTGCTTGCATTCCGACTAGCTTTCTTGCTTGACTAATGGAACGAGAAGGTCAGGATAGCGCCCCTTCCAGCATGACCATGCCATAAAAACAAGAACATGAAAGCTGGGGGACACTTCCGACAAGGGCAGTGCCCTGCTTCGATCCGGAAGCAACTCCGAAGGTGCCAGTTTCGAATTTCGGCATACGTCCGGCTCAGTAACTTCGGACAACTCTGAACACGCCGAGTTGTTCCGGAGTCATGGATTGCTTGTCATCTCATGGATTGCTGTTTATTTCATGGAAAATTGATATTTCAATCGGGCACTAAGGACATTTAAAATGAATTATATAGAAATTATAATTTATCAAATTTTAATTTGCATTAAGATTGAAATTTGTTGAATATTTGAATAATTTTTATGCTATATTTATTCAAGTGATAGCTCTATGCATATTGTATCAAAAATAATATGATAGCATTATGATTTATAAATAAATTTTAAAATATTCATTTGACAGCTCCTTTCGAAAATAATTTCATTAAGCAATATCCGAAGATATCAAAAATGACATTCTTGAAAAGCTTATCAATAATTATTATAATTATGAATAATCAATCGGTAATCATAAAATTTATCTAATTGTGATATATAAAATTTGTTGACACTTTGCCATGACATCAAATTGTCTGGCAATTTTTACAACAATTTCCTGACATTATCAGGAAAAGCGTACTTTAAAATTTCAAAAGTCCAGATTTTAGCTCATGACGGAACTGGAGTGACGGAGACACGGCCTCCGTCACGCTGCCGAATCAGGCGGCACTGCCACGACAGGACCGGCAGGAGCGGCACTCCCCGGCGTCGGGGCGTCCGCGACCGGACCAGGCAAGACGCCAGAAGAAAGGCGCAGTCATGCAGCAGCTCGCCGAAGCCAATGCCGGCCAGCGGTCAGCCTAACGACCTGACGACAGCCACGACCTTGCCGACGACGCAGATGTCCTTCAGAGCCCAGTCGACAGGCATGCACCTGTCGGTGTCCTGGGTGAAGATCGTCACGGAGTGCGGATTGTCGAGCCACTTGACGTAGCGCGGCGTACACTCCGAGCTCTCCGCGCCCGGTGCCAGGACGTAGACCTCGCGGGGCGCGATGCTCCTCTCGAGGCGGGCGCGAAGATCGACCACGATGGTGTCGCCCGGCATCAGGTAGGGCTCCATCAGGTCGGTGTCCACCTTGAACGCGTGGAAGGACTCCGACAACCGCCCCTGGACGACCGACGGGTGCAGCACGACGGGGCTGCGGTCAGCGGGCACGGCATCCGGGAAGAAGACCTTCCCCTCGGAATCGCGGCCGAGTTTCATCTCGGGCGAAAAGGATATCCTGACCGGGTCGCTGCCGAAGTCCTCAACCTTCGAGACGGACGTCGGCTCGGGCTGGACGGGGGACGGCTCGGGCTGGGCGTACGTCGGCTCGGGCTGGGCGTACGTCGGCTCGGGCTGGGCGGAAGTCGGCTCGGGCTGGGCGGAAGTCGGCTCGGACGACGCAGAAGGTGCCGCCAGAGCGACCGGGGCCTGAGTCTCCGTTGCCGGCTGCGGGGACTTCTGAGCCTTCGTCACCCGCGTCCCCTTCGGGCGCCCCCGGGGCTTCTTGGGCTTATCCTCAGGCTTGGGGGGGGTGGACTGGGCCAGGTCCTGGTGACCCTCGTCCTCACCGGCGGTCCCGGACGGGTCCTCCGGGGCCGGGGACTGCGAGGGCTCCCGGGAACCAGCGGCCTCCCCGGCGGGACCGGACGGGTCCCCCGTCACCGGGGACTGCGAGGGCTCCAGGGAACCAGCGGCCTCCCCGGCGGGCCCGGACTGGTCCCCCGGCACAGGGGACTGCGAGGGCTCCCGGTAACCAGCGGCCTCCCCGGCGGGACCGGACGGGTCCCCCGGCACCGGGGCCGGCGTGGGCTCCCGGGACCCCGCAGCCTCCCCGGCGGGCGGGGACTGGTCCGCCGGGTCCAGGGCCACATGGGAACCCCCGGCCTCCACGGCGGGGACGGACGGGTCCTTCGGCTTACGGCCGCGGCGCCGGGTCACCGGGGCATCCCCGGCCTCCACGGCGGGGACGGACGGGTCCTTCGGCTTACGGCCGCGGCGCCGGGTCACCGGGGCGTCCCCGGCCTTCCCGGGCTCCTCGGACTCCCCCGCAGGGGCGGACTGGTCCTTCGGCTTCCGGCCGCGCCGGGTCACCGGGGCGTCCCCGGCCTTCCCGGGCTCCTCGGACTCCCCCGCGGGGCCGGACGGATCCTTCGGCTTCCGGCCGCGGCGCCGGGTCACCGTAGCGTCCCCGGCCTTCCCGGCCTCCTCGGCGGGGCCGGACGGGTCCTTCGGCTTACGGGGTCCCCTGGAACGCCTGGGCGGGTCAAGGGGGGGGGCCTCAGGGTCATGGAACGAAGAAAAGTCCGGAATCTCGGCAGGGGTGAGCTTCTCGCGGGGGAAGTCGGGCAGCGGAGGTCCGGGATCGCCGCCCTCAAGGATAAGGCGGCCTATGTCGAGCACCTTCTGGTAAGGGACATTTATCCCGGCGCAGACGAGACGGCGGTTCCAGTCGGAGTTGCTCTTCTGGATGATCACGGAGTTCAGGAAAGACTGGCTCCTGCCGATGCGCTTCATGAGCGCCCCGCGGCTTCCGTGGACCTTGTCGTGGAAGTACCACAGCATCGCGGCTTCGAACCAGGCCTTGTGCTCGCTCTCGGTGGCTATCGTGGTGGTCATCTTTCCTCATTCGATCTGTCGCGGACACACCCGGCTCCGCCATGGTGAGGCCGCACCCTGCCTGCGCCTGACCGGGCCGCGAGGCCAGGGAGAGGGCTCGCTCGCCCCAGGACCCCCGGACTTCCCGTCCCCAGGCTTTCCCCGGCCCTCGTCCCGGACCTGTCCTGGTTAGACGGTCTGTACACCATCCCGGAGCGGGTGTCAAGCCCCTCGCCGTCCCGCTGGCACGGGGCCAGGGTCCGGGAGCCGCTGTGCCCGGCCTGGAAAGCCGTGAAGCCACGCCGGAGGGCGGGCAGGCCCGCGGGGAAACATGCTTGCCCGGCAAGTGCCCCGCGTTCCCGGACAGGGTAGCACGTGTTCCGGGCAGCTCGGGACGGAGCCGCGACGGGACGGGGCCGCCACGCTGTCCCACGAAGACTGACCGCGGCAGGCCTGAACTCACCGGATGTCGGCCCGGGCCTGCCTGGAGCCGCCCCCCTCCACCCTCCTCGCGGCGCCTCCCCGGACCGGAGCCGGGGTTCTCGCGAACCTCCCGCCCGGCAACTGGCACCGCCGACTGAGCCGCATGCCTCCTTGCGGACGGCCGGATCTCCCGGGAAAACCGGCGGCCGCCGCTGAGCGGCAGTGAGGCCCCCGCCTCCCTTGACTTAGGTGCTAGATGTCAAGTAGGCTTCCGGTCATGATAGGTTCCTGGCACCCCGCCGGACCGGCTATCCCCTGTCAGACCCGGAGTCAACGCAGCTTTTCCATGCAATCCGCCGCCAGCCGCCGTTCCCCCGCCAGCCGCCATGCCGTCCGTCCGGGCCCGGCCCTGGCCGTTATCTCCGCCGCTCTCGCGGCCGCGGCGCTGTCCGGCTGCGTCTCCGTCAGCGTGCCCTCCCCGGTCGACGCCCTCGTGCCGTTCGCGAGCTCAGAGGCCGTCCCCGTCCCACCCGGCCTGGCGTTCAGGGCCGGCTACCCGGCGACCCTCAGGCCAGCCTCCGGCGTGGCCCCGCCGGGGGAAGGGGGAAGTTCGCCCGCGGGCTTCCCGTACAGGGTCGACGTGGCTTCCGGAACCGACCCGGCCACGGGGGAGGACATCGAGCTGTACGTGGTCGCCGACGACTTCGGCTGGCTGGAAAGGGAGCTCCTGGACGCCAGGGGCCCCCAGGCCTACTGGGAGCAGGTCTCCGAGACCTTCGCCGGGGTGGCGGGAGGCACGTCTCTGGGTGCCACGGCCCTGGACGTCAGGGGCCTGGACGCCGGGGAGGTGTCCTACCACGTTCCGGCCGGGGAGCCCGGGACCCGGCAGGGGGCCAGGCTGTTCCTTAAGCGCTACCTGGTCAGGGGGGAACTGCTCGCGTGCGCAACCTGCTCCGTCCCCCTGCCGGGAGGGGCAGGGGGGGCGGCTCCTCCGTCCCCGGAATCCGTCCCGGCGGCATCCGCCGTCTGCCGCCCCTTCCTCGACTCGCTGGAGATTCTCGACTGACCCGGCAGCCGGCCCCCTTCCTCCCGAGGCTTCTCCACACGTCCAGGCCCCGGCAGCCGGCCCCCTTCCTCCCGAGGCTTCTCCACACGTCCATGCCCCGGTAGCCGCCCCCCTTCCTCCCGAGGCTTCTCCACACGTCCAGGCCCCCGGCCGTCCGTGGAGTTCCGCTCCGGGCCCCGGACCTCCAGTCCGCGCCTCCAGCCTCTCGGGCCGGGTCCTGACCGCCGAACCCCGGCCTGCCGGCCTCCGGCCCGCGACAGCCCGGTCCCGCCCGGCTGCCCGGCCCAGAAAGTCAGGGCCACGCGCTACGGAGCCCCCCGGACCGTCCTTTTCGGTCCCAGAGGCTCCAAAGACCCCGGCCGCCCCAGAGGCTCCAAAGACCCCGGCCGCCCCAGAGGCTCCAAAGACCCCGGCCGCCCCAGAGGCTCCACAGGCCCCGGCCGCCCCAAAGGCTCCAAAGACCCCGGCCGCCCCAGAGGCTCCAAAGGCCCCGGCCGCCCCAGAGGCCCCGGCGGCCGTCACGTGCGCCGGGGCTGCCCAGTCCACTCCCCTCCGCCACCAGAGGACACGACCATGAGACTTCCCGACCCGGCCCAGCCGCCTGCAAGGCCCCCGCACGGGGCCGCCGCGCCAGCACGGGCGGCGGCCGTAGCCCTCGCCATGGCCCTGGCCGCCGCTTCCGCCGCCCCAGCCCTGGCCCAGGAGGGCTGGCCGTCCTTCTCCGCCTCGGAGATCGGGGCCGCCGCCACGGCCCGGGAGGGGGACAAGCCAGGGCCCGATCCTGCCGCCAAGCCGCGGGCCCCGTTCCCGGCGCTCACGGTGCGCTACCCCCCGTCCCTCGACAGGGGCGGCGCCCTGGTTCCGGGCGGCAGTTCCAAGAAGGCGCGGGCGGTCGTGGCCTCGGGGAGGGTTGCCGGGAGCGACAGGGACTTCGAGCTGTCAGTCGGAGCCGAGACGCTCTCCGCCGACACCGAAAAGCAGCTCAGGGCCGGCCCCAAGGCCTACTGGGACGCTACCGGCAGGAAGCTCAACGGCGAGACCAGGGGCGGCTACTCCGGCACGAGGCAGCTGAAGTTCCAGGGGCTCCTTGCCGCCGACATCGACTTCTCCACGTTCACCGGCCCTCCTGGGGAGTACGTGGCCTCCACCCTCTTCTTCACGCGCCTGGTGGCCAGGGGGAACACACTGGTGACGCTCACCTGCCAGGCGAGCGGGAAGACCCTGGAGGGCAGGCTGAACGGCTTCGCCCTGAGAGCTGATCCCTCCATAGCCGGGGTCTGCCTGCCTTTCTTCGACTCCCTGGAGTTTCCGGAGTAGCCCCCTTCCGGCGTCTGCCGGTCCGGGCAGGATGAGCCAGGACCCCGGCCCGATCTCCGTCCCTTCCCCGGGGCATGGCGAACCGAGCCCCGGCCTTTGCCCTCCCATCCTCGGGACATGGTGTCCCGAGCCCCGGATCCCCTCCTCCGGCAGCGGGGACGCCGGACAGCTCGCCCTGCCCTACCCGGGCTCAGCCCGCCTCGCCGACAGTCCGCGGCACGCGCGGGAAACGGGAGCACCGCTTGGCTCCCCTCCTGAACCCTCACCCCTCAAGGGCCATGAAGCCTGCGCAGCAAGATTTGCCGGGACGGCAAGGCCGCCATCTCATCGGCAGGGCGGCCCGGAACATGGTCTGCGACAGCTTCTGGACGCTACCGGAAATTTCCGAACATTTACGAACGCCTCCGGCCTCCCTGAGTCTCTGCCGCAGGTTCAGCATCCATCATCGTTCATATAAAATCACTGTGCATTAAAGTGATGGCAAGAAATTTTAGAAAAATTTTGCTTGATGATGTTTTTCAATTTTAAACTCATTAAACTATATTATCAGTTATTACTGGATATAAGTACATACAAATGAAATTATGTATTGGATTTTATTATTGGTCAAATTGCATATTGTATAAAACAGTTCATCAGTGCATATGACATAATTCATATTTATATCTGTAATAATTATATTAATTTATTGAAATTATTAGTGTAAATTGCTGACATATCAAGGCATCATCATAGTATTTTAATGATGTAATGCGTTAGGCTATAATTGATATGATTGATATTATTCATTAATTTTTTAAAACAAATTAGAATGATATATTTCATGGCCGAACCAACTTTAAAAACCTTTGAAAACAAATTTGAATGGACGCACACTGAACTCTGATTGCCACGCTCTCATCTTATCTTGAATTGCCGTCCGTGCGGGGCTAACATGGTTCCGGCGGCATTTCCGCCGACCGTCCCGGCGCAGACATGCCTCCCGTCTGCATGCCAGTGACGTCTCATGCCTTTCGCATGTCCGGATACATCCCCTGAAGGACGGCTCCCCTGACCCCCTGCGCGTCTTGGCCGAGCCCTCGGAAAGCCGAAATCTCCGGACATTCGATGCTCGGAGAGGTCCCGGCACCGTCACGGCTTCGCCGCAATCTCCGGAGAACGGCTGCCGCGTCCGCATATCTGCCGGGACCTCCGGATCGCATCCAGTACCCTTCAGCTCCGACTCAGGAAGACATCCCGGTCACTTCTCGATGTC
This sequence comes from Deltaproteobacteria bacterium, assembly GCA_031263525.1. Taxonomy (GTDB): domain Bacteria; phylum Desulfobacterota; class Desulfarculia; order Adiutricales; family Adiutricaceae; genus JAIRZX01. The sequence goes on along the minus strand of JAISFP010000103.1, from coordinate 9,497 downwards.
CCCCGGTTCCGTTCAGGATGCCGAACGGCGTTCCGGAGGATGCCGGCCCGACCAGAAAGGCCATCCGCCATGCCAGAGCAAGACCGCCCATCCGCCTCCTCCGCCACGTTCCAGGAAGCGCCTGGCGGAGTGACCGACGCGGGTCCTGACGACGCCCATCTGAAGGCCGCGCTGGAGGAGGAGGCCGCCCTTTTCGAGGGCTCGGACGACAACGCCTCCCCCAGGGACGGGGAGAGGCTCTACGCCAGGCCGTTCTTCGGCTACGCCTCCGCCGACGACCCGGCGTGGCAGTCAGTGAAGGCGGACGTGGGGGACTCATCGTGGACGCCCCTCGAAGCCTTCCTGGAGGCCCTGCCGGAATCCGGGGCCACGGCCTCCGGGCTCACCGTGGTCTCGGCCGTGCTCCCCGTGACCGCCCGGACCGCGGCTGACCAGGCCGCGTCGGACTGCCTCCCATCCGAAAGGTGGCTCGTCAGCCGCCACTTCCACTCGCTCGCCGTGGACGGCCTGGCCAGGCGCCTCGCCTCGAGGCTCGGGTCCTTGGGACACGAGAGCATGGCGCCTGACCAGGCCCCGGGCTTCAAGACGCTCCCGCACCCCAGATACCTGTTCACCTCCAAGTGGTCCCAGCGTCACGCCGCCTGGGCGGCGGGGCTGGGCACCTTCGGGCTGAGCGAGGGCCTCATCACCGCGTCCGGCATCGCCCACCGCCTCACCTCCGTAATAGTCCGTGCCCGGCTGACGCCCACGCCCAGGACCTATGCCGGCTTCCGGGACTGGTGCCTGTTCTTCAGCTCCGGCAAGTGCGGCGAGTGCGTCAGGCGTTGCCCCGCCGGCGCCATCAGCCCGGACGGCCACGACAAGGCCCTGTGCCGGGAGTACATGTCCAGGACAGTCAAGCCGTGGGCAGCCGGGCGTTTCCCGGACATGGAGGGAGCCTACGCCTGCGGGCTGTGCCAGTCGCGGGTGCCCTGCGCCTCGCGGGCCCCTGTCGCCAGGGCCTGACGCCTCCGTCCGGTCGGTCTCGACGCCAGCGGCGCGCCGGACGCCTCCAAGAGCGCACGGACACCGTGACGACCGACCGCCGGGTTTTGGCCGGGCCTTCGACAGGGAGGCCGCCCGCTTTCCCGCAAGAAGGGACCGGCATAGTCAGTGCCTCCGTCAGCGGCTGTTCCGACGCCGCCGGCAGGCGCTCGTCCACCGGCTGTTCCGACGGCGCCGGCAGGAGCTCGTCCATCGGCTGTTCCGACGGCGCCGGCGGGAGCTCGTCCATCGGCAGTGCCGCAGTCTACGGAGGGATCTCCGTCCGGGGACGCCGGGCTCAGGCACCGTCAGGAACCGGACGGGGACGGGCCGCATGAGCAGTCCGGCCCTTACGGCCTGGACCGAAGAGCCGGGTGATGCCTCCGCTCGAACGATGCAACGGAACAGTTTAGGAATGCCGGTCATGCAGGAGATGCAAATTTAACAGTAGCTGTTCAGGTGCCCCAGCAAGGAGAGCTCAATTGGAGGCCTTTCCAACCAAAACACCCTTCACAGAAACTCTTCTCCCCCATATGAAGTATCCATTGTTGACTCTTCAATTTCAAAGGTTCCGCATCTGGACTCTATTTCTCCGAAAAGGCTCTCAATAGAGAGGCACCTGAACAGTTACCCGACATTATTCAAGCCGCCTTGGGCGAGAGGCTAGGTTGCTACCCTGCAGCCCTGTCGGACATCAAGAAGGGGAGGGCGTAGTCACTTAGTTTAGGAGGGAGGGGGGAGGCGCGTGGCCGAGAGGGAGGCGTCTGCGCCGGGCCGATTCTGGAGGGTGGTTGCGCGCCGACGGGCCGCTTCCGGAGGGCGGCGCGGCAGGTGGTCCGGAGCTAGAGGATGCCCTTGGACTTCGCCGCCTTCAGCCAGTCGGGGAACTCCCCCAGGAGCCGGGTGTAGAGCTCCTCGTCCCCGATCTTGCGGAAGTCGTCCAGGGCGAAGAAGTTCGCGTTGTCCACCACGCGTCCGGACATGGAGTCGAGATTCTTCAGGACGCCGTAGCCGCTCCCCCCGAGGCCCACGAACTGCCAGAATATGGGCATTCCGGAGGCCTCGATCAGGAGCTTCTTTATCTGCGCCTCCTTGTCGATGCCGCCGTCGGTGATGAAGACGATGTAGGCGGGGATGGACGAGGACCCGCACTTGTCCATCACGAGCTTCATCACGGCCGGCTCGTTGTTGCCGTAGCCGAGATCCCGCATGAGTATCCGCCAGTCGGGAGGCACGGCCCCGGTGTAGTTCGCGAGGGTGACGGGCGGCATCTCGCGGGGCCTGGTGCCGTAGTACCACAGGTCGAGGTTCCCGTCGTCGTCGAACTGGACGGCGAGCGGCACGGTCTTGTTTATCACGTCCTGGACCGCCCCGTCGGCGAACCTGCCGCTCATCGAGCCGGAGATGTCCAGCACCAGCCCCACCATGGCCACGGTGTCGGTGAGCCTGTGCTTCTCCAGCGCCACCTTGAGGGGCTTGGCCAGGGAGAGAAGCTTCGGGGCCTGCTGCTCGAGCTTCTTCTCCAGGCTGACGGCGGACGTGGCGGCCGGAGGGGGCTGGGGGGGAGCGGGCTGGGCCTGAGGAGGCGGGGGCGGCACCGGCGCGGGCTGCGGGGCTTGCTGGGGCGCGGGCTGGGCCGGCGGAGACGTCTGGGGGGGAGCGGCCTGCTGGGCGGGGGGCGCCGGCTCTGCTATCTCCTCGCCGCCGTAGTGGCTGAGGAGAGCCGGGAGGCCGCCCTTGAAGCCCGAGGCGACCGCCGCCAGCCTCCAGGCGGAGTCCTTGCGGTAGACCTCCACGGCTATGACGGCCTTCTCCTCGCCGAAGTCGGCCCCGGAAAGGTTCAGCGAGACGGACTCGCCGCCCTGGGAGAGCGTGGCGGAGACCGAGGTCGCAAGCTTCACCGAGCCCTCGCCGTCCAGGCTGACGGTGAAGGCCAGCCTGTCCACCTGGGCCGGGAGCTTGGAGAGGTTCACCCTGAAGGTGGAGTCGGACCCGCTCCCGGTCTGGACGATCTCGCCGGCAGGGGAAGAAAGCTGGTTGAAGAAGACCATGTAGCGGTCGTCCGAGAGCTTGCCGGCCGAGTCCAGGCCGAAGCAGCACGAGTCCCAGACGCCTGGCCCCTTGAGGGACACGTTCACGGCGATGTCCTTCGACACGTCGAACCAGTCGGCCATCTTCCCCCTGAATCCCCTCACGATCTGCTTAGCCATCCGGCTTCCTCCGTCTTTGAACTTGCTGGCTGTCAGCTTGAAGACGCCTGCTGGCCCCTGTCGCTACCCGGCCGTCATCCGGCCTCGTTCGCGGCTTTGCCGACCGCCTCGCAGGGCATGCCCCCGTACCCGCAGCTGGCTGTCCGGCGGCTGGAGCGAGGCTCGAGCGCCGCCGGTAGCCTCTCCGGAAGACGGGAGCGGCATGGCGTCCATATGGCGTCATTATATATCACAGAGGGGTAGGGCAGTAAAGGCGGGCCAGCCGCGCGGGGGACGGTGGCATCCCCGACAATGAAGCCGGACCAGGATTGAGGCATCCAGGTAGTGAAGCCGGTTCCTCTGGCGGGATGTTTGCCGCCCAGGCCCTGGAGATCGCCCCCCCTGGCGGGATGGAGGCAACGCAGGCCCTGAGGCCGGAAACCTTTGCGGGATCGAGGCATCGAAGGCTTTGTTGGCGGACACACTGGCAATACGCAGGCAACGCAGGAGCCGAGGTCGGACACCTTTGCGGGATCGCGGCAGCGTAGTCCCAGAGGCCGGAAACCTTTGCGGGATCAATGCAACGCAGGAACTGAAGCCGGACACATTGGCGGGACGAGGACTGTCGGGGCGAAGTTCCGTCCCCGGTGTCAGGGGCTCTCACGGTATCGGTCCGGGTCCCGCCCGCCGCTAGGGCTGGAGCGTCAACTGGGCCTGGTTCGTTGCGGCACACTGGGGCGGTTCAGGCGTCGGACTGGGCGCCGGAGGTAGGTCAGGCGTCATGACGGATGGCCCTGATTCGCCTGGTTCCGCAGTTTCCGTGGACATACGGCAGATATCATTGATCGTATTTGACAATGTTTGATTATTCATTCTGGAGTGTCAGTCAACATTTTATGATTATTTTAAAAATTAATTTATATGCTTTCTTCATTATATATATGTATTATGATCTAAATATAATTTATTAATTATTATTAGAACTTTTACAGGATTATTGATTTCGACAGATGTTGTGTTCTCTCGGATATCAGGATTATCTTCAAACCACATATCTTTCAACTCTATATTATATATTGATGGATATATGATAAAGATTTAAGAAAAATATCAAGATACACTATAATTATATTAATACATAAATTTATTAAAATTGCTGGCATAATACATCAAATGAAATATTTGATGTTAAACTGAAAAATTTAATGTTAGAACATTTGTTTAATAATTTTTTTTAAATACACTGACATGGTACCTACGAAAACTATTATTTAATCAATAAATTTATCGATAATATCTGACTTGGTGTTTATCATGTTGAATAATTGATTGTCGGCATCTGGGAAAATTTGTCCTGTGGTGCTGATCTCGCTCTTGACCGGCATTCCCGTCAGGCTGTTCTGCCATCTCAGACGACTGTTCTCCTGAACAGAAATGCATTCCCGCACCTGAGCCTTGAATGTTTTTGGAGGGGATCAGGCTTTGGTGGCGCTCTCCCAAATCCCTTTAAGCCGGGAGAGTATCTTTGCCGCGGGTGAATTGCCACGGAGGGCGTCAGTCACGGTCTTCCGCATCGTCGCGGTGGCGTCTTCCGCAAACCGCCGCCTCCTGGCGCTGGAGCAGTCCCTCTCCACGAACAGCCCTTTCGTGCCGGCTGTCCTGGCCAGGAGTGTCACGCCCGCGCCCGGCCTCCTGGCGTTTTCGAGGACGGATTCCCAGCCGCAGGCCATGAAGGAGGCGACCTGCGGGGTGAGGCCGTCTCCAGCACTGTCGCACGAGAAAATGAAGACCTGGGGGCTCCAGCCGCGTGAAGACGCGGGGGCGTTCAGGGCCCTGTCCGTCTCCGACTGGACTGCCAGGACATCCAGGGCGGCAGAAAGCGGGTCGACGCCGGTGCAGTCACCGAGTTCGGAGCCGTCACCGCCGCCGCTGCCTTCACCGAGGCAGGTGCCGAGGCTGGCGGGGCGGGCGTTGCCGGCGGAGCAGCCGCCGACAAGGCTGCAGAAAGTACCTGAACTGACCGTGAGGCCGATCCACCCAGTGAAGAGGTCGAAGCCCAGCAGCTCAATGTCGACCGTGACGCCGTTCCCGAAAGTTAGGAGGGAGAGCCGGAGGCGTTCCTTTTCGGCGGGCCGGAGGTCGTGCCCGAGGCTGCCCAGGAGGTCTTTCAGGGACTTGATGAAGAAGGAGGACACCCCGAAACGTCCGTCCCTGTACCAGCCGTCCAGTTCGGCTCGCCTGTCAATCAGGATGTAGACCGGGACAGGCGCCCTGGCGGAACCGGCGGCGGTCTGGGGCAGCGGCGGCGAGGCATCAGGAATCCTGGCCCCCACGACGTGTGCGCCCTTCTGAGGCGGGCCCTGGTATTGGCCAGCGACCTGACCCTGAAGTGGGCCCTGGTATTGGCCAGCGACCGGCATCTGAAGCGGGCCCCGGTATTGGCCAGTGACCGGCCTCTGAAGATGACCATGCTCCCGGCAAGCGGTCTGGTCCTGATGGAGGCCATGGTCCCGGCCAGAACCCAGTACAGGAAGCTGCTCATGTTCTCGCCCAGCGGCCAGGCCCCGATGGGGTCCATGCTCCAGGTCGGCGGCCATGCCCTGATGGGGGCCATGTTCCAGGTCGGCGGCCAGGCCCTGACGGGGGCCATGCACCGGGCTAGAGGCCAGGCCCAGATGGGGGCCATGCACCGAGCTTGAGGCCAGGCCCTGATGGGGGCCATGCACAGGGAAAGCTGCCAGGCCGTGATGGAGGCCATGCTCCGGGCCAGCGGTCGAGTCCTGATGGGGGCCATGGTCCCGGCATGCAACCTGCACAGGAAACGGCCCATGTTCCCGTCCAGCGGTCAGGTTCTGATGGGAGCCCTGTTCTCGGCCGGCGGTCGGGTCCCGATGGGGGCCATGCTCCAGTCTAGCGGTCGGGTCCTGATGGGGGCCATGTTCTCGGCCAATGGCCAGGCCATGATGGGGACCATGTTCCAGTCCGGCGGCCGGGTCCTGACGGGGGCCATGGTCCCCGCCTGCTACCTGCACAGGAAACGGCCCATGTTCCCGTCCAGCGGTCAGGTTCTGATGGGAGCCCTGTTCCCGGCTGGCGGTCGGGTCCCTATGGGGGCCATGTTCCAGTCCGGCGGTCGGGTCCCGATGGGGCCCATGCTCCAGTTTAGCGGTCGGGACCCGATGGGGGCCATGTTCTCGGCCAACGGCCAGGACATGACTGGGACCATGTTCCAGTCCGGCGGCCGGGTCCTGACGGGGGCGCTGGTCCAGTCCTTCGTTCGGTCCTCGGAAGGGGCCGCTGGTCCGGCCGTGACCCGGACTCTGCGGCTGGCAGGTTCGAATGCCCCGTCCATGGTTGTGAAGAGGGTCCGGGACGGCAGCAGGGGGCACGGGTGCTTTCCCCGCTAGCGCCGCCGCCGCCTGGGGCCTGCGCCAGCGCAGGCGGTCGTCGGGCAGGAGCAGCCCGCGGAGGATGGCGTCAGTCAAGGGCGGGAGGCCGGGCGGCACGTGGAGCCCGCGGGTGACTATCTCCCGCATGACGGCGTTGGCGGGGAGCCCCGCGAGGGGATGGTAGCCCAGGGAGGCTTCCAGGAGCACGGCCCCCAGGCTCCAGAAGTCCCCGGCCGCCCCAGCGAAGTCCGCGAAGGACTCCGGGGGGGAGTAGAGGGCGGTGAAGGCTGCCCTCGTCTCCTTCACGGAGATCCCGGCGGCCATGAGCGAGGAGATGCCGAAGTCGCACAGGGCCGGGGTCAGGGGGGCAAGGGATCTGAGGAGGATGTTGGCCGGCTTCACGTCCCTGTGGACGATCCCCCCCGAATGCAGCCGGTCCAGCGCGAGGGAGAGCGTGTCGCAGAGCCGCAGGACGTCGCCCTCAGGCATGGGGCCCCGGGCCATGAGTTCTGCCAGGCTGCCGAGAGGCAGGTGCTCCATGATCTCGAAGCGGCGGCCGGTCTCCTCGTCCCAGCCCCGTTCCAGGGTCTTCACCGCCCCGCCGCCCAGGCCGTCCAGGATCCCGTCCAGGCGCACGGCCACCTCGGGCCGGTACCTTGGGGAGCCTCTCGCGAGCTTCAGCACCCTCTCGCCATCCGGGGCGGCAATGATGTAGAGGTCAGCCTCGCTCCCCTCGAGGGACAGTGTGCGCACGACCCTCATGCCCCTGAACTCCCTGATGCCGAGAGGCCGAGGGCCCGGCGCTGGCTCCTGCGGGTTTGCGTCGCGGGCGCTCCCGGGCGCGGCATGGCGGTCGATGACCGTGGGCGCGGCGGGCCAGGCTGACGGCGTCTCGCCGCGGTCCGGCATGTCCAGGGCCGCTGCGGCGCCTGGCAAGTGCGCGGCCCGGGCAGTCCCGTCCGGCAGGGTCACGTCCCCTCCCTTGCCGTGCGGCCCGGCGGGCCTGGCTTCAGGCGGCACACCGCTGCCTTCGCCGTACTGGGAATTGTCGACCATGCTCTTCTGGCCCTTCTGCTGTCTGGGGACTCCAGGCGTTGCCGGAGTCGGCAGGGCGACCGGACGGATCGGCCATGCGTCCATTTTACCACGTCCGGAGGGGGGGACGTGTCTGGTCCTGGGCCGTTCGCTTCTCCGGAAACGGGTTGCATGGGCCACGGCGTAGCAGAGGCAGGTGAGCAGTGATTTTTTAGAGCCGAATTCCGTGAGTCTGGAGCCGAGTGCAGAGTGACGAAAGGCGGGAGCCTGGTTCCGAGTGCCGAAAGTCGAGAGCCGAGTTCGAGAGCCTGAGCAGAGTGCCGAAAGGCGGGAGCGATAGACAAGGGGCCCGTGCTGACACGCAGGAGTGATGCCGGAGACTGCCTCGGTGAAGGGAGACTCAAGGGAGCGCTCCGGAATTTCGGCCTTCACTACAATGTGTGTCTGGGTAGCACACCCTAGATTTTCAGTAACTGTTCATGTGCCCTCTTTTGAGAACCTTTTTGGAGGAAAAGAGCCTTGAAAAGGAACCCTTGAAGTTGAAGAGTCAGCTTTGGATGCTTCATGTGGGGGTGAGGAGTTTTTGTAGAGGGCATTTTTGAAGGGAAGATCGGCCTGTTGAGTTCATCTTGGGGGGGCACCTGAACATTTACGATTTTCAATGGCTTTCCCAGGGCATGGCCAGGCAAGTTACGCCTGATAGGGGCAGGCTTCCGAGCCCGAGGGGGCGTGTCGGCCACGATAGTCTTTCGGGGTTCGGGTCGGTACGGGGCTTGCTTCCCTGCACTGGGATGGGCTTCCGGGGTGAGCTGCGATGTCCTTAGCCAGGCTGCGGGGGCTACCTGGTCAGGATCCGGACTGACCGTCTGGGGAAGATGCCGTGGGCGGCAGCTCTGCCGTTGTGTTTGGGGGCAGTTCAGACCGGTCGATTGCCGACGTGAGAACCAAATTGGCCACTTCACCGTCTGCGGGATTTTCCTGAGTCTGGATTACCTTGAATCTGATTCCAGAATGTTGAATTTTCAACATTATGGCTGACTCCAATCTTCTAATATCCTTCTGCATCGTTAAAAGAATATGATATATTACCCGTTTAATTAAATGTCGGAATTTTAGCTATCAGCCTATGGGGGGAAAGATCGGGAAACCACCCAGTCCTGGTATCTCCTCGCCATGATTTGTTCTCAAAAACATGGGAGAAGATTCCGACATTTAATTAAACGGGTAATATTGAGTCAAATTTAGCTTCAAATTTTGCATATAATGCATTAATTCTGTCGCCTATGTCTGTATTTAGTGAATTTATTCTGTCGCCTAGGTCTGTATTTAGTGAATTTATTCTGTTGCCTAGCCTACTCTCTAACTTAGTAATTCTGCTGCCTAAATTCATAAACATCAAGGTGAAAATCGTAACAGATATGCCTGCAATCGAAATTGATATTATTACCAAAGTATTTGTACTGTCAAGCTTGTTGGATAAAATTTTCAGCTGATTTGCCTGATATTTTAGTTCAGATGACATCTCATTCTGCAGACGGAAAAAATCATCCTGACGTTTGGTCATATCATCCAGTCGCGTGCATATCTCGCCCAGTTGACTGGATGACCTACCGGATGGCTCTGATATTTCGGGTGCCTGCTGTCCAGCGCCGGCCCGGTCATTGTCCTGAGCCAGGGATGCAGCCGTGGGGGCTATGAGAACCAGGCCGATTATGGCGATGGCGAAAACATACATCGTGAGGTATTACCCGTTTAATTAAATGTCGGAATCTTCTTCCATGTTTTGAGCGAACCATGACGAGGAGATAGCAGGGCTGGGCTGTTTCCCAGTCTTTCCACCCATAGGCTGACAGCCAAAATT
>JAISFP010000027.1 GCA_031263525.1 Deltaproteobacteria bacterium | reverse complement strand
AAAAATCATCACACAAAAACTTGGGAAGGCACCCAAATCGCCAAACATAACCTTGAGCAAATATCGTGCCAAAGATGAGTTGTAGGCCCCTGAAACCCCCTCTGGATGATTTCTGGGGGGGGGCACCTGAATAGTTACGGTTCGGTAACAGCGGGCAACGACCCCGTGAGCGGTCGGGGGGATGTCGGGTCAGGTCAGGGGATAGCAGGCAGTGCTCTTGGAGCGGTCGGGACGGGGGTCACGGGACTGCCGGGTGCGGTCGGTGGTGTGGTCCTTGACACCTGACGTGGGGGCACATGGTTCCCAATCCGTCGACGGCAGACAGCAGGGGGAAGGGCAAGGGCGGCGCGGGCCTGGCCGGAGCTCGCCCGGTTGGCGGGGGTCCAGACTGAAGCTTCCTCAGCTGGCGGCTGTCCTGGTCGGAGCTCCCCCGGTTGGCGGGGGTCCAGTATGTAGCTTCCACAGTTGGCGGCTGTCCTGGCCGGAGCTCCCCCGGTTGGCGGGGGTCCAGGATGTAGTTTCCACAGTTGGCGGCTGTCCGGGCGTAAGCTTCCTCAGTTGGCGGTTGTCAGGGCGGGAGATCCCCCGGTTGGCGGGTGTCCGGTCCGAAGCTTTCGCGGGGGGCTGGCGGAGGCTTGGCCGGGGAGTCCTGCGGAGCCCGCCCGGGGTCCGGGGTCTGGCCGCCGTGGCCGTTTGGAGGGCCCCTGGCGTCCTGGACATGGCATGGGCTCAATGCTAAGATTAGACTGAAATAGCGGGACTTGGCCTCCGGCCGGTCAAACGGGATCCCAGGAGGGCCCGGGGCGGGGTCGGTCGTGTCGCCCGCCTGGAGACGGGGGACGCCGCGGACGCGCGTCCTGGACGGAGGGGCTGCCGCAGGGCCGGCACGGAAGGTGCCTGTCCGGGGCGGCCGGCTCTTTTTTTAGGCCGGGGGCGGTCCGGGTGCCGGTCTCCGGGCTCGGCCCTGCCGGGGCCGGGCTCCGGGCGCACTTCTCAGATCAAGGTGGCTCACATGGCGATCGGATCAGGTCAAAGGGTGCTTATTGTGGACGACTCCCCGGTGATGCGCCAGATGCTCTTCAAGCTCTTCCAGAGCCAGGGCTTCGACGTGGTGGGTCAGGCCTGCGACGGGGAGGAGGCCCTCGTCCTCTTCGAGGAGCTCAGGCCGGAGCTGACCACGCTGGACATCGTCATGCCCAAGCTGAGGGGCACCGAGGTGCTGGAGAAGCTGCTCGAGAAGTACCCCGGTTCCAGGATTATCATGGCATCCTCGGTGTCGGATGCCAGGACCGTGATGCACTGCCTGAAGGTGGGTGCCAGGCAGTACATCATCAAGCCCTATGACGAGGAGAAGGTCATGACCGCGGTGAGGAAGGCCCTGGAGCTGGGCTAGGGGGCAGGCAGGCGGGGCATCCCGCCAGCCCGGGCCCGGGGCCCAGGCCGGAGGACTACATGAGCGTTACCGACGAAAACCTGGCCGAACTGTTCGAGCAGTACAAGGACGAGGTCCGGGAGACCATCGAGACTCTCGACAACGAGCTCGTGAACCTGGAGCAGGACCCCACGTCCTCCGAGACCATATTCTCCCTTTTCAGGCACATGCACAGCCTGAAGGGGTCTTCCAAGATGTTCAACGTGGACAACATAGCCACCATCGCCCACCGCCTGGAAGACCTGATGAGCATGATCGACAAGAACAACTCCATCCTGGGCAAGCACCCCAAGGTGGTGGACCTGCTGTTCAAGGGGAACGACATCTTCCGGGACATCATCTCCCGGCTCGAGGAGGACATCTCCTACACGACCATGACCGGCGACCACCTGGCCTTCGTGGCGGAGATCCAGGCCCAGGTGGACAGGATCAGCCGGCGCGACTCCCAGCTGGTGGACGCCGCGAGGAAGCTCGTGGATGACCTGGAGAACCTGCTGCCCGGCATGGAGGAGGCCGAGGCGGAGGCGCTCAAGAAGGACATCTCGGACGTGACCACCGGGCTGGCGCTGGCCACCCTGGAGGAGGACGGGGCGAACCAGATCCGGTTCAACTACAACGGCGCCGACCTCACGGACAGCGTGAGGGCCATGGAGGATCTCCTGCCCAAGTTCAGGGACGGCAAGGCCGGCCCGGAGGACGCCAGGGCCTTCGTGGACGCAGCCAACTCCCTGTACTCGCTTCTGGCCGAGGTGGCGACCGAGGACGCGATGGGGCTCATAGCCGAGCTGGGCGACGGGCTCCAGCTCTTCGCCGAGCGCGACCTGGACATGGACCAGATGATGGTCGAGTTCTTCGCGGCCATGCTGAACGACCTCAAGCAGAAGTTCCAGGTGGAGGTGGAGGCGCCCGCCGTCAAGAGCAGCCGGTCCTCCAAGAGCTCGGGGGCGCTGAAGGAGCCCCAGGTGAAGACCATCCGCGTGGACGAGGCCAAGATCGACCTCTTCCTCGAGAGCGTGGGCAGGCTCATCACCAAGAGCGAGATTTTAAACCACCTGCAGTTCTCGTTTCGGAAGGCCGGGGTGGACATCGGCCTCCTCCGGGACTTCTCCACCGTGTCGAGGACCATCTCCAACGACATCGTGAACCTCCAGCGCTCCATCATGGAGGTCCGCCAGGTGGAGATGAACAACATCCTTAAGAAGTTCCCCCGCCTCGTGCGCGACATCTCCCACAAGATCGGCAAGGAGGCCGAGATGGTCATCACGGGGGAGCGGGTGCCCATTGACAAGTCCCTCCTGGACGACGTCGAGCAGGCCATGGTCCACATCGTCCGCAACGCGGTGGATCACGGGCTCGAGATGCCCGAGGACCGGGTGGCCGCCGGCAAGCAGAGGCGCGGCACGGTCTCCATCACCGTCACCCAGGAGGAGGCTGCGATATTCATAGAGGTGGCCGACGACGGGCGCGGGCTCGACCTGGAGAAGATCAAGGCCAAGGCCGTGGAGCGCGGGAACATCACCCCCGAGCAGCAGCTTTCCATGACCGACCACGACGCAGAGATGCTGGTGTTCAGCTCGGGGCTGTCCACCAAGGACCAGGCGACCGACCTGTCCGGACGCGGCGTGGGCATGGACGTCGTGATGACGAACCTCAAGAAGTGGAACGGGGAGGTCACCATCGACAACCGCCCCGGGCGGGGCATGACCGTGGGGATGCGGCTCCCGGTCACCAACACCCTCCTGACCAAGGAGGCCATCATGCTCAGGGTGGGGACCTCCACCTTCTGCCTCCCCCTGGAGTGCGTGAACGAGATAGTCACGGTCCCGGCGGCCGACGTCCACCGCCACAAGGAGGGCGCTGTCTTCCGCCACAGGGACATGGTCATCTCGGTCATAGACCTGAAGTCGCTCCTGGGCCTCCCGGAGCAGGCAGTGAACCGCGCGGCCGCCGCGCCCTCGGAGGCGGGGGCCCTCGGAGGGGTCCAGGGCCGGAACGGCGCCTCCCTGGTCTTCATCATCCTGCGCGGCAAGACCGACACCCGACAGTCGATACTGGCCGACGAGATCCTGGGCCAGCAGAAGATAGTCATCAAGGAGTTCGAGCTGGAGACCTTCAGGAAGCTCCCCTTCTTCAACGGGCTCACGCTCCTGGGGGACGGGCGGGTGGTCCTCATCCTGGATTCCGACAAGCTTATCGCGAGCTCGTAGGGGCCGCGGCGCCGCCGCCGCCGACTTGCAGGCCCGGGCCGCAGCGGCTCGGGCCCGGTTCGCCGAGGTGCCTCCGCGCCGCCGGATCGCGTGTCTCCGGTCCGGGAGAACCGCGCGGTTGCCGGAGGGCCTCCTGCCGGGATCCTTCTGGCAGATGGGATCGTGACCGCTCCATCTGGCCAACGGGTTGGAGATTCGGGGAAATGGTGCCTGGCATCGTGCCAAAGCCGGCACCTGCTAGGGTAACAGCTCTGCTGGACGAGTCTTCCTGAGCCACCGCGTGACGCGGGGGATGTACCGCCGCAGAGGCCGCGTCTTTTGAGAGCCGTAATGTTTGATCTGGCGCGGGAGGAATCGATAAAGAGAATTCAATTTTTCGTGCCGTTCCGCGTGGCCAATTTGTACGTTATGAGCTTCAAGACGTGACCGGGACCGTAGTTATTCATTTAATTGTTTCGGAAGTGGCTATACTTCCTTTCGCTTATAGCTTGGGTATTTTCGACTGGGATCTCCGAAAGTCCGAAGGAGAGAAGGAAGATGGTGATTTTCCTGAGTTCCAGGACGTACCGGACAGTTGTCATGTATGCTATATTCAAAAGGATCCAGTGTCCTATGAGTGTGACGAGAATAACGAGAGTTATGAGAGAGACGAAAGTGGTGAGCGCCTTGGTTGAATGAGTGAGATTGTGGTATTTATTTTTGAAATAATTTTAACGGTACGGCGTCAGGTCCGGGAGTTAGAAAAGGCTGAAGAACGGCATATGGAGCCGTTTAACGAGGCGACAATTTTGGCCCTCGAAGTTTCACCGAGTAGGGCGAGGCCGGGGATTGGCTTGTAGAGTCGAGTCTTGAACAATGTCGAAATTGAAATCTGTTTAATGTGAAAGCAGGATGATTTAGTTGGACGCACAGCAGAGACATAATCTCAGAGCAGGGCAAGAAAGGTGTTATGAATTAATTAATTATCAAGTTAAACTTTTTCGTAACCGTTCAGGGGGCCCCCGTAGGGGAACTCAACATGGGGATCTTTTTAACTAAAATGTCTTCTGAAAAACTCTTCGCCACCACATGGAGCATCCATAGTTGTCACTGCAACTTCGATGGCTCATCATGAGGGCTCTTTCAATCCAAAATGGTTCTCAATAGAGGGGCACCTGAACAGTTACCTTTTAAATATATCATACTGAAACAATAGTTATAAATTTTTCTTGTCCATAATGCTTATGCCTCCCCGGACTATATATACTGTTTCTGGAATAAGAATTGAAATATCGATCGAATTTCTGCAGAACGGCTAAATAAATATATTGAACATTTAGTAATATGAAAGAACAATTGGAGCAGGCAAAAGAGGATGCCATATACAAGGAGGTTGTGTCAGCAATATTTATGCCAATGATATGCTGTGACTTCGTCAGGGGGGGCATTGTCCGTCTGACACGATTTTCATGGCTCTACCGGCTCGATTCACCATCATTTGGATAGATATGTTTTGACTTGTCTTTAATGACAACCTTTGTTCGGTTGCAAGAGACGGCCAGGCTAGCGGGAAGTAGTCGTCTCGTCTCTGGAACAGCATCTTGGGAAGGCGGCTCGGTTGCTCGTCAGAAAGGTTGCTTCCAGCCATATCCATGTGGTAAGATGAACATAGTAGTCGAATTGCCTTGAAAAAGTCGGATCGTTCAGCATTGAGGAAGGAGGTCTGCAGCGTGATTGAGAAGAATCCGGAAAAGGACCCGTTTGGCGTGGGCGTGGAAAACTTCGATTGGATAATCAACAATGATTACGTATATGTTGACAAGACTGAGCTAATCCACAAGCTGATATCTCCCGGAACCTGGTCTAACACGCCATGCTTTCTTTCGCGGCCAAGAAGGTTTGGAAAGACTCTATTGCTTGACACCATACAAAATATATTTGAGGGGAGACGGGACCTTTTTGCCGGCCTGGCGATAAAGAAACTCATGGGAAAAAGGTGGGATGTCTTCCCCGTAATTCGAATCTCGTTTAACTCCGGGTTCAAGACTTACCCGCCGGACGATTTGGAGTCTGACTTGCTCTCAGCAATCAAGGAGGTAGCTCTTGATAATGAAATAATCCTTGACAGCAAAAATTCACCTAGTGCCATGGCCAGTCTCATCCGTAGCTTATCTCGGAAACACAGGAAGGAGTGGATTGCGAGCGGAAAGGCTCCGTCTGTATTCGGTTCAAGAAACGTCGTCGTGCTCATTGACGAGTACGATTTCCCCCTGATTGCCAACATTGGGAATCAGGCTAGATGTAATGAGATAAGACTCACGCTACATGACTTCTATTCAACCATAAAAGGATGTTCGAAGTACCTTAGATTCGTATTGATAACCGGTATAACAAAATTCAGGGAGCTTTCCCTGTTCTCAGCTATGAACACTGTTCGGGACATCACTCTAGAGCCAGTTTTTGCCGGTATTTGCGGCTTCAAGATAGACGAGATTAAAAAATCATTTTCTAAATATTTTTCTCCGACCCTTTCGGCTCTCAAGAAAAAGGGCCAGCTTGGCAAGGATGCGTCCGTTGCCGATCTGGTTGAAACCATGATTAAGTGGTACAACGGATACACCTGGGATGCCAAGACGGTGGTCCTCAACCCTCTATCTGTGATGAGTTTTTTTCAGAAAAAATCATTCAATAACTATTGGTATGATACAGGTATATCTCTTCTCACGAGCCGTATTGCAAATAATGGAACTGATTACTTCAAGGTGTTCTCCAAGGATCTTTCATTCAAAGAGTCGTTACCTCTCATGTATATTAATAGACTGAACGATACCGTGCTCCTCATGCAGGCAGGGTATCTCACAGTCTCTGTCAACGGTATCACTGGATCAGGCACAGACACGCAATATCAACTGAAAATTCCCAACAACGAAATCAGGGACTCTATCAGGCTCGAGCTCCTGGCGAACCTGCTTTTTCCTGAAAAAGATCCTTCAAAAGCAAGCCAAAATTTAAATGAAAAATATATTAATCTTCTGCACGCCTTTGCAGCACATGACGAGGCCGAATGTGAAAGATTCCTGTCGTCCATTCTTGCCGGCCTCGTGCAGTACGGTCCTGGTTGCCCTAATAGTTTAGACAGCCTTGTCGCCAGCGGTAGCACAGTCAAGCAGATTAACTCGTTAAGCGTTAACGAATTTTTTTTCAGGACCATTATTCAGCTTCTTCTTGAACTCGGGAACAAGCTGACCATTCCTGAATCGTCTTCGGACGTAGGCAGAGCCGATCTGGCTGTCCAGGTTCCCGGAAACGGGTGGGTAGCAATCGAGATTAAGCATGAGAAGGCTGATCCTGCTCACAATGGCTTGGACGAGTCCCCGGCAGGCGAGAAGATCGAACACGGGAAGCATAGCGATTACGTGAAAGGACGGCTTGAGAAAATGATATCGGCAGCGTTCAATCAGTTAATTAAAAAAAATTACGCCAAGAAATATCTTTCCGAGGGTGCCGAAGTATATGCGGCAGCCATGGCCGTTTATGGCACTTCAGACGTGATGGTGAGGTTCAAGGAGGTCGTCTGGGCTGGAAAGAGGAGACGGCACAGCAGGTGAACTCGCCTGAACGTTTCAGTGCCGCCGTCCAGCCCTCTGCATCTTTCCGTCTCTGGATCCGGAATTGGCCGTCAGGATGTCTGGGGTATGGGGGCTCCTCAGTCGACGCATTTGCAACAGCCGTGGGCGTCTACGGCACGTCAGACGTGATGGTTAGGTTAAAGAAGGTCGTCTGGGCAGGAAGGGGGAAACGGTGCCACGGATGAGCTCGACTGACCGTTTCAGAGCTGCCGTCCTTCACCAACTGTCATGTTACAGTCCGTCAACAGTTTTTAAATTGGTGTCCCCCCCACTGACGAGCATTGTCGGGAAGACTCGGGGAAAATAGGTGGCAAGGGGGAGAAGTTCCGGCTACGGGCGGGAGGTTAGTTGAAACAGGAAGCAAGGAGGGGAAGTCCAGGCTTCGTGCGCGAGGGTCGTTGAAACAGGAGGATAGGGGGGCAAGTCGATACTTCGTGCTTGAGGGTCGCTACAACTTCCGGCTGGGTGGAATCACTTCAGAGTGCGGGGTATGTCATTGTAAAGTGGGGGCCCTGGCTTGATGGAGGCTTGCGGCGAGACAGTGTGCTGGGGAACGCCTTGTCCGGGAGAAAGCGAGTAGGATGTCTTCATGTGGTGAACCGGAATTATTACATGCCAGCAGTTGGAGAGAGAGAGCTGGACTGGAGGGTGCCATGGTCTTGTGCCGCGGACAGTGTTGCCATATCTTGGTCCTATGAATTCGGACAGGTGGTTTTCATGGCAGGAGCGCGGAGCCAGGTTCCTATTTGTTCACGGGTAGGTCGCCCAGGCTACGGAGGTAGCCTGTCCTGGGGCAGGAGGAAGACTGCTCTGGCGTGGAGGAAGACCGCTCTGGACCTGAAGGATGGCCGGTCTGACTCTGGAGGAAAGCCGTCCGGGCCCCGGAGGAAGGCCGTCCTGGCCCGGAGGAAAGCCGTCCTGGCCCGGAGGAAAGCCGTCCTGCACCAGGAATGAGGAAGAGCTGGGTCCTGCTGTAGGTTCCCCCGCTTTCGTCCGTGAACAGAAATTACCCGTTTAATCAAATGTCGGAATTTGGCTATCAGTCCAGAGGGGAGAAAGTTCGGTCAAACCCCCAGTCCTGGTATCTGCTCACTATGATTGGTTACTAAAAAATGGAAGAAGATTCCGACATTTGGTTAAACGGGTAATACCCTTTTTTTTCCCTTTTACGAGGTTTCCTTTAGTTCCCTTTTATGATGAGTGAGCACATGACACGGAAATGCCTGAGGCCCTGCCGGGACCTGGGTGCGCCTTTTCCTGGCGAACGCTGGCGGCAGGTCTTCGAGGGCGGAGCGAGGCGTGTGAGGACACGTGACTGGGAGGCTTTGGTGAGCGCGGCCGGCATGGGTCCGGTGCATTGGACAGGGGGAGTTCGTCCTGTCAGAGAGAAAGGGACCCGGACGGCTTCAGACGCGGTGCACTGAGAAAGCATACCCGTGATTGAGGAGAGCGATGGTTTCGGAGGGGAATATGGTGGAGACACGGACAGAAAGCGGTCGTCCCGGTCCGGAGATAAGGATGGCTGGCGGTTTCCTGGGCCGGCCTGGAATGTGAATGCTGCCGGCGGGAACACCGGTTTTGCGAAATGGGAGGGGGGCATTATGGCACCGAGGGCGTGGGTCAGCGTTTCGGGGAGCGATTCGGTTCTCATGATCCGCCACAGGTTGCGGCATGTGAAAAATTGGGGGACAGGCGGTCTCAGAAACTCACTCGGCAGCGTAGCCGTTCGTCACGCGGAGGGGATTTTTCATGTCAAATTTTTAATAACAGCTCGACAACCGCTTTAAAAAAGCTCGAAATTTATCGAGCGCGACCTGACATTTGGCTTTAGGAATAGTTTAAGCGCACATGCCGGAAATTAGTTCATGCTCGATGATAAGCATTGTCTTGCAAGGGATTATGAGTCTAGCGATGAATTAGCGACATGATGCCAGATGGTTTTTACAGTCAGAGAGCCATGTCAGGAGCGGTAAATTTTTGGGCTCTGAAATATTTGTTTAGTTAGCTGACCGCCCTTTAAGAGTGAACATGTTGCGGACTAAGGGAGATCGTGCCCCTTCATGGCGGTCGTGAGGCCGGTGGGCCGAGCGCAGGGGAGGGCATTTCCGGCCCCGACCCCTTTGCAACCGGGTCCATCCCGTTTATAATAAGTCAGCCTGATCGCTCCGGGTTCCTTGCGCGCGCCCGGGACAGGCGTGACGTAAGAGTCCCTTCAGCCCTACCGCAGCCCGTCCGCCCTCCCTGAGCGGGGGACCGCAATTTTTTCCAACGCCAGACGTCCAGGACGTTCGCTCCGGACCCCAGGGGTAATTATGAGCATAAAAGCCGCCTCCCTCGCCGCCGTTCTGGCGTGCGCCCTCGTCCCCGCAACCGCCGGGCTCATTCTGGCCCAGGCAGGCGCGGCACCCCCGCCCGCACCGGCCCCCGCGCCGGGCCAGGGCTACTACGATCCGGACTTCGACCGGCAGCAGCAGCCGGGCCAGGCCCCTGCGCCGCAGGCGCCGGGGGCCGATCCTGACGCGCTGCTGTCGGATCTCTTCACCGATCCCGGCCAGCAGGGCCAGCCCTACCCTCCCCAGGGCGGCCAGCCTTATCCCGCCCAGGGCCAGCCCTACCCTCCCCAGAGCCAGCAGCAACCCTACCCGGGAGCGGCTCCCGGTTCCGGCGTCCTGAGCCTCCCTGGAGTGCCCAGCCCCGTCTCGACCCCGGCAGGGCCGGGCGAGGCGGTGGTCGAGCGTCAGGGCCAGCAGCAGGCTTCCATGCCCAGGACCCCCGGTGCCCCCGGCGTGGCGCCAGGCACCGGACAGGCCGCCGGGGCGGCTGCCCAGCCGGCGACCGCCGCGCCGGTACGCCGCCGTTACCGCGCGAGGAAAGCCTACGACTGGCCGACCTCCCCGTGGGTGAAGCAGGTCTACGAGGGCGCGGAGAAGGCTTGGCGTGTTCCCCACCTCCCGAAGGGCTGCCAGACTCTGGTGGACGGCAGGCTCGTCTACAACATTCGCTGCATGAGCAGGCCGAGGCTGATAGGAAAGCCCATGCCGCCCTACAAGGACAAGCCTTCCGTCTACTACGTCTGGCCCTAAGCTCCAGACGTCAGACCTGCGTTCATGTCATGCAGGTTCCGGACCGGGCCGCCTGCCGGCGGCCCGGGTTTCCGGTCTGGGTCACGGGGCGCTGACTTCCGCCAGGGAACGGCCTGTCTGACGGTCTGCAGATTTTCAGATCTTGGGATTTCTGAACTTTCAGATCTTCGGGTCCGAGGCCGTGCAGAGCCTCTTCGGGTCTGAGGCCGTGAATTGCTAAGGATCTGCGGCTCTTGGCTGTGTGTCGTCCCATGTTGCGTTCATGCGGCATGGATTCGTCGCGGCAGACCGGTCGTGCCCCGGCATGTCGCGCGAGACGGCTCCCGTCGGGCCTGCCTGGCGGAGTAGTTGCAGGCGAGCCGGTTACCCGGACGTCATCTTGGCACCGTCTTCTCTGGACTTCACGATCGCCGGAAACGGCACTGCCGACTCCGGCGATTTTCTTATTCTGTACCATTCCGGTTCCATGCGCATGCCCTGGTCGAATTTTACGATCGTTAAAACCGGTCATGATATCTTTAAAATTGTCTGCTCATTTATTGTGTCATGTCAGATAATTGCTTTGTTAATGTCAAAAAAACTTGCTGGACATTCGATAGCTCGGCATGACGACATGCCGGCGCGAGCAAGTCATGACTGCCTAAGCAGCCGGAGAAGAGGAATTCAGTAGTGAAAATACCAGACGGGCTGCCGCAGCTGGACCTGAATCTTATCTGTTCTGCCGGGGCGGACGGGATCAGGCGGGAGACGCAGGTCATGGAGGGCTTCGTCAGGGATTCCATAGGGTGGAGGAGCGGGCTCAATTTCAGCTACCCCGGAGGGAAGGACGAATTTCGTAAATTGATGGACGAGCTGGACGCGGTCGGCAGTCTCGCGAGAAGGCACAGGGAGATCGTGTGCCACTGTGACGTGAAATGGGAAGCTGATGACACGTTTACGGAGAGCCTCCGGGAGGCATACGCCGCCGCTCGAAAGGTGGAGGCCGTGACAGGAGTGTTCGAGTGGCTGTGGAGGTCTCAGCCGAAAAAGACTGCTCTAAGACTTATGGAGCATGTCCCCGGATACTGGTACTACCTGGCACGGACGTGGAAATTCGATCCGTCTATATACCCTGAAAGATCGGGGGAAATCGGCGGGGGGTCGATTCCGCCGGCTTATCTGAAGACGATGTCGGGACGGAGTTACAAGCTGGCAAATCCTTCCCAGGGAAAGGAAGACTCGCTTGAAAAATTGGAGGCATGCCTGCGTTCGGAGGACGAGACGGTCAGACGCTCCGCGTGGGACGAGATTCTGAGGGTATGGACCCGACCAGGGCCGGCTTTGGGCAGGGTCTATGCTGAAACCGCACTCAACTGGATTAACGCCATTACCGGCCTGAAAGACTGCTACGGACCCATGAGCGTCAGAAATCTTGTATACGATCTTGAGAGGCGGTTGATGATGGCAATCATAGAAGCGGTTAGCAGAGGTTCGAGCATTACGTTCTCGGAATATTTCAGACGTAAAAAAGTGCTCATGAACAAGGACAGACTGGAGTTGCATGATATATTTGCCCCCGTGAACGGCGGCATGGCACCTCTCAGTTTCCGTGAGGCGCTTTGCGAGACGGAAGCGGCCTTCGGTGAGTTTTCGCCTTCGCTGACCGGGCTCGCGTCCAGAGTTCTTGACCGGGGATCTCTTTCGGCAGTCTGGCCGGGCAGGAATCAGTGTCGTCCCATGAGCCCTGGCGAGTCCCCTCTGGTCCTCATGAACTGGCAGGGCGGCGCTGAAGACGCGCTGGAGCTGGCCAGGTTGCTGTTCCATGCTGCTCATCTTCAGCTATCTTCGGGCGTTGGCGACAGCCAGTTCGTCCCTGGGCCGATCCTGGCAGAGTGTGGACGCGCCTTCGGGGAGGAGCTCCTGACAAGAAGGCTCATAGCCAGGGAAAAGGATCCGTCCCGGCGCGTTGCAATCGTCTGTCTCGCGCTCGACAGGGCATGGAACGATATCGGCCGGGGACTGGCGCTTGCACGTCTGGAGATAGCGGCTCACGGATTGGACTGCGTGGATGCAGTCGATTCCCCTGAAAAGCTGGGCGAAGAGTACCTGTACACCGCATCGGAATTGATCGGTGACAGCATGTTGTTACCTCGCGATTTTCGTTGGGAGTGGACAAGGGAGCTCTCTATTTTCCGTCCTCCCTACTTCGCCTGGGAACGTGTCATGGGCAAGGTTGCGGCCCTGTCCCTCTGGCGGTCCGCCGACGGAGCTGAGGAGAATTGGGTTGAGCGGATTGTCGATATCTTCAGGAGAGGCGGATCAGCGCCGCCGACTTATATTTTTGATAAGTGCGGCATGTCTTTAGATGATGAGGATTTTTGGAACAGAGGTATTGAATCCTTGTTCGAACTTGTGGAAACACTCTGAACCTGTCCGTGATTGATGGACGAAGGGTATCTGTCGCTTCACCCTCCGGGGGAACCTTCAGTTACGAGCGTTGCCGTCTTCTGCCGATGTCTGATATTGGGAACTTGGAGGTTGAGTATGGAGAACATAAAGAGATGAGATTGTTTTAATAATTATCGTTATGTCAATTTAATTTTCCGATTTTAATATGTGGATAATATCAACGTTTATAAAATTTATTTTATATAGCGATAAATAGTTTTTATCAAAATTCTTTTATTAGATCGGAGATATGAGTATAGTTTTATAAATTCATTAATTAATCAATTTAATTTATGTTTAATTTTCTAGCTATAATCTTTAACAGTTCTGTCTGCTCAAAGTGTTCGAAGGTTGCGGAGTTTCTGTTTTCAGCCTGACGCCGGATTGTTTCGTAATCGACTTTGGTGTCTGTGCTGAGTTGTCAAGGTGCTCAGTTCAGTTTCTGGAGTAAGATTGCGTGGCTACGATCACGAGATGCGACAGTGTAGCCTGGATTGCAGATTGGAAAAGGAACTTTGCTACTCAGCACGGGGACGCGGTGTATTTTTCGGATCACAAAATTTTCGAAAGAACTAGGTGTAGGTCGGATGTTCAGCTTGCGTTAGGGAGATAATTCGCATGTCATGTGTGTATCCTCTGTTTCGTCTTTCGTGATGTTTTTCTATAATAATTTTTTGTCATTTCGCATATCTTTTCCTAATCCTTCCTCAAGATATTCCATTTGAATTTTAATCATTTTTGAAATCATTCCTAAATAGTTTTCTCAATTACTATCTTTCATTTATCATTATGTAATCAGATCAATTCCACATCAAATAATTTTCAAATCATTATCCAAGTTCTAATTATATTTCTAGAATCCTTTTCTAATACTTGTCAAGACCGTATTTAATCCTTGTCCAATTATTGTCTAATTCTTATTTAGTCCTTATATTATCTTTATCTTATCCTTATCCTTATCCTTATCCTTATCCTTATCCTTATCCTTATCCAATCTAATTCAAACCTTATCCAATCCATATCCAATCCCTTTCCAATCCCTATCCAATCCTTCTTCATCCCTTCTTCAATCTTTCATTATTACCCGTTTAATCAAATGTCGGAATTTGGCTGTCAGTCCATGTGTGGAAATGTCGGGCAAACTTCCAGTCCTGGTATCTACTCGCTATATTTTGCTGCTAAAATATGGAATAAGATTCCGACATTTGATTAAACGGGTAATATTTCCCTTTTATTTAATCCTTGTCTAATCTTTATCTTTCTTCATTCCTCTTTTATGTTATCGTTCATGAAACCATCGAGAAGCCTCCGAGACCGAGTGATTTGACATCACATTCAGGGTGCATGAGGATTCTGTCGGCGGTGACGGAATGAGCATCGGACCCTTCCTGTTGAGATCTTGTGAAACGAGGGTGCCGGTCCTCTGACGAGAACATCCGGAGATGGATTCACGCGGTAGAAACAGGACAGGCGTACCAGGTTCAGGCGTGCCGGCGTCTTCGGAGACCAGTCGACGAGGACCAGGCGGAGTCGCCAGGCCGCAACGCTCCAGATGTACGACTCGAAGAACCATGGATTATGAAAAGGCAGCGTGGCGGCGTTTCCGCAGGGGCCATCCGGCCTTTTTTAATTTTCCTGGCCGAGGACGCTCTTCCCGTTCAGGTGTCAGGTTATGTTGCATGGGTCGGTTCTGCCGGGGGTGTGCCAGGATATCAGGTATGGTGTCGGACTAACGCGGGAAAGCTCGGTGAAGTCTGCCCGGGGGCTTACCGCTTGCTTTTTTTAAGATACGGGCGCATTATGTAGCAGAATGCTGGGCTGTCGGTCCGCGCCAGTCCGGCAGTCCGTGAGCTGGAGTGCCCGGAAGCGTCCGCTTGCCCTGTCGTCCGTCCCCTGGCTGCCTGCCGTGCCTCCGTTCTCGAGGTGCCTGCCCTGCCCTTCTGTCCATCAGCTTTGCCGCCACACCCGTTTTACCTCTTCTGCCGCCATCCCTTTCCTGATTATGGAGTATCCCCCATGAAAACGTACAGAGGCCAGCCGCACTGGGAACTGTCCAGCCTTATTCCCGAGGGCGAGGAAGGTTTCGCGCGGGAAGTGCGTGAGTCGCTGGACATGGTCCGCGACTTTACCGAGTCTCTCGCGGGTCTGGATGATCCTGAAAAGGGCGGGGAGTGGTTTCGCGATCTTACTTTGCGTCTTAGGGTCCTGGAAGGTCGCCGGCGCAGGTACGAGTCGGTGGAGGAACTTGGCGACATGGAGCTCCCGGGCTTCACCGTGCCCTGGATCCTCCTCAGCAAGGCATCGGCCGCGAGTCAGGAGTTCGGGAAGGCAGTGCAACTGTTCATGAGCCGCATGCAGGCTCTTCCGCAGGAGAGGGCGGACGCGCTCCTGGAGGCTGTGCCGGAGGACGCTTACTGCATGCGCCGCGCGATGGTCAACCTTACCGACGACACACCGGGACTCGATGGCTTGGTTCCCTCAAGTCTGTCGGCAGAGCTGAAGAAGGCTCAGGAGGCGAAAAGGCGGGGTCAGCGCCGGAAGGGCCTGCCGACCGAGTTTCTCGAGGCAGTTGCCGACTGGACCCGTCTGGGGAAGCCGGGGGAGCGGCCCGGCCCGCACGAACATGACGATCAGTTATTTGAGATTCCCTCCGAGGTGGTGGACACCATGCTTCGCGTGGCGAGGGAGGAGGGACCGAAGGCCTTCAGGAAGCATTTCCTCTGGAAGGCCGGTCTTCTTGGGTACAAATTGTTGGGTCTGGAGAGATTTGCCGCTGTCCCCGGGAAACCGGTACGCGTGCCTTCCCGGATGGCGTTTTCCCTGGTCCTGGAATCCTTTGGCGAATTCGCCCCGATCCTTGAGGAACACGTTTCCAGGATGGTGTACGAGGGGCGTCTTTCGATGGTTCGCCTGCCGGAGTCCAGTTCCATCGTATCCTGTACCATCCAGTCCCCTGAAGGCGAGCCTCCCTGGGTTTACGTTGCGCCGAATGACGACCTGAAAAGCCTGATCGTGCTGGCTCAGACGCTCATGCGTGCCGCCTACCTCATGCATGTGGGTAGCACCGGTGGCTTTCATTCCACTCCCCCCCAGCTCCTGTACGATGCGGTACAGGCTTTCGGGGGACTGCTCGCGTACCGCTCGCTCCTCGGGAAAGTGCGCGATGCTACCCGCAGGAACTCCGTGATCTGTCAGTTCATGTATGAGGTTTATCTCGAATGCTGCACCGATGTCACGACTGTCGTCGCCCAGGATGATGCCTTCAGGGCGCTGGGGGACCGGGGAGAGTCTCTCGGACAGGTCATGAAGGAGGTTAAGCTCCGGTTCGCAGAACAGTTCGGTGACGCCCTTTCGTACCAGGATTCCTTCAGCTTCGAGACTTTCGTCGAGAAACTGTTCTTCAGGCCTCCATTCCTGGAGTACAACTATCTTTTCGGAAAGATTCTCGCCTTCGGGTTCTGGGACATCTACGAGAAGGAGGGTTCCGGCTTCGCGGATCGGTTTCTCTGCATTCTCGCCGCCGGCGGTCGCGCTGCTCCCCTGGACATACTGGCGGAAGCGGGCGTGGGCCCCCTGGACGAGTCATTCTGGAGGGGATGCTTCCGGGCCATCGAAAGGTTCGGGGACATGAGATGACTTCTGCGGGTTCACGGGACCATGCCTTGCAGTTGTCCTTGCCCTGCCCTGCTTTAATTTCGGGTATGCTGTCGAGGCCGCTGGTCTTTTCATTGGAGCTTTCAGCGTGGAAGTGTAGCGGCATTTCGTGTGTCGGAAACTCCGTGTCGTGGTTCTGACTGCCGCACGGGGCAGCACGAACCTCTCCCCAAAGCTTCCGCCCCCCTGTACAAGCTGAGAGAAATGGGAAAGTTACCGTTCACGCTACTTTCTTGCCTCGTATCTCCATTTTCATTGGACAGTTCTGAGCGTGGCCATAATGCTTGGAACATTTCCAAAGTTATCTGAAGATTCTTGATTTTCATACCTTTCTCGCTGCTTGACCGCCTTCGTTCACGCATGAAGGTCCCTTTATGCTTTCGTCCGCTCAGGGCTGACTGCATTCAGTTTTGACAGACCGTATGCCTGTCGAACATCTTCTTTGCGGATTAAGGAAACCGTTTCTTCATGGCATAAGGAAAGCATTGTATTTCATGAAATTCTGAATTATACTGACTTAATTATCGTTGTGACTCTGTTGAGAGTGTTCAGCCTCCTTTCTTTTTACGGAGATACTCCTGCATAATCAGCAGTTTCTCATTATCTGCATCCCTTCTTCTGCATCCCTTCTTCTGCATCCCTTCTTCTGCATCCCTTCTTCTGCATCCCTTCTTCTGCATCCCTTCTTCTGCATCCCTTCTTCTGCATCCCTTCTTCTTTATCCATTCTTCTTCATCTCTTCTCCGGCAACTCATTTTTCATTTCCTGTCTTTCTTGGTTAAGTTTTCCCGCAGTTGCCTTTTCAGGTGCATGAGGTACGTTCAGATGGGATTTTACAACGGCAGTCAGCATTGGGAGATGATCAGCCTCCTGCTTCAGGTCAATGATAGATTTATGCAGTAGGGAGAAGACACGGATGAAAGGTTCGAGGATTTTGTTGAGATGTTCAAGGGATTTTCTGATCCAGATAGTTCTTCTGCGAGTTTTCGTCTCTGGTTGAGCAACTGGACAACATTCTCGTTCTCATGTTTAGGTACGAAACGATTTAAAATATTGCCTCAGGCAGACTCCAGGGTTTTTATCTGTCCTGTGATGTCACTCAGAATGCCGACTCTATCCTGGACGATATTGCTGACTCCATATCCCAGTTCAGGGCCATGTGGATGAATCTTTCCGAAAAAAGGAGTGAATTGTACGCAAAGTCGGCAACCGGCCACACGGACTGTCTTCGTCGTATAGGGCCTGAATTTACCGAGACTGATCCGACCGTGCCCTCCGACACCGCTCACATCCAGAAGCTCAGGATGTAGCTCGTCCGGGAGGCTAAGGACGGCAGGTTCGCCCATTCGACGGCCAGAGCGTAGATAGGTTCATAGATGCCGTAATCGACTGGGCAGACACAGACAAGACGGAATGCCGTAACAGGACTCATTATCCGCTGGATCTGAAATGCGATATCCCTTCCGAAGTTGTTGACGCCATGTTCGGGGTGGCGAGGGAGGAAGGGGCTCGGTCCTTCAGGAAGTTTTCTTGCGGAAGGCAATACTTATTTTGAACGACACTCTTTCGCAGCAGAAGTTTCTGGATGTTCCCTGGAAACCCCGGCTCATGAGCTACCGCAAGAGCCTTGAGGCCGTACTCAAGTCTTTTGGCCAATTTTATCCAGTCCTGGAGCCACTGGCGCGCAGGGTATGTTCCGAGGGCCGGCTGTCCACGGTGCCGCCGAGTGACGTGAATGAGTCGACATCCTTCGTTTCCCACATGGGAGTGCCGGGCGAGGCTGCATGGGTAAATACTAATGCTGGCTCGGGACTGACGGATGTCTTCTGCCTTGCGAACGGACTAATGTTTCCGCCAACATGATGCTGTCAGGCCCGTTCAACTATCGCTTGTCCACGGCGTCCCATTTGCTGATCGACACGGCGAGATCGTTCGGGGAGACTCGCCTGGCCTGGTCGCTCATGAGGGACAAGATTGGAGCCGAAAACAGGAACGCCTTTTTCATTCATTTCATGACCGACATTTATGCGCTCTGCAGCCTGTACCCCGTCCTTCTGTTCCGCATAGAGATCACGTTTATGGCTCTGGCCGATCGCGGAGAGATCTTCGAGCATGTGCTCCTTGTCTTCAAGGAGCGGTACCTTGAGCAGTACGGGGACGTGATTTCTTGCGACGACATGAAATATTTTTCATAAAATGCCGACAACTGGTTTTTTCAGTGTCTAACCTTCAATTACTCAGAAATGTTCGGACGCATACTTTCCTTCGGGCTCTGGGGGAGCTACGAGTCAGGCGTCCCGGCCTTCGCTGAGCGGCTCCTGAAGATCCTCGCCGCCTGTGGCACTGCCCCCCCTCTGGACATCCTGGGGAAGCCGGGGCCGGACCTCTTGATAAGAATTTCTGGAGAGGGTGCTACAATTCAATTGAGAATTTCTCTTGCTTGCTGTGAGATCTTTCACGACTATTCGAGCTAGGCGGCGCTTCCAGGCTCGGTCGGGACGACGAGAGGGTTTTTTCTTAAGTCCGGATAGAAAACGACCGTGTCCGGCCTGTTCCGTCCACCCGCATGCTTGCTTGCATCCTGATCCATTTCTGATTCTTCCGATGGAGTAATGTGACATTTTTAATCAGTCGGGATTGCCTTTCTGCAGCATCATGTGAACTTTTGCTGTCATTGAGGATTCTTTCACAGAATATGTGTGCTTGCTCCTTTAACAAAAGATTCAGTTAGCTCATGAGGGGCCGGCGCCCTTCCGCCGAGACAGGTTCAGAGTTCGGTCACGTTTGACCTAGGCGGCATCGCTTTTTGGTCGTTATTTCTCTTTCACCTAAATATTACCCGTTTAATTGAATGTCGGAATCTTCTTCCATATTTTAGTAACGAATCATAGTGAGAACATACCAGGGCTGGAGGTTAGACCGACATTTCCACCTCTCGACTGATGCCCAAATACCGGCATTTAATTAAACGGGTAATATGAACGAATAAGGTGCGCAGGACTTTAATTTAAAACTATGATTCAAGCTACAACAAAGTGTGTCTCATTCATCTGAAGACACATCATGCGCTGGTTAGGAGCTGGCGGGCGACCGGTGCCAAAGCCAGCCGGTCTCGCCAGCTCACCGCCCCATTAGTTCATGTTTCCGTGAAATGGTAATATTTCAAGTTCGCAGCTTCATACAGTCGATTTCACCGCCCTCGGACTGGCGGAGGCATGAGAATGACACATCCCTGTTGGAAAGTGTGGTGAGACATGGTGCCGTAATTCCTTACTCCTCCTTCCTTTTTCCGACTTTTTCACGCCTTATCTCCCGATATGTCTGGATAAACTGTAACGATGCTTGACGGTCGGGTCCGGAGGAATGGTTCAGCCTTTTCACAAAATTTCAGACAGTTTTTATCAGACGGTTCCGGACTGACAGGCATCGCGGAATACATGTTGGAGAGGCAAGCGAATCGCGGACATCAGAGGCATTTTTTTTATTAAACATATACTTTTATATTGACACTGTGCGTAAATTTTGATCCTTGCATTCATCTCCGTTTTCATTCATCATTGTTCCTGTCCGTGCCCCAGTCCCCGATTGGCTTTCCGCCCTGTCGGCCTTTTCCGCCTTGCTTTCCGGCCAACGCCAGGCCACTGAAGGGGCATTCTACCGTTCCGGCAACCCTCGCCCTGCCTTCCGGCTTGTTCCGCCGGCCCCCGAGAGCTTGTCACTCGTTCCGTACCCCACTTCTTCTTCCCTTTTCGGCCCGTTCCGGCATCCGCCGTACTGCTTTCCCGCCCTCGCCACCGGCCTCCGACGGGCTTTTCGCCCGTCCCGGCCGCCCCGGCTGCCCTTTCCGGCCCTCGCCACCGGCCTCCGACGTGCCTTTCGTCCGTCCCGGCAGCCCCGGCTCCCCTTTCCGGCCCTCGCCACCGGCCTCCGACGGACTTTTCGCCCGTCCCGGCCGCCCCGGCTCCCCTTTCCGGCCCTCGCCACCGGCCTCCGACGTGCCTTTTGTCCGTCCCGGCAGCCCCGGCACCTTTTTCCGGCCCTCGCCACCGGCCTCCGACAGGCTTTTCGTCCGTCCCGACCGCCCGGCTCCTCTTTCCGGCCCTCGTCGCCGGCCTCCGACAGGCTTTTCCTCCGTACCGGCCGCCCCGGCTCCTTTTTCCGGCCTTCGCCGCCGGCATCAGACAGCTTTTCCGTCTCTTCCGGCCTCCTCCGCCTTGCCTTACGGCCCTCGCCGACGTCCTTCGACGGGCTACTCGCCCGTTCCGGCTTCCCCGTGTCTACCTACCAGCCCTGGCCTCCGGCCTCCGGCCGGCTACTCGCACGTTCCGGCCTCCCCGGCTCTGCCTTCCGGCCCTCGCCCGGCCTCAGGCGAGTTACTCGCCCGTTCCGCCCTCCCAGGCTCCGCCTTCCGGCCCTCCCCCGGCCTCAGACGGGTAACTCGCCCGTTTCGGCTTCTCCGGGGCTGCCTACCGGCCCGCGCCCGGTCTCCGTCGGGCTGCTCGCCCTTTCCGGCCTCCCCGGGTCTGCCTTCCGGCACTAGCCCGGCCTACGACGGGCTTCTCGCCCTTTCCTGCCTCACCTGGTCTGCCTGCCGGCCCTCGCCCGGCCTCCGACGGGCTGCTCGCCCTTTCCTGCCTCCCCTGTTCTGCCTTTCGGCCCATGCCCGGTCGCCGACGGCTGCTCGCCCTTTCCGGCCTCCCCGGCTCTGCTTCCCGCCCTTTCCGCCGTCCTCCGGCGGTCTATCCGCCCGCCCCGGACTTCCAGCCCTTCCGGGGCCAACCGCGCCACCTTCCGGCCCGCGCCCCGCGCGGGACCAGTCACGGAGTTTGACCCAATGACAGACAGCCTTCCGCCGCACTGGGACCTGAGCCAGCTCTACACGTTTGGCTCGCAAGAGCTGGGGCGGGACATGCGCGAGCTGAAGGAGCTCGCGTCGAGCTTCCCCAAGTGGCGGGAGAGACTCGGGGATCCCGCCTTCTCTTCTGACGAGTTCCGGAGCGCGCTTGCGGATCTCGAGCACGTCCAGGAGCAGCTGGAGAAGATAGCGGGCTTTGCGGATCTCGCCTTCTCCCAGGACACGTCCGACCAGAAGGTCGTGAGCTTCCTGGGGATGGTGGAGGAGGCCGCGGCCGACCTCTCGAACGCGACCCTGTTTTTCGAGCTCTGGTTCAAGGACCTGCCCGAGGAGCGGGCCGCGGCCTACATAGCCAGCGTGGCCCGCCACGCCTATTTCCTCGGGCGCATAAGGGACATGAAGCCCTTCGCGCTCTCCGAGGCCGAGGAGAGGGTCGTGAACCTGAAGGAGGTGACTGGCTCCCAGGCCCTCGTCACCCTCTACGACTCGCTCACCTCCCGCTACCGCTTCCTCGCCCATTTCCTTCCGGAGCCCAGGGAGCTGGGCCGGGAGGAGTTCTCGGTCCATTTCCGGTCCCACGACCCCCTCCACAGGAAGGGGGCGTACCGGGAGTTCTACCGCGTCTGGTCGGCAGAGGGGCCCGTCCTGGGTCAGATCTATCAGAACCTGGCACGATCCTGGAGGCTGGAGAACGTGCTGCTCCGCGGTTACCGGACGCCCCAGTCGGTCAGGAACAGGCGCAACGATCTGCCCGACGAGGCGGTCGCGAGCCTGCTCGCGGTGTCCCGCGAGGAGGCCCCCAGGGTCTTCGGCCGCTACTTCGCCAAGAAGGCCGCTCTCCTGGGGATGCCCAGGCTCTCCCGCTACGACCTCTACGCGCCCGTCCTCCCCGAGTCCGGGCAGGCAATCCCCTTCGCCGAGGCCGTCTCGGAGGTCGACGGGGCATTCCGGGCCTTCTCGCCCAGGATGGCCGATCTGGCCATGAAGGTGGCCGGGGACCGCCGCCTCACCGCCAGGCTCATGCCCGGCAAGAGGAGCGGGGCATTCTGCGCGTCGGTTCTGGCCGGGGAGACGCCGTGGGTGCTCATGAGCTACAACGGGCGGCTCCAGGACGTCTTCACCCTGGCCCACGAGCTGGGGCACGCGGTGCATTCCCAGCTGGCCGCCCCGGAGGGCATATTCCAGTTCCAGGCGGCGCTCCCCATGGCGGAGTCCGCGTCCACCTTCGGCGAGATGCTCCTGGCCAAGAGGCTCCTCTCCAGGGAGACCGACCCGAAGCGCCGGTCGTCGCTCCTTGGCCACGTGCTGGATGACGCCTACGCCACGGTCGGCCGGCAGGCCTTCTTCGCCCTCTTCGAGGTCGAGGCCCACAGGATGATAGAGGAGGGGGCGACCCCGGACGAGCTCTCGGAGGCCTACTTCCGGAACCTCTCCGAGCAGTTCGGGGACTCCATGGAGCTCCCCCCCGAGTTCCGCTGGGAGTGGGCCGCCATCCCGCACTTCTTCCACACACCTTTCTACGTCTACGCCTACACCTTCGGCGAGCTCCTGGTTTTCAGCCTCTGGCGCCTCTACGAGCAGGAGGGTCCCCCCTTCGCCGACCGCCTCATGAAGATCCTCTCCAGGGGAGGGGGCGCGTCCCCTGCCGACATACTAGCCGCCGCCGGCGTGGGGCCCCTTGACGAGGATTTCTGGAGGGGAGGCTTCAAGGTCATAGGGGAGTTCGTGGACCAGTTCTGAGCCGAGCGGCTGGGAGCCGGGCCGGCCCGGCTCCCTCGGGCTCCGGGGACGCGCGATCCTCCGGGCAGCCCGGGGTTTCCGGCATTCCCGGCTCCGGTCCGTCAGGCCCCCAGAGCTCCCCTCAGTTCGCTAACCGCATTTTCCTGCTGTCTGGCCGCGGAACTGTCGGCCATCCTGCCACCCGACCTCCCGGTTGTCCGAGCGCAGGCACCTCCGGCCTTCTTACCCCGGACACCACGGCCTCCTTCTTCTGACCCCCGGACCCACCGTACTTCTTGCCTCGCACATCCCGGCCTTCGGGCCGTCTGACCCCCGGACCCTCCGCCCTTCTTGAACCGGACCCTCCGGCCTTTCCAGGCACAGAAGACTGTAGACATGGCGTCTTTAGACTGTTTTGCAGGTGCAGTAAAGTTGCGGCGAATGCGCTGCAAGGCTGTCGCTCGGATACCTTCAAGCTTTTTCCCGGTGGCCTGAAGCTCAATGCATAGTATGCCGCGAGGCTTCTGGCCTGTCTTGCCAATGCCCGTTCACCGCGTGTCTCATGGCTTCCTGGCCAGAAACCGGACAGTTTTTGCCAAAGGTCCATGAGGTCGCTGTCCAGGTGCGGCAAAGCTGTCGCCCGTACGATTTAAAGCTTGCCGGCAGTGTTTTGCAAAATTTTCATGGTCTGGTTCCGCAAGGCCGCTGTCCAGGCGCGATAAAGTTGCCTCAGGCGAGACACAAGCCTTGTCGTCCGTGCCAGGCAGATCTCATGGCAGGACGAGGCAATGCAGCTGCAGAGGCATGGCGATGTTTCGACCCGCACGTCGCAAAGCTGTTGAGAAAGGACGGCAAATCGTCTGCCCAGGCACTTTCGGCCTGACTTTCTGGGCTTGCCGGGTGCGGTCCGCCAGTTGTCAGCCGCTGAAAATCTGATGCAGATATGAATTAAGTTATTTTTTTGCCTAATCAAGCGGGTTTTAGAAATGTCAAGAGTGGCGTGGGGCGGCTGGCATGCACCTGGCACGGGATGCCGCCAGGAGGCTTTCGGGGGGGCCGTCACTGCAGGGCGTGTCAGGGGATCGGCTGCCTCCCGGCTCTTCCGGCTTTTCCCGGGTCTTCCGTGTCTTTCCAGCTCTTCCCGGCGTCAGCCCGCAGGCGGCAGCCCGTGCCTGTCCGGGCCCGGGGAGGGCCATTCCCGGCCGCGTCAGGGCCGGGGTCAGCTGGTCCGCGGGGGGGACCGGACGGTCCGCGGGGCCGGCAGGGCAAGCCCGGGCGCGGTTTCCTTTTGTCGGAAACTCAAGTAGAATACTACCCGCAGGGGGCCGCTCTTCGGCCCCGTCCCCCTTCCGGCAGCGGAGGCGCAAGCCTCCTTCCGACACTCCCCCGCCCCAGACCTGGGCCCCGCCGGACTGTTCCCGCCGCCAGGGCCGCCGCAGGCGCCAGCCCGCGCCCCAGCTCCGGCCAGGCCCGTCCCCCACCCTTTCCCAAGCGCCCGTCATCCCGGCCTTCCGGGCGGCATCCTACCGCCCGGGCGGCGCTTTTCCGGCGCGTCACCCCCCAACCGCGCGGGCATCCCGCGTGTCACGGAGCCCCGATCCCCGATGCCTGATGACGGCCCCGAGAGCCGCGCTCCGCGCCTGACGCTGGACGCCCTTGTCAACAACCTGTTCCTTTCCGGGATAGGGCTGTGGGAGCTCACGCTCTACGAGGACGATGTCGAGA
Organism: Deltaproteobacteria bacterium; assembly: GCA_031263525.1. GTDB lineage: Bacteria > Desulfobacterota > Desulfarculia > Adiutricales > Adiutricaceae > JAIRZX01. The sequence goes on along the minus strand of JAISFP010000027.1, from coordinate 8,912 downwards.
AGGCCAGGATCACGGTGAACGAGAGCTTCCTCCTGCTCCTCGGCAACCGGGACGACGACCACTCCCGGAAGACAATGAGCCTGAAGGAGTACATCGGGAACTGGGTGCATCCTGACGAGCTGGGCGTGTTCCTGTCGGGCCTGGACGAGCTCATCCAGGGACGGAACGACCATTACGAGCTCGAGCACCGGCTCTGGTGCTACAAGCGCGACGAGTGGCGCTGGGTGAACCTGAACTGCGAGCTCGTCCGGGGCCAGGACCAGGACACCCTGACCTTCGCGGGGGTCGTCCAGGACATCCACGTGAAGAGGCTGGCCCGCCAGGCGCTCACCCGCGCACTCCAGGAGAAGGAGGCGGCCGGGAGGGCGCTGGACCTGGAGCAGAAGCGGCTTTCCGCGGTGATAGCCGCAGCGAACCTGGGCGCCTGGGACTGTGACCTCAAGACCGGCGAGGTGGCCTACAGCCCCCAGTGGGCGGCAACCATGGGCTACGCCCTGGAGGATCTGGGGACGACCCTGGCCGACCGGAAGCGCTTCGTGCTTCCCAAGGACCTGGAGAAGGCCCAGAAGGCCCTGGCCGACCACCTGGAGGGCCTGACCCCCTTCTACGAGGCCGACTACCGGATGGTCCACAAGGACGGGTCCATCGTCTGGGCTCAGGACCGGGGCAGGGTGGTGGAGTTCGGGCCCGAGGGCGACCCGGAGAGGCTCCTGGGCGTGATGCTGGACGTCACGCGCCAGAAGGCTATCGAGAACGCGCTGAGGGAGAACAAGGAGCAGATGGAGCTGGTCTTCGAGGCCGCCCGCTTCGGGACCTGGGACATGAACCTCGCCCGGGGGACCATTCGCTACAACCACGTGCTCCTGAAGATCCTGGGCTACGGCCCGGGTGACCTGAAGGGCACGATAGAGGAATGGGAGGGCCTGGTCCACCCGGACGACGAGCCCGCGGCCAAGGCCGCCCTGGAGATGTGCCTGGACGGCGACATGGACGTCTTCGCCTGCGAGGGCAGGCTCAGGCATAAGGACGGCCACTACATCTGGACCTATAACATCGGGCGCGCGGTGGAGCGCGACGAGAGCGGGACGCCGGTCCGGCTAATGGGGGGCTACTTCGACTTCTCAGAGAAGAAGAAGATGGAGCAGGACATCTACAAGATGATCGAGCAGGAGCGGGACGCGAGGCTCGCCCGCGAGCTCGCCGAGGAGAGCGCCAGGGCCAAGAGCGAGTTTCTGGCCAACATGTCCCACGAGATCCGCACGCCCATGAACGCGATACTGGGTCTCACCCACCTGGTGCTCGAGACCGAGCTGAACGAGCAGCAGGGCGAGTACCTGAACCGCATCTCCGTCGCTGCCAAGGCGCTCCTGCGAATAATTAACGACATCCTGGACTTCTCGAAGATTGAGGCCGGCAAGCTCGAGATGGAGATGACGGACTTTTCGGTCGAGCACCTCGCCAAGTCCGCCGTGAAGCTCCTGGGCGACAGCGCCCGGGCCAAGGGCCTGGCCTTCACCCTGGACATCGACCCCGACGTCCCCCGCTGGCTCACCGGCGACCAGGTTCGCCTGGGCCAGATCCTGAACAACCTGCTCTCTAACGCCCTCAAGTTCACCGAGAAGGGCGGCGTCAGCGTCAAGGCCGAGATCGACCGCGGGCCCTCCGGGGAGGGGGCCTTCAAGGCCCCGCCGTCTCCCGTCCTTCCCCCGGCCAGGCCGTCCGCGTCCGCTCAGCCTGCCCCCGCCGGACCTCCGGCAGATGGCGCGGGGCCTCACGGCCTTTCGGGCGGTACCGTCCGGCCGGGCGGTGCAGTCCTTCCCGGCGCCGCGCTGGCGGCGGGGGGAGCCGGGACGGCCCCGGAGGCCGCGGACGCCGTCAGTGCCGGATCTGCCGGCGGTGCCGGACCCGCGGCGGCTGCCGCCGGTGCCGGGAGTCACGGGGACGGGTCCTGGCATCCCCGGAGCCCCGGAGAGGACCGCGACGCCCCGCCCATGAAGGGCAGCGAGGTGACCCTGAGATTCTCGGTCAGGGACACGGGCATAGGCCTCACCCAGGAGCAGGTGTCGACCCTGTTCAAGGCCTTCACCCAGGCGGACACCTCCATAACCCGCAAGTACGGCGGCACGGGGCTGGGCCTCACCATCTCCAAGCGCCTGGCGGAGATGATGGGGGGCGGCATCTGGGTGGAGTCCGAGCCAGGGAAGGGCTCGACCTTCAGCTTCACGGCCCGCTTCACGGTGAGCGAGGCCCCCCAGGCGGACGGGGTCCCCCAGGTCTCCTTCGGCAACGTGAACGTGCTCGCCGTGGACGACAACATCACGGCCCTGGAGCTCCTGCGGGAGTCGCTCCTGAAGATAGGCGTCAAGTCCGTCACCACGGTGAGCTCGGGGGACGAGGCGGTGATGTACCTGAAGAACGCCTCGCCCAAGCCCGAGCTCATAATCGTGGACTGGAAGATGCCCGGCCTGGACGGGATAGAGACCATAAGGCGCATGACGGCCGAGTCCGGGCTCACGAGGAGCACCCTGGTCGTGATGATAACGGCCTACAACCGCGACGAGATCCTTTCGAGCGCCAGGTCCCTCGGCGTGCGGAAGGTCCTGAACAAGCCCCTCACGGAGTCCGCCGTGAACGACTGCCTGATGGAGCTTTTCGGGCGTTCGGCCCGCTCCGTGCAGAAGAGGGCGGCCAAGGGCGGCGAGGCGGTGAAGGCCATCCGCGGCGCCAGGATCCTCCTGGTCGAGGACAACGAGGTGAACCAGCTCGTGGCCTCCAAGATCCTGGGCAACGCGGGCTTTACGGTAACCATCGCCCCGGACGGGGCCAAGGCGGTGGACATCGTCCAGAAGGAGCCCTTCGACCTGGTCCTCATGGACATCCAGATGCCCGTCATGGACGGGCTCACCGCCACCAGGGCCATAAGGGACCTGGGCTTCGACCGGCTCCCCATAGTGGCCATGACCGCGCACGCCATGTCCAGCGACCGTGAGCTCTCCCTCAAGGCCGGCATGAACGACCACGTGAACAAGCCCATCAACGTGAACGAGCTCTTCCAGGCCCTGGCCAAGTGGATCCCCCCCCGGGTCCAGGAGGCCGAGGGCGAGCTCTCCGGGCCCGGCGAGGGGGACGGGGCCGCCTCCGGGTGACGCCGGGGCCGGGATCCGGCGGACCCTCCTTTCCGGGGCCGGCCCCGGCGGCTATCCCCTTTCCTGAGCCGGTCCCGGCGGCCCCCCTTTTCTGGGCCGGCCCCGGCGGCCCCCCCTTTTCTGGGCCGGTCGCGGCGGCCCCCCCCTTTTCTGGGTCGGCCCCGGCGGCCCCCCTTTTCTGGGCCGGTCGCGGCGGCCTCCCCTTTCCGAGGCCGGTCGCGGCGGCCCCCCCTTTCCTGGGCCGGCCCCGGCGGACCCTCCGGACCGCTGGAGGCCCGGCTGGCGGTCGGTCACGACCGTGGCCGCGCCGTTCAGGGACACCTTCCCGCTTCTCCTCGACTTCCCGCGAGTTTCCGGCATCCTCTCCTCTCCCCGCCTTCCAGGCGTCCCCCTCCCCCTCGTCCCTCCCCGTCAGCCTTCCCCAGGATCTGGCGGCGGGCCCCCTAAACGTTCCCGGTCACCGGGCCGTCCCGGCCCGGGCGAGAACGGCATCAAAACAGAAGACGGAACACCATGCGAAACACTCCAGCCCGCGGCGGGGCAAACCGCCGCCCCTTCACCCTGGCGTCCGCCGCGCTCGCGATGGCCCTGTCCGCACTCCTCCCCGCCTGCGCCCAGCTTCACGACACCATGCAGGACCTGGTCCACGGCTGGGAGACCTGCCAGCCGGTCACGCCGAGCTGCTTCGAGGACCAGAGCGAGTTCTACTCGATGCCGACCATAGCGGTCCTCCAGACCTGGCAGGGCCACGAGGTGGCCGAGCTCCTGGCCGCCTGGGGCCAGCCGACAAGGGTCGAGCCCATGGGCGGGGGCAACTACCGCTACGTATGGAGCGAGTCCAAGACCATAGCCGGCGAGATTTCCTACCAGCATGACCAGTGGAGCCACACCAGCGACTGGGATCTCGTCCGCAACCCCGACCAGACCTTCGAGTGCGAGACCTACATGCAGGTGGACTCCGCCCAGCGTGTGACGCCCCTGTGGGTGAACCGCCTGGGCATGTGCTCGCAGTATTTCGCCCCGCGCACCCCGGCCCCGCCCCGTCGGGCCGCGGCACCTGCGGCCCGCACCGCGACCCCGTCGGCCAAGCCCGGCACGGCAGCGACCCCGGCGGCGGCTCAGCCCGGTGCGCCCGGAAACCCGGCGACGTCTCCTGCGGCAGCCCAGCCCGGCACGGTCGCGACCCCGGCGGCGGCTCAGCCCGGTGCGACCGAAACCCCGGCGGCGGCACCTGCGGCAGCCCAGGCCGGCACGGTCGCGACCCCGGCGGCCCAGCACACGCCTTCTTCGGTCCAGCCTTCGACACCGGCGGTCGCCGCTCCGGCTGTCCCCGAGGAGGAGTCACCGGTACCGCTTGATCCCCCGAGACAGATAAGGGAGATGGAGGGCATGTAGAGAGGCCTCAAAGGCCTGCCGGATTCCGGCATGCCCTGCCGATTTATCGTCCGCGCTTGATTGTCTTGCGGGACAGCTCCCTGCCGCGAATGAGTTGCGACCTGGCGGGGCGCGTCCCGCGAGAATCTGTCTCGCCGTCATGCCGTACCAGGTGTCTCTGCCTGCTTCTGGTCCGGTCAGAGGCGGGCCTGGCCCTGAAAGGACGGGGCCGTTCTGGCGTGTGCCTTCCGTGACAGTGAGTTTCAAGAGTCATGACCTGTTCGCTCTGGGAGCCTGGTGCCTGCTTTCAGGGATCGGTCATTTCATGGAGCATTGTAGCCAGGTTCATTCCAAAGACTTGACTCCTGGGAAAATTATTGACCGCCCGTGCCTCAGAGACATTGCCTTTAGAATTTTAGACGTCCAGCGGGCTGCCACTGCGTACAGGGCAGGTATGGCAATATTTTCGGCGTAAAACAGGAGCGCCGGCCTTTCCGGATCCCAGAAGTCGAAAGCGAACCCCTGGAACAGCTTCGCGCCGATGCACCTGTCGAACGAGGCCCTGACCCCACAGCCAGCGGACGGCACAGCAACCCAGGCGAGCGCGAGGTTCGCGAGCAGGTTTCCCGGCGGAGATTCCCGCGACCTCACGGGGAACGGAGAGGAATCTGTCCAAGTGAAGTCTTGCGTGGACGCCTGTGAGCATCAGCGTCCAGCAGGCGGCGAGGAAGTGGATTCTCCTCACGTTCTCGCGTCTGCCAGACCGGAGAAGCCGAACAGGGTGCCTCGAGTTCAGGATTCTCGTCACGCATGCCGCGATCATGGCTGACGTTAGCGCCAGGAGCGATGCCGCCTCCAGGAGAAGTTCTGCCGCGAGCCTGCCCCTGATCCGGGCGGCGAGCCATTGAACAGTTGCTGGTTACGAATTGTTGAACAAGCTTATCGCAGTACAGAAACTGAATCAATCTTGCCAGGTATGACCATTTTAATCCCGGAGCTTAGATTCGGCGTTTCTGTTTCAGGGTTGCTCCTTATGCATGGGAGGCAAAATGGTCCTAGAATTCCAGTCTACGTTGTAGAACCGGAACATGCTGTCAGTCCATCCATGAACGGCAACGGCACAAGCGCGGGTTTCGCCTTCCAAGTAAAATGCTCGGAGATACTTTTTCGCGAGTATCTGGCTGACTGCATCGGCAATGCTTTTCTCCAGGCCATTTCTTACGTGTTCAGGATGCTCCTGGAATCCAGGCAACGCAGAACCGGAAGGCGGCGCCTCCGTCAGCTTAGAAACTTTCTCAGAACTGCTTAGTCTTACGCGCTTGATTTCTATGACTGCCTGGATGCCTGATGGAGAAACATAGGAGATATCAATCCTTCCGTCCCCAAGCGGTTGTTCAAATGTTGCGCGAAAACCCTGTGAGTTGAGAAGGATGTAAAGAATGGCTTGATAAACGTTTTCGGCAGGAGAATTCATGTGAAGCGAAAATTTGTCCAGCAGTGATGAAAAGAGCCTGGCGCATTCCTCATCATCGGATGCCTCAAATGCGTTAACGAAAGCACCATATTTTTCATTGATGGAACCTTGAAATCCTGGGAAAGGGGAATCCAGATTGCAGAAATCCTTGGCTATCGCGTAGCTAATCTCGTTGTTAGGGCATTTAAGAATATAGTTTTTATACATAAGTGATTTTTGGGTTTTTGCTATGGTTACGTATCCGGTCTGGAACAGAAAAGACTCGCTTTTCAAGCCTTTCAGGTCTTCTGTAGGTGCCAGTTCTCCTGAGTTAAGATTGTTGGAAATTATGTTGACATAGGTCTCAGGGTTAAGCCTGTGTTTGTATGCGGCCGGAGAAGTTCCGGAGTCATACCAGTAATGGTTGAATTCCTTGTTATAAAGGCAATTGATGACAGAAAAAGGATTGTAAACTTTAGTCTTTTCTTTGCAGGCTTTAGTTGTTTCATCCCATGAATAGCCATTGTACCATAATTCAAGCTGTTTCATGAAATCTGAATATGTTGAGTCATCTTTAAAAATTCCGTCTTCCTGCATGTCAGACAAAGCTTTGAGTATATGGCCATGAAAATTAGTTTCTATTTCTTCTTCTGTAAAACCGCATATGGAAGAATAATTTTTATCCAAAGATATGTCGATAATGCTGTTCATTCCTGAAAAAATAGAGAGTTTTGAAAATTTAGTTACTCCCGTCACAAAGAGAAAACGTATCTTGTCACGGCAACTTTTTATAGTGCTGTAGAATGTACGGAGCATGTTGCGAAGCTCTTCTGCACTGTCAGGATTGTCGAGGCTACCAAGCAGTGGAAAGTCATATTCGTCTAAGAGGAGCATGACGTTCGCCGGTTCCTGCTCAGTGCTCTGAGACATGTTCGGCATGTGTGATGGAGGATAATTTTTTGACAGTTTCGAAATGACGCTATCTATGTCTGATACGGAATTGGCAGGTTCCAAATCAAGATTGTGCTCTCTTGCAATCTCGTCAAATTTTTTCAGAAGCTTTCTCCTGAACGCCAGCGGGTCAGACTCGAACTGGCTGAAAGTGAGCCGGATGACAGGATACCTCTCCCAGACGTAGTCGGACTCTCCGATCTTCATGCCGGCGAAAGGGGTCCTGTCTCCCTTGGCTATATGCTGGATAGTGTCGAGCAGAAGAGTTTTGCCGAATCTTCTCGGCCTGGAGAGAAAAAACATGCGTTCGGGGCTACTGTTCAGAAGATCGAAGATGAAACCGGTCTTGTCGACAAAGACTGAACCGGAACCAATATAATCTGAAAATGAAGCAGAATCGCGCAATAGACGCTTCAGATTCGATCCGTTGGCTTGTGTCTTGTCTTTCTCAGTCATATATTGTGACTCCCGACCTCAAACGTGGTTAAATCAAAATTATCAACAAATGTAACATTGAAACTAAATTTATTAGAAATGACCTAGCTTGTCAACTGGTTTTTTAAGACGTTGTCCGGTTCCCAGACAATTATTACGACTTGGAAGATTTTAAACTTCCAATATGTTCTGCACTCATTGAACGTTGGCACACTGGAACTGTTCAGGCACCCCCTCTGAAACCATTTAAAGGGGCCTGCTGGGGTTTTCCGGACATCATTGGCATAACAATTGCTTGCAAGTTTTTGTGTTATGATCTGGTAATTCCCAAGAGAAGGAATAGACTGAAACGTTATAGATTGTTAACCAGTATATTATATTTTATATATCCTTATAAATTAGGCATTGTATTATTATATATTAAATCTTAACAAAATATTTTCTATCTAATTTTAAGAATATGTGAGATATGTTTCTCTTTTCTGGTAAAAATTATCAACAACACCTCATATTAATATTTTATATCAATTCTTATATTTCTTGCCTTATGCAGCAAACTGTTAAATATTCTATTAATTGAATGTAAATTCAAGAAAAAGCTTAGCATTAAATTTTGTAATGACTGATCGCATGCTATATCCTGCATTGGAATGTAGGGGGGAAGCCGGAAGGTGGACCGACTTCAATTGGGAGATCGCCTGTAATGCGACTTGAGCTGTCAGAATCGTACCGGGAGATCGCCTGTAATGCGACTTGAGCTGACAGAATCGTACCGGGAGATCGCCTGTAATATGTCTGGAACTGTCAGGATCTTACCGGGAAGTGCTTGCCGGGTGCAGGGGGGCTGGCGGGTTTCCACCTTTACTCTGGTGCTGTTTCTTCTAAGTTCTGAAGAATGAAGTCAGGAGTCACATCCTCTGCCGCCATTTTTAGAGCTTCAAAAGGTCCTGTCCCGTGCTGCTGACAGGACTAAACGTTAGCCCTTATGTCACATAATTACTCTGCTGGTTTCTCAGATCTGAAGCTGCCAGAGATCTTGAAATAAAATTTTATCGTAACTTTTCAGGTGCCCCTCTATTAAGGGCCTTTTAGGAGGAAGAGAGCCTAAATGAGAACCCCTTACAGTTTAAGGGTCAGCAATGGATACTGCAAGTGGAGGGGAAGAGTTTTTGTAGAGGACATTTGGTTGGAAAGACCCAGCTGTTGAGCTCCCCTTGGTTGGGGTGCCTGAACAGTTACGAATGTATGGAGGCAGTGGATGTAAGGCGTGGGACGGCTGAGAGGGCTCTACGCCTGGGATAGGGAGGATGTGAGGCAGGGGTAGGCAGGGCTGGAGGCCGGGGAATGGATGCAGGATGACCGTAATGTCGGGGAGCGTCCGAGTTCGGCGGCCTTCCTCCGGGCTCGGGCCGGCCTTACAAGTTGACATTGGTTGGCACCAGGCTCTTGCTCATGCTTTGGTTGCTGCCAACTGGTCAACCTTCCTTTCTGCCTCCACCTACCTATTTACTCATCGATATTGAAAAAAACTCTCGGCTGGGACTTAAAGGGGG
>JAISFP010000018.1 GCA_031263525.1 Deltaproteobacteria bacterium | reverse complement strand
GCCGTTTCCAGACTGCATGGATATAACTAATCCTGAAGTCTTCATCGTGAATGACCCTGGCCTCGTGAATCACGTCCACAAAGGGATCCGACCCCTGGCGCATGACGCAGCGTCCGTCGGCGCCGACGACAGCTCCGTGGAACTTTTCCACAGGCGTGGCTTCAAGGGTCACGAGACAGCGGGCCTGAGCGTCATAATCCTTCCTTATCACGCCGGGGTCCCGAAGCGATGCAAGATAACCTGGGAAGAACACCGTTACCGCGGCAACGTTCCAAGTCAGGCGCCAGTTTCCCTGGGATGCCCGGGATGCCTGGGCCTTCTCAGCCTTCCTTGCCTTCTTTGCCTTCCTTTCCGCCTCGAACGGCGCCTCGAACGGATCTCTGAAGGGCAGTATGTCGAAGGGCCGCACGTCCGCCTTGCGTCTCAGGCACGGGATGAAGCCTTTCATTGGGTCTGGGCCAGCCATGCCGTCCATCCCGTCAGAAATGTCCTGCAGGTCCTTCATGTAGTCGGTTGCTGGCATTTTGTCACCCCAAAATGTTGAGGCGCAACGATGCGTAGCCATGCCCAAAGGGTGACCGGACAAAATGCGGTCCTGGCACAAACATTCATCGAGCAAGGCCGCAAGATTGGGGGTCCAATTTGTAGGCATGGGTGAAACCTCCTTCTTTTCCGACACCCACGCTTATAATGACAAAACCTGGAATCAAAGTCAAGGGTGGAACAAAATCCTGCCGAATCGATCCGAGAGCCAGCACCTAAGCTGTCTTGAGGGGAAGCCTCGCCGGACCCCGCCTGGACTCCTGCCCGGTCCATGGCGGCCTCCCTCCGGGTCCAGGCAGGCTTCCCCACATCCCCTCAGGCACCCCGGCCCATGAAAGCCGCGCCATGTAGCACAGTCGCATGTCGCGGTGTCCCTGGCGCAGAGCCCCCGGAAACTCTTTCATGACAAACCCTCATGCGGCCCGGCAGAACCCAGGCCCATGAAAGCCGCTCCATGTTGCACTGCTGCATGTAGCGGTGTCTCTGGTGCAGAGCCCCCGGAAGCTCTTTCATGACACGCTAAAGGTGACCTTCTACGAAGTCAGGACGGACTCTCGCAGGGGTCAGGCCTTTTCTTTGCCGGCTCGAAAATCAGTGACGGGGTAACAGGCAGTCAGTGAGAAAGGGGCTGGGCCTACTCCAGAACTATGGCAACTTCCTGCCTGGCCATGGCCGGCTTCCTGCCTGGCCATGGCCGGCTTCCTGCCTGGCCATGGCCCGCTTCCTGCCTGTCCATGGCCCGCTTCCCGCCTGGCCATGGCCCGCTTCCTCCCTGGCCATGGCCCGCTTCCTCCCTGGCCATGGCCCGCTTCCTCCCTGGGTGTTCCAGTTGCTGCCAACTGAGTCAACCTCCCTTTCAGACTTCAGGAGGTTATTTCCGATTCGACATGGCCATAAAATAGTTGAAAAATGGCTTAAAGTCAACAGGTGCGAAACAGTGTCCCTCCCCCGGCGGCCCGCAGGTTCTTTCGGACTCAAACTTCCGGCGCGGGGCTCCCTCCCCGCCGACCGGGGCTACAGCCGGAACCGTCACCCGGCCTTCCAGACCGGGTTCCATGCCAAGTGTCTTGCCAGCTGGTTACATTTAACCCCGGGATAGCCATATTGACCTCTGAAGGGTGAATCTGACCCCTTCTTCAACCCTTACCCGTGAACAGATACCCCTTGACAAGGCCCCGACAACGCGGCTATTCTCGCGGGTGGTAGCATCGGTACAGGCAGGATGCCCGGCGGGAACGGCCCGCGCAGGCTGATCAGGATACTGAAGGCCGAGAGCCCCCGGGGGAGAGCTTCCGGGCGAGGCTTTCGGCCCATTTTTTTTCCGGCCTGCCCCCGGCGCGCGGGGACGTCCCAGTCTATGGCTCTGATCGAGATAAGGAAGCTCCGGAAGACCTTCGGCAGGGGCAAGGCCGCCCAGGAGGTGCTCCGGGGCATCGACCTCCAGGTGGAGGAGGGGGAGATCTTCGGGGTGGTGGGCCTCTCCGGGGCTGGCAAGAGCACCCTGGTGAGGTGCATCAACGGCCTCGAGCGCCCCACCTCCGGACAGGTGCTGATAGGCGGCAGGGACGTGATGGCCCTGTCCGGACGGGAGCTCAGGCTCGCCAGGCGCTCCATGGGCATGATCTTCCAGTCCTTCAACCTCCTGGCCTCCCGCACGGCAGCCGGCAACGTGGCATTCCCCCTGGAGGTGGCCCACGCGCCCAGGGCGGGCATCCCCGGCCGCGTGGCGGAGCTCCTGGAGCTGGTGGGCCTTTCCGACAAGGCGGGGAACTACCCGTCCCAGCTCTCCGGCGGGCAGAAGCAGAGGGTGGGCATCGCGAGGGCGCTCGCGAACCATCCCCGCATCCTTCTCTGCGACGAGGCCACGAGCGCCCTGGACCCCCAGACCACGGCCAGCATCCTGGAGCTCATAGGCGACATCCAGAAGCGGCTGGGGCTCACGGTGGTCCTCATCACCCACGAGATGAAGGTGGTGACCGAGATCTGCGACCGCGTGGCCGTCATGGAGGCGGGCGAGGTGGTGGAGCAGGGGGCAGTGGTCGACGTGTTCTCCTCGCCCCGGCACCCGGTCACCAGGGGCTTCGTGGAGGTCATCCTCAAGAGCGGGAGCAGGTTCCTGGAGGGCGGCTACGTGCCCCGGGGGAAGCTCCTCATGGTCGGCATGCTGGGGGACGGGGTCCGGGAGCCCTTCGCGGGCGAGCTGGCGAGCCTTTTCGGGCTATCGCCGGTCATCCTCCAGGCCCACGTGGACCGCATCAAGGACACCCCCTTCGGGACGATGATCATCGATCTCGTCGGTCCCGGCGGGAAGACAGAGGAGGCGGTCCGCTGGATGCGCGGCCGCGTCACCTCCGTGGAGGAGCTGAACTGACATGTTTCTCACCGCCACCCAGCTCCTCATGCTGAAGAAGGCGTCCCTGGAGACCCTCTACATGGTCTCGTTCACGACCGCGCTCACCGTCGCCGTCGGCGTTCCCCTGGGCGTGCTCCTGGTGGTGATGCGCCCCGGCCACATCCTGGAGAACCGCTGGGCATACCGCGTCCTGGGCTTCATCGTGAACGCCACCCGCTCGGTGCCGTTCCCCATCTTCATAGTCTTCGTCATACCGCTGACCCGCCGCTTGGTCGGCACGAGCATAGGTTCCACCGCGGTCATAGTCCCGCTTACCCTGGCCGCCCTCGTGCTCATGGCGCGGCTCACGGAGACCTGCCTCCTGGAGATACCCCACGGGGTCATCGAGGCCGCCCAGTCCATGGGGGCGAGCTCCTGGAACATCATCACCAAGGTTATGCTCCCCGAGGCCCTCCCCGGGCTTCTCATGGCCGTGACCATCGCCGTCATAACCCTCATCAGCTACTCGGCCATGGCCGGCACGGTGGGCGGTGGGGGCCTGGGGGATCTGGCCATCCGCTACGGCTACTACCGCTACCAGACCGACATCATGCTGGTGACGGTCATACTTCTCATTGTGGTGGTCCAGCTGGTCCAGTACGCCGGCGACAGGCTCGTCCTGAAATTCTCGCGGAGGTAGGGCGCCCCCCCTGCGGGGCGCCGGAAGCTGACCGCGCTTTCATGCCCGCCCGGCGGTCCGGGAGGCAGGTGTCGGGACCGGCCCTCGGGAACCGGGCCGCCTTCCGGGCCGGCGTGCCGGACCCAGGGCCCGCTGGACCCGTCAGGTCGGACGCCGCGCCCGCGCGCCCGCTGCATCTTCTGCCGGAACCCCGCCTCACTCCCTCTCGGCACGTCCGTGCTGGTGCCGCCTCACGGCCACACGCCCTTCAGTCACTCAGGACGGGCGCCGCCTCACGGGCACGCCCTCTCGGCGCGTCCGGACGGGCCCGTCTCACGGGCACGCCCTCTCGGCTCGTCCGGACGGGCCCGCCTCACGGGCACGCCCTCTCGGCTCGTCCGGACGGGCACCGCCTCACGGGCAAGCACCTTTTAGGAACTCCTGACGGTCCCGCCTCACTGGCACACGCCCTTTAGGCACTCCGGACTGGCTTGCCTCACGGGCACGCGCCTTTTAGGCACTCCGGACGGACCAGCCTCGCGGGCACACTCCTTTTAGGCACTCCGGACGGACCAGCCTCGCGGGCACTTGCCCTTTAGGCACTCCGGACGGACCCGCCTCACGGGCAAGCCCTCTCGGCACGTCCGGACGGACCCGCCTCACGGGCACACGCCCTTTAGGCACTCCGGACGGGCACCCATTCCAGAGCAAGCGGCACGTCCGGGCGTCCCGGCCTGCGGCGCCGCCCCTGCCGCAACCCGCGCCGCCGCGCGGACCACCACAGACATCCGGAGGATTTGAACATGATCAGAAACCTGCTGACCATCCTGGCGGCCGCGGCCGCCCTGTTCCTAACCCAGGCCGCCCTGGCCCAGGACGGCCCCGTGACCGTGGGCACCGTGGCGGGCTCCGACGTCGAGATGCTTGAGAAGGCCGTGGAGATAGCCGCGAGGGACGGGCTCCAGGTGGAGATCCGCGAGTTCTCTGACTACGGCCAGCTGAACCCCGCCCTGGCGGCCGGAGACATCGACCTGAACTCCTTCCAGCACATCCCCTTCCTGGAGAGCTACCTGAAGGACCACCCGGACGGCCTGGTCTCCATAGGCACCACCTACGTCTCCCCCCTGGGCTTCTTCTCCAAGAAGATAAAGTCCCTGGACGAGCTGAAGAAGGGTGACACGGTCGTCATCCCCAACGACCCCTCCAACGGTGGCAGGGCTCTCCTTCTCCTCCAGACTGCAGGCAAGATCAAGGTCAAGCCCGAGGCGGGCATCACCCCCACCCCTTTCGACATCACCGAGAACGCGCTTGAGCTCAAGATAGTGGAGGTGGACGCCGCCCAGACCGTCGCATCCCAGGAGGACGCGGCCGTCGCCGCCATCAACAACAACTACGCCCAGGACGCCGGCCTCAACCCCCTGAGGGACGCCATCTTCCTGGAGGACAGGAACTCCCCATACGTGAACGTGATAGTCGCCCGCGGGGCGGACAGGGACAATCCCAGGTACCTCAGGTTCGTGAAGGCCTACCAGAGCAGGGAGGTTGCGGAGTTCATCCTTGAGAAGTACGAGGGTGCCACCATCCCCGCCTTCGAGTTCGAGGGGTCCGCCACCCGCCGGTAGGCCCGGCGTACCCGCTCCTGAGGGCCGTCCCCGTGCAGCCGGCCTGCCGCCCGTGCCCCGGTCCCGCCTGCCGCCCCGGCCTGCGGGCCGGGGCCCTGCATCCTGGAGGAAGGCCCGGCCTGCCGGCCGAAACCTCGGCAGCCTGGCGTCGTCCCGGACAAAGGAGGCAGGATCGTGCCCGACGCAAGCCCCCGACCCTCTGAAGAGGGCCGGCCCGAGGCCTGCCCGGACCTTCGGAAGAGGGCCGGCCCGAGGCCTGCCCGGACCTTCGGAAGAGGGCCGGCCCGAGGCCTGCCCCGACCATCGGAAGAGGGCCGGCCCGAGGCCTGCCCCCGACCCTCGGAAGAGGGCCGGCCCTGGGCCTGCCCCCGACTTTCGGAAGAGGGCCGGCCAGACGCCTGCCCCCGACCCTCGGAAGAGGGCCGGCCCGAGGTGTCAGACCAGATTTAAAATGTCCGGTTTCAACATAATGCATATGTTGGCCTGTGTGCCAAAATCCTGACGTCGGGCCCGGGCAGGCGGCGAAGCCACGGCTGAAGGGCGAAAGCACTGGCCTGAGGGCCATGACCCCGATGCCGGGCCCCGGCAGGCGGCGAAGTAACGGCTGAAGGGCGCCAGCCCTGGCCTGAGGGCCAAATCCCTGACGCCGGGCCCCGGCAGGCGGCGAAGTAACGGCTGAAGGACGCTAGCCATGGCCTGAGGGCCAAAATCCTGACGTCGGGCCCGGGCATAGGCCGAAGGCTGATGTCCCGCCCAGCTGGCCTAAATCCCGGACGGCAGGTTCGCGGGGCTCATGCCGCCGGCAACGTGCAAGTCCCCCACGATGCGGCTCACGGTCGCCGGGCCCGGCCCAGCGGTAGGGTCCGGAGGCCGCAAGGCCGTGCGCTGGCGTTTCGCGTCAGTGCGTTGGTGTTGAAGCGAAAGACCCCGGGAGGGCCGGCGGCCCTCCCGGGGTCTTTGTATGCGGTGTCGGTACGTCCGGCCTGGGGCCGGGCAGGGATCGTCCGGCCTGGGGCCGGGCAGGGATCGTCCGGGGACGCGGGGCCGGGCTGCTAGCGGGGGCCGCGGCGGCGTTTCTTCCCGAACACCCCGGGCCGCTTCGGGGGCTTACCGGGCTTGCCCTTGGCACCGGGCTTGGCGGATGCCTGGGTTGCGGGGGAAGAGCCCGCCGCGGTTCCGGGCGCCTCGCGGGAGGCCGGTCCGGCGGCCGGGGGGGAAGCCGTGTCCGGGGGCCCTGGGACGGGGTTCGGGGCGGAGGCCTGGGCAGGGAGGGCCGTTAACGTGACCGTGCCGGAGGGTTCCGGGCCCGTGGACGTGAGGGGAGCGGTCGGCCCGGCTGTGGACTGGGCAGGGGCGGCAGGTCCGTCCGGGGACTGGGCAAGGGCGGCCTCGGCGGGCCTCAGGCCGGAGGCCGGCGAGGGGAGGGGCGGCCAGGACTTGGGACGGGACGGGCGGTTGAACTGCGGGGCTCCGTCCCTCGGGTCCCGCGCGGAGGCCGCCGGCGGAGGGGCCACGGGGCGGGCGTTCCAGCGGGGGCCCTTGCCTCCCGGCTGGGGCCTTCGGCCCTGGCCGGGGCGCCTGCCGGGCCGGGTCTTGGGCACGTAGGGGGCGGCGTTGAGCGGGATTTCCAGAAGCGGGGTGTGCTCGGCGCCCTGGGGGGAGAGCCTGCTCCGAAAAAGTGTCAGGGCCTGGACGGTGAAGCTCGCGATGGGCTTTTTCCTGACATTGGCCATGATCCTCTCGAGGTCCTCGGATGCGGGGGCCTTCATCCGGCACAGGAGCATGGAGGGCTTGTAGGGGCGGTTGAAGCTCTTCGGGAAGCCCTCGACGGTGTCCAGCGCGGCGTCCATGGCGGCCTTCAGGGCCTTCAGGGGCTCGTGGTCCTCCAGGCGGGCGCACAGCAGGTGATAGCCGCCGGAGGGATGCACGAAGAGGCCCTTCATGGAGATCCTGAAGGGCCCGCAGGCCTCGGACACCCTGGCGAGCGCCATGGAGGCCGCGGGCAGGAGATCCGTGGGGACCTCGCCAAAGAAGCGCACGTTTATGTGGAGGTTCCGGAAGGAGAGGCTCTTCAGCTCGTCCGTCTTGCCCTGGAGCCAGGCGAACTTCGCGGCCGACTGTTCGGGGACCGGGATGGCCGCGAACAGCCTCGTCCTGGAGGTGGCCTTCTCGGCAGGGGGGGCCTCTGTTTCCATGTCTCTCTCTGTTTCCGCCGGAAGGGAAGGTGCGGGAACGGGGCCTCCGCAGGCTGCGGCGATCAGCTTGCGGCAGGTCGGCAGGGGGTCATATGAAAAAATAATCGGTAACTGTTCAGGTGCCCGTTCCAGGGGGAGCTCAACAGGGGTGCTTTCCAACCAAATTGCCCTCTACAGAAATTCTTCCCCGCCACATGAAGTATCCATTGTTGACTCTTCAACTTAATGGGTTCTTTATCCGGGCTCTTTTCCTCCGAAAAAACCATCCATAGAGGGGCACCTGAACAGTTACAATAATCGTAACAAAAACACGGGACCTTGTTAAGCCCGTCCGGGCGGAAGGCCGAATGTGGCCCCGTGCTTGACATGGGAGGCGGGGCAGTTTCCGCGCCGGGCTTATTGGAGGGCGGGAGAGGGTCTAGAAGGAGGTATGAAGGTGGCCCAGAGGAGGGCGGAGGGGCGATGCGGGGTGCGGCGGGAGTCTCGGGTCGCGGGTTGCATGAAGAAGCGGAAGTGATCGTTACGGGCCGGAGGAGGGGCGAGAAGGTGGAGGACGTGACCCATGACGGGCAGGAATGGTGAGGCCGAAGGGTGAGGGCGTGAGCCGTGACGGTCAAAAGTGGGGATAGCGAAGGTGTCGGACGTGGTCCATGATGTACAGGAAGACGAAGATAAAGGGCGTAAGTCATGGCGAGCAGGAGGGTGTGACGGAAGGGCGTGACCATGCCGGGCAGGAAGGGGGGAGAAGGCGGAGGGCGTGGGCCATGACGGCCAGGAAGGTGGGAGAAGGCGGAGGGCGTGGGCCATGACGGCCAGGAAGGGGGGCGATGGCGGAGGGCGCGGGCAGGAAGGGTGGGAAGGCGGAGGGCGTGGGCCGTGACGGGCTGGAAGGTGGGAGAAGGCGGAGGGCGTGGGCCGTGACGGGCGGGAAGGTGGGAGAAGGCGGAGGCGTGGGCCGTGACGGGCTGGAAGGGCGGATGAGGAGGAGTCAGTGGGGCGTGGCTGGCGAGGGGGTCGGCTGAGGGCGGGGCCCATGTCCTGGAGGTCGGGGGGTGGTGGCGGAGGGCGGGGCCCATGACGGGCAGGAAGGGGGGAGAAGGCGGAGGGCGTGGGCCATGACGGCCAGGAAGGGGGGCGATGGCGGAGG
>JAISFP010000513.1 GCA_031263525.1 Deltaproteobacteria bacterium | reverse complement strand
TGCAAACAGAAATCTTTGCACTCATACCGCAAATGTCGGACGTGGTGTGTGTCGGTTGCCTTCCAGTGGCAGAAATGCCACAATGCCTACCTTAGAATCCTAAGCCTCCACCCCCCCCCCCCCCCGTGAACAGATACTCCCATTTAAGCACATGTGGGCGGTCCGGGAAAGATGCCCGTCCGCATCCCCTTGACCGGGGCCGGAAATCACGTTTGCCTGCCTCAGCGGGAAAACTGGCAGGGGGCGGGGGAAATCGGGGGAGTTCCGGTGAGATCCGGGGCGTCCCGGAGACGGGGAGGCGTCTCGTATTCTCTGGAGGGGCGGTCGGACAGCTGAGAAGGGAGGAGGACGAGGTTCCGGAAGGACCCGGGGGCAGGGCCTGTCCGTCAGGAGGAGGTCAGGGCGGGCAGGAAGGGGTTTCGGAAGAGCCCGCGCGTTTGAATGGGGCCGCCCGGCAGAGCCAGGGCCGTCGGCTGGACTTGCCGGTAATGGGCAGGCGTGGAACTGCGCCTCAGTGAGCCGGGCGAGGAATTTTGAGCCGGGTCGCCATGATGGCCAGTGTGTCCAGTGTGGCCGACAAGATGGCTTGGATAGGGGGGCGGCAGGATGGCCGGGATGGTCAGGAAGAAGAGGCGGGAGGATGGCCGGGGAGGCCGGCAGTTGTGGCCGGGATGGTCAGGAAGGGGAGGCGGGAGGATGGCCGGGGAGGCCTGCAGGGTGGCCAGGATGGTCAGTGTGTCTGTCCAGGATGGGTAGCAAGGCATGGTGGCCAGGAAGAGTCAGATCGGCATGAAGGTGTAGGCACCTGAACAGATAAAAAAACGGGGGGGTCCGTCAAGACCCCCCCGTCCGCGTGGTCGGGACGACTGGATTTGAACCAGCGGCCCCCTGAACCCCATTCAGGTGCGCTACCAGGCTGCGCCACGTCCCGTCGACCGGGCCCTCGCGGGCCACGGCGGGCTCCGGAGCCTGACTTGCCTCCGGGAACGCCGGGGGCAGGCAAGTGTCGAAGCGGAAAGTATAATAATGCAAACTGCATTCAAAGGCAAGAGTAAAATGGCCCTGAGGGACCAAGGACGGCTGCCGCCTCCCGGAAGAAGAATTATGCCGGGAAGAAGGGGGAGGGCGGCTCAGGGGGCACGGGCGAACGGGCCGCCGGAGAGGGCGCTGGAGGGAGCCCAGGAGGCTGGGGGCCAGGAAAACCGGCGTCCTTCAGTCTTCAGCTCCTTCCGTCCTTCAGTCTTCAGCCCGGAGGTCTTGACCTTCCTCCCTTTCGCCTGTCCGTCCTTTCCCCTCGTCCTTCTTTGCTCCCGTCCTTGCTTCCCCCCCTCAGCCCCTGCCCTTCCGGGGCTTCTCGGGCAGGGTGCGGCGGTAGGCCGAGAACGCGTGGAGCATGTCGAGGAGGCCGTCCCGGTCGCGGGCGTCCACGGTGGCCTTCAGGCGGGCAAGGACGTCTATGAGGCTGGACAGATCCCTGGAGAGGTTGGGGGCGTTGTCCATCACGACGGCGGCCCACTTCTCCGGGGGCGACGCCCCCACGCGCGTGGTGTCCCTGAAGCCGGTTCCCGCGAATTCCAGGGCCCGGCATCCGCCCTGCTCCATGGCGGTGCCTGCCAGGGCCGAGGCCGCGAGATATGGCAGGTGGCTCACGAGCGAGTAGACGCTGTCGTGCTCCTCGGGGGAGAGTATGCGGATCCGGCAGCCCAGGAGCTCGTGGAGGCTCCTGAGCCTTCCCAGGAGCTCCCTCTGCCTGGGCCCGAAGCGGGGGTCGGGGGTGAGTATGTAGAGGCAGCCGGGGATGAGCCCGGCTTCCGACTGCGCGAATCCGGCCACCTCCTTGCCGGCTATCGGGTGCCCCCCGCAGAAGTTGACACCCGCCTCGAGGGCCGCCTCGTTGGCTGCCCTCTTGGTGCTCCCGGCGTCCGTGACGGCGTAGGTGACGCGAATCCTCCCCATCTCCGTGAGCATCGCGGCGTTCAGGTGGACCGGCATGCACAGGTAGGCCAGGTCCATGTCCGCGGCCATGAACTCCCCCGGATCCGAAATTACCCTCCTGAAGCGCCTGATCCTCCTGGCCTCCTCCAGGGTGGCCGGGTCGGTGTCGAAGACGCTTATCTCCAGGCCGTCGAACGGGGAGAAGGCCTTGGCGAGGCTCCCGCCTATGAGCCCCAGGCCCGCTATGCCCATGCGCCGGAACGGCAGCCTCGGGGGCAGTTTGAACTTGGGCATGGGGAGCCTTTCTGACGGGGCGGCGAGCGGTCGGGCCGGGCGGGGGCGCGGGAGAAGGGTTTGGAAGGGCCGGGTTCAGGACCCCGGGGCGCTTGATGACGGGACGGCCGGGGCCTGGCCATGGAGCTCGGAAAGACGGGACGGCCCGGGCCTGGCCATGGAGCCCGGAAAGACGGGACGGCCGAGGCCTTGCCATGGAGCCCGGAAAGACGGGACGGCCGGGGCCGGCCATGGAGTTCGCGAAGAGGGGCCTGGCCACGGGGAGCGTGAAGACGATATGAGCAGGGCCGGGCAGCGGAGTTCGGAAAGACGGGACGCGGAGTCTGGGGACAGGGGCGCGTGAGAAGGGAAGGGCGGGGCCAGGGGGTGAGGGAAGTCGGGAAGGGGAGGGCCGGCACCCGCGAAGGAGGGAGTTCCGGGAGAAGGACTGCCGCGGGCCTCGGGCGTCCCGCGACGGGCGGGGAAAAAATTATAGCACAGCGGCGCGGCGGGTTTCAGGGGGTGCCGGAGGCTTTCTTGACGGGCGATTCCGGTTTCGGGGCGGCATTTTTCAGGCGGCGTCTTTAAGAATGTTTCCGGGAGCCGAAAGAAACCGAAACGGCGGGGCATCCGTTCAGAACCTCATCTCCAGTTCACTTTCGTCTCAGTTCACGG
>JAISFP010000422.1 GCA_031263525.1 Deltaproteobacteria bacterium | reverse complement strand
GGGCCAAGGCTTCCAGGACCAGCCCCCTGACGAGGTGCCAAGGCTTCCAGGACCAGCCCCCTGACGAGGGCCAAGTCTTCCAGGCACGGCCCCATGGCGAGGGCGAAGGCTTCCAGGCCCAGCCACATGGCGAGGGGCGAGGGCTTCCAGAGCCCGCCATCACATGAGCGACAGGAGCTTCCGGGCCTCGTCCACGTTGTGCCTGGCCATCCTGACCTGGACGCTGTCCTCCGGCATGACGCGCTCCATGCCGGCCAGGATCCTCTCGAAGGCGGCAACGGTCTCCGCGACCGGGACGTCCTTTGACATGGCGACCGCAAGGTTGCCCTCCGCCGAGAGCGTTTCCCTGTCCCCCGGCCCCAGGAGCCTGGTCTGGAGGTCCCGGACCTTGCGGAGACGCTCAACGGCCCTTTCGCGTTCTCCCAGGCTCGAGCAGGCGAGACCCAGGTTCGAGGCCCGTGTGAGAGTGTCCTTGTGCGACTCCCCCAGAGCCTGCTCGCTCACGGCGAGCGCCTCCTCGAGCGTGCCCACCGCCTCCGCGAGCCTGCCCGCCACCATGAGCGTCAGGGCCAGGCTGTCCAGGAGCGGAAGGTACCCTGCAATGCCCGCGCCCCCCTTCCGCGCGAGGCTTTCCAGCGCCTTACGGACCGCTGCCTCCGCGCCGGCCAGATCGCCCCTTTCGCGCAGGTCGGCCGCGATGTCCTCCTCCCGCGATCCGGGAGCGCTGAATGTCACAGCCCACTGAGGATTGTATGTCATATTGACACCTCCATGCCCGCCGTCTCATGAGGGGACGGGCGCCAGCTGTCCGGTGGGTGCTCGCCGAACGGCAGGAAGCCGGAAACCCAGGACAGTCAGGGAAATAAAGACGAGACGTCGGGAACCTCGTGCCGCAGACCGCGAACTGCCGGATGACAGGCGGCAGAGGCAACGAGTTGCCCGATCCGTCATCAGGATGCCGGGAACCTGTGGACGTTTCGGAGAGAGGTGCGGGGCACCGGCAATGTGCCGCCTGCCGCGAGCGGGCGGCAGACACGCCGCGGCGCCGGCTGCCGGCCGGACACCGGGGAGCCGGCAGCCTCGCGCCCGAGGCGGCGCGCCCCCCCTCACGAGAGGGTGGCGAGCTTCCGGGCCTGTTCGAGGTTGTTCCTGGCCAGCTTCACCTTCATGCTGTCCTTCGGATAGGCGCGCTCAATGCCGGCCAGGATCTTCTCGAAGGATGCGACGGTCTCGGCCGCCGGGACGGTCTCGGCCAAGGCCACCGCGAGGTTTGCCTCCGCCGTCAGCATGCTCCTGTCCCCCGGGCCCAGGAACTTGAGCTTCAGGTCCCTGACCTTCCGGAAACAGTCCGCGGCCCTGGCGCGGTCTCCCGCATGGTAGTGGATCATGCCCAGGTTCGAGGAGCGCGTGAGGGTGTCCGGGTGGAAGGCCCCCATCACCCGCTCGCTCACGGCGACCGCCTCCTCGAGCACCTCCCCGGCCTCCGGGAACCTCTCCAGGCAAATGAGCGTCATGCCAAGGCTGTCCAGGTGCGGAAGGGACCCCTTGCCGCCAGGTCCCCGCTTCCGGACCAGGTTCTCCAGGGCTTTCCGGGCCGCGGCCTCCGCGCCGGCAAAATCCCCCCGGCTCCGCATCTCGGCCCCGACGTCCTCCTCAAACGAGCCGGGAGCGCTGATCGTCAACGACCACTGGGGCTTGTATGCCATATTAACACCTCAAAGCCCGCCGCATGATGCCGGGACGGGTGCCGGCTGTCCCCGCCCAGGCCCGCCCGGAACTGCCGGACGCCGGGAACCAGGAAAAGCCCTGAAAGAAGAGCGGAAAGTCAGGAACATCGCGCCGCCTGGCGCGAGCTGCCGGGAGGCAGACACGCAGAGGCGCCGGCAGCCGGCAGGCCCCAGGGGAGCCGGGCGCCTGCCGCGCCCGAGACGCCCCTCCCCCACTCACGAGAGGGTGGCGAGCTTTCGGGCCTCGGCAAGGTTTTCCCTGGCCATCTCGACCAGGGGGGTGCCCCTGGTCTGGACGCGCTCCATGACTGCCAGGATCTTCTCGAAGGCGGCTACGGTCTCCGCCGCCGGGACGGTGTCGGCCATGGCCGCCACGAGGTTGGACTCCGCCGTCAGAGTGCTCGCGTGCCTCGGGCCCAGCTTCTTGAGCTTCAGGTCCCTGACCTTCCGGAAACAGTCTGCGGCCCTGGCGCGGTCTCCCAGCTGCAAGTAGATCATGCCCAGGTTCGAGGACCGCGTGAGGGTGTCCGGGTGGGAGGCACCCATCACCCGCTCGCTCAAGGCGACAGCCTCCCCGAACGCCTCCTCGGCCTCCGGGATCATACCCGCCAACAACAGCGTCATGCCCAGGCTGTCCAGGTGAGGAAGGGACTCCCTGCTGCCCGCTCCCCGCTTCCGGACGAGATTCTCCAGCGCTTTCCGGGCCGCGGCCTCCGCGCCGGCCATATCCCCCCGGTTGCGCATCTCGAACCCGACGTCATCCTTCGATGAGCCGGGGGAGCAGACCGACATTGACCAATTTGGAACGTATGCCATGTTATCACCTCGATGACCGCCGCCTGCTACCGGGACGGGCGCCGGCTGTCCCCGCTCAGGTCCGCACAGAACTGCAGGACGACTGGAACCGGGGGAAACCCTGAAAGAAGGGCAGGTCGTCAGAAGCCTCGGAAACCTCGTGCCGCCGGCCTCGAGAGACCTTGAGGCAAACATTCTGCTGCGCCGGCCGCCGCAGGCAGGACACCGGGGAGAAGGCCGCCGACGCCAGGACACCGGGGAGCAGGCAGGAGCCAGGGGAGCCGGGCGCATGCCGCGCCCGAGACGCCCCGCCCCCATCACGCAAGGACGGAGAGCTTCCGGGCCTCTTCGAGGTTGTGCCTGGCCATCCTGACCTGGAGGCTGTCCTTGGCATGGACGCGCTCCATGCCGGCCAGGACCTTCTCGAAGACGGCGAGGGACTCCTCCGCCGGGACAGTCCCGGCCATGGCCGCCGCGAGGTTGGACTCCGCCGTCAGCGTTCTCTTGTCCCGCGGGCCCAGGAGCTTGAGCTTCAGGTCCCTGACCTTCCGGAAACAGTCCGCGGCCCTGGCGCGGTCTCCCGCCTGAAAATAGATCATGCCCAGGTTCGAGGACCGCGTGAGGGTGTCCGGGTGGAAGGCCCCCATCACCCGCTCGCTCACGGCGACAGCCTCCTCAAGCACCTCCTCGGCCTCCGGGAAGCGCTTCGCCCAGAATAACGTCATGCCCAGGCTGTCCAGGTGAGGAAGGGCCCCCTTGCTGCCCGCTCCCCGCTTCCGGACGAGATTGTCCAGCGCTTTCCGGGCCGCGGCCTCCGCGCCGGCCAGATCCCCCCGGTTGCGCATCTCGGCCCCGACGTCATCCTGCAAAGCGCCTGGGGCGCTTAACGTCATCGCCCACTGCGGCTTGAACGCCATTCTAACACCTCAAAACCCGCCGCCTGATTCCGTGACGGGTATCGGCTGTCACCGCCCAGGTCCGCGCCGAGCTGCAGGACTCCGGGAAGCGGGGGACGGCCTGAAAGAAGGGCAGGTTGCAAAAAGCCTCGGAAACCTCGTGCCGCCGGCCTCGAGAGACCTTGAGGAAAAAAATCTGCGGTGTCGGCCGCCGCCGCCAGGACACAGGCTGGGAGCCGACCGCCGTCGCCAGGACACAGGCGGGGAGCAGGCCGCAGTCGCCAGGACACAGGCGGGGAGCAGGCCGACCACCGCGCCCGAGACGGCCCGCCCCCTCACGAGAGGGTGGAGAGCTTCCGGGCCTCTTCGAGGTTGTGCCTGGCCATCCTGACCTGGACGCTGTCCTTGGCATGGACGCGCTCCATGCCGGCCAGGACCTTCTCGAAGGCGGCGACGGTCTCGACCGCCGGCACGGTCTCGGCCAAGGCCACCGCGAGGTTGGACTCCGCCGTCAGCGTGCTCCTGTCCCCCGGGCCCAGGAGCTTGAGCTTCAGGTCCCTGACATTCCGGAAACAGTCTGCGGCCCTGGCGCGGTCTCCCGTGCGGAAGTAGACCATGCCAAGGTTCGAGGACCGGGTGAGGGTGTCCTGGTGGAAGGCCCCCATCACCCGCTCGCTCACGGCGACCGCCTCCCCGAACGCCTTCTCGGCCTCAGCGTACCTTTTCGATAACATGAACGTCATGCCCAGGCTGTCCAGGTGAGGAAGGGACCGCTTGCTGCCCGCTCCCCGCTTTCGGACGATAAGTTCCAGCGCTTTCCGGGCCGCGGCCTCCGCGCCGTCCAGATCCCCCCGGCAGCGCATCTCGGCACCGACGTCATCCTCTGCCGATCCTGGGGCGCTTAATGTCGTTGCCCACAGTGGTTTGTATGCCATGTCAACACCTCGATGTCCCTGGCTCGCATGGGACGGACACCAGCCGCCCAGCGGGGTCCGCCAGCGGCAGGACGGCGGGGTTTCCGGGAAACCCCCGAAGAAGGACGGGACGTCAGGAAAAACATACCGCCTTAAGCGAAGTGCCGGGATCAGGAAACGCCGGGCGGCCCCCGGTAAGAAGAGAATGCCGGGAACGCCGCGCTGCCAGTGACCGTCGGCAGACGCCGGGTACCAGGCACGGCCCACGCCGGAAGGGAGGGTCCAGGAACCCCTCCAAAGCGGCCCACGCCGGAGGGAAGGGGACGGGAACCCGCACAAAGCGGCCCACGCCGGAGGGAAGGGGCGGGAACCCGCACAAAGCGGCCCTCGTCGGAGGGGCGGGGCCGGGAACCCCTGCAAAGAGGACCTCGAAGGAGGAAAGGGTCCAGGAACCCCTCTAAAGCGGCCCACGCCGGAAGGGAGGGGGCGGGAACCCCCGAAGGGGAGGGGGCGGGAACCCCCACAAAGCGGCCCTCGCCGGAAGGGAGGGGGCGGGAACCACAGCAAAACGGCCCTCGCAAGAAGGACAGGGCTGGGAACCATGCATAGCGGCACTCGTCGGAGATGACGGGCCGGGAACCTCCGCAAAGAGGACCTCTCCGGTGGGGCGGGGCCGGGAACCCCCGCAAAGAGGACCTCGCCGGAGGGAGGGGCCGCCCCGCCTCCCTTCAGCCTCCCGGACCGGAGGGCCCGCCGGTGCCGGACCCGGCCAGGGAGCTCGCGAGCTCCAGGTTGCGCCTGGCGGACTCCGAGTCAGGGTGGCCCGCGCCCAGGAGCCGGTCCCTCGCCTCCGAGACCATGGCGAAAATCCTCTCCGCGTCCTCCATCCTCCCCGCCTCGGCCAGGGCCACGGCCTGGTTCGAGAAGCTCGCGAGGGTAGCTGGATGTTCCCCGCCGAAGGCGGCCTGCCTCATGGAGCTCATCCCCGCGAAGAACTCCACCGCCCCGTCGAAGCCGCCCGCCGCCAGCCTCCCGCAGGCGGCGTTGCAGGCTCGGACCAGGGTGGCCGGATCGCCCCCTCCCAGGACCTTCGCGCTCGCGGAGAGCCCCTCCCGGAAAACCGCGGCCGCCCCCTCCCAGTCCCCGGCCTGGAACAGGGCGGCGCCCAGGCTGTCGTAGAGGGCCAGGACGGACCCGTCACCCGTGCTCCCGGACTCCAGGGCCTGGTCCAGCGCCTTCCGGGCGACGGCCCCCGCGCCGGCGAAGTCCCCGGCGTCCCTCAGGTCGGCGCCAGGATCCTCCTCGCGGGGGCAGGGGAACTCGATGCACATGGACCATCTGGCCTTCAGGGGCATGATGAACCTCGCAGCCGGCTCGGGGCCGGAGAGGGGGCCGCAGGCGGGCCGGCGGACTGGAGACTGGGGCCTCCGGCCTCCTTACCAGGGGGCCGGGAGACGGTGGGCGGGAAGACCGGAAGAACCGGCCGGACGGAGGGCCGGAACCCGAAGGCCTGAAGACCGGAGCCTGAAGGGCAGTATGGACGGTGTCCTGAAAGCCGCGGGACGGAACCAGAAGGACGGAAGAACGGGTCGTTATAGGCCGGAGTGCCGGGGACACGAAGCCCCAGAGGGCTGGAACCCGAAGGACGGATAGCGATGGCCAGAAAGGCCGGAAGACCGTTGACACGAAGCCCCTGAAGGTCGGAACCCGAAGGTTGGAAAGGCGGGGACTGAAAGGGCGAAGGGCAGGAAACATGAAGGCCCTGAGGGCCGGAACCCGAAGGACGGGGCCTGAAAGTCCGGAGAGCCGGGGACATGAAGAGCCGGAGGGCCGGAACCCGATGGTCGGGGCTTGAAAGGCCGGAGGGCCGAGGACATGAAGACCCGGAGGGCCGGAACCCAAAGGTCGGAAAGGCGGTGAGCCGGAGACCGAGAGGGAGGAAGGCAGGCTGGCTGGCTGGCCCGAGAGCTTCCCGAAGGCCCGGCGGCCTGCATGAGGCGGGCGTTGTTCCGGACGGGGCTGCCTGGGGAAGGTGCCCGGGGCCGTCTGCCGACGTTCGGGACAGGCTCCCTGCGGCACCGGGTCCGTCATGTCCGTGATCCGGAATTATAGCACGAGTGGCGGCGACATCCCGAGGTGGCTACCACGGCTCTGGCCACCCCATCGACTCGCGGGGATGGGACCAAATGCCCGTCCCGGAAACTCTGAGACAGGCAGGGCTAGGGTCCTAACATGCCATTCCCTCCCGTGAGAACAGTTCCGCCGATCGGCTACAGGGAGCGCCGTTAGTTCCCCGACCACAAGACTTCCGGGACGCGCCTTACGGTCCCCGGCGAGTTGTCCGGCCCATCACCTGCCCGTCCCTGGCACGACACTGTCAGGTCATGGATCTCAGTCGCCGTAAAACCCCAGAAACTTTTTACGCGGATATAAGGCGCTATGTAACCGTTCACCCCCCTCCTCTAGAATCATTATATTTAAGATGAGTTATTTAAAATTATGACAATGAAGATCGCAACTTGCAAAATACGCTGTGGCTCAGCAGACATCATCTGCTATAATTTTTACAAAAATCGTAACCATTGAGGACCCCCTCTATTGAGGAGCTTTTACGGGTGAAGAGAGCCATGATGACGAACTCATGAAGTTGAAAAGTCAACTATTGATACTTCATGTAGGGTCAAATAGTTTTCAAATATGGCATAATTGTTGATTAAGATCTCCCTGTTGAGTCCCCCTTGGGTGCCATTTCAGTCTCCTTCACGGCCTCGCGAGGGGCAACCGGCAGAAGAAAAGGCACAGGGCCGCACCTGTCCGGCTTGCCTGGCAAAGGCTCCGCATCTCGCGACGGCTCCGGCTATACCATGGCCTCGGCACCGTTGAAACCAAAAAAGACGGCTCAGCATACCCTATGGGAAGGGAGCAGCATTGCTATACCGCAACCTGTTCCGCACGGCCACCAGGCTGGCTTAGAGGCTCCCTCCGAGCCAGGCCTCGGCGAGCTCCAGGTTGCCCCTGGCCTGGGGGACTATCGCCCTGTCCAAGGGGCCCAGCCGCTCCGCCGAGGCCAGGACCTCCCGGAAGACCTCGACGGCCTGATCGGCCCTGCCGCACACGACGAGCGCTATCCCGACGGCCGTCCGGGCCGTGAGCGTCTTCAGGTCATCCCTCCCCAGGCGCTTCACGCGGACGTCCCTCGCCCTCTCGAGGTGGGCCAGCCCCTCCCCTGGACGGCCCGAGACGACCGCCGCCATGGCCATGCTGATGACCCTGCCCAGGGTCCTGTCGTGTTCGGGCCCCAGCAGCCTGGAGCTGACGGAGACGGACTCTTCCAGGTACTGGAGAGCCTCCCCGTTGCGTCCGGCCAGGGCCAGCGTCCGGCCCAGGCTGTCCAGGAGCGGGAGCGCCCGGTCCCGGCCGGGCGCGCCGGGCCCCGGGAGGAGGGCCAGGGCCTCCAGGGCCCTGGCCTCCGCGCCCGCGAAATCTCCCGCCTCGCGCAGCTCGCGCGCGGGATCCTCCCCGAGCGTGCCGGGGTCCTCCCGAGTCCAGAGGAAGGTCGTCCCGGGGCTCGACCGTCCGAGCGCCGGCTTCTCCGGCAACGCCTCCCAGCCGGGCCGGGGCTCGCCTCCCCGCGCCTCAAGATCGCGGGCCATCCCGAGGTTCTCCCTGGCCAGCCTGAGATAGCCCTCCCTTTCCGGGAGCGGGTCCATCCTCTCCAGGGCCAGCACGGCCCCCTCCAGGATGGGGAGCGCCTCGCCCACCCTGCCGTCCTCGGCAAGGGCCACGCCCGCCATGCACTGCGCGCTGAGCTCGGACATGCGGTAGCGCGGGTCGCGGTTCGCCAGCGTCTTCCAGGTATCCCTGACATGCTGGAAATGTTTCAGCGCCTCAT
Organism: Deltaproteobacteria bacterium; assembly: GCA_031263525.1. Taxonomy (GTDB): domain Bacteria; phylum Desulfobacterota; class Desulfarculia; order Adiutricales; family Adiutricaceae; genus JAIRZX01. The sequence goes on along the minus strand of JAISFP010000422.1, from coordinate 999 downwards.
GGGGGCGACCCAGGTAGAGTTCCCCGAACCCGAGGTTCTGGATCCGGCCGATCGTCACGCCGACGAGGTTCCCCAGGCGCCTGGCGCTGATCTCCAATGCCTCGCTGAGGACGGCCGTCCCCTCCTCCGCCCTGCCGGTCGTGATGAGCATCTTTCCCAGCGAGTCCAGGCTCGGGAGCGCCTCGGCGCACCCGGAGCCGTGCCTCCTCACGGCATCCCTCAGGGCGGCGCGGGCCTCCGCCTCGCCGCCCACCTGATCCCCGCTCTCGAACAGCTCCTGCCCGGGACGGTCGCTGACTTCCCACTGGTCGAGGAAGGCAAGCGACCAAGGCTCCTTGAACCTGTACTTCACGAGTCTCTCCTTTCCTGCCCCGCGAAGAGGGCTCAGACACTGCTGCGGGCCACTGCCGGTGCCGCGGCAAGTCACGTCTGGCACAGCGGCAGGCCGCGTCCGCGAAACTGCAGATCACGGCGGTGCAGCTGCCGGCCGCGTCCGGCACCGTGGCAGACCACGACCGGCGCGGCGGCAAGTCACGCCAGGCACTGCGGAAGGCAACGGCCGGCGCGGCGGCAAGTCACGCCAGGCACTGCGGAAGGCAACGGCCGGCGCGGCGGCAAGTCACGCCTGGCACTGCGGAAGGCAACGGCCGGCGACGCGGAAGGCAACGGCCGGCGACGCGGAAGGCAACGGCCGGAGACGCGGAAGGCAACGGCCGGCGACGCGGAAGGTCATGGCCGGCACCGTGGCATCGGCTCTGCTTTCCCGGACAGAGGCCGGCCCGGACGGCCAGGCTGGCAGCCCGGTCCCGCCCGCCTGCGGCTAGCCCTGCTCGACGAGAATGTCCTCGGCCAGCTCCAGGTTGGCCCTGGCATCGGGGACTATCACCCTGTCCGCGGGACCCAGCCGCTCCGCCGAGGCCAGCACCTCCCGGAAGACCTCGACGGCCTGATCGGCTCTGCCGCAAAAGACAAGCGCTATCCCGACGGCCGTCCTGGCGG
>JAISFP010000509.1 GCA_031263525.1 Deltaproteobacteria bacterium | reverse complement strand
GTTAAATGTTATAATTTTGGCTATCGTTCCAGGGGTGAGAAATCAGTGCAAGACCCCAGATCTGGCATTTCTTTGCCATGACTCGCTCCCATATTGTGGGAAAATCTTTCAACATTTTCTAATATTTATCCGGAAGCGTAATAACTCAAGAGCATCATTGGACGCGCGAGACAGGAATCCCAGTAATTCTGGGGTTCTGCCACTCGGAGGAGGTCGTCTGACGGGACAACCTGGCAATCTTCGAGAACGCTGTCCAGAAGGCCTGAGAGCGGGCATGCGGGACTTGTCGGAACCGTCCTGACGCATTTTGACTGGGCGGTTCGGGACCGCGTGTTTTTCTTTGTTCCCTTGCTGTTCATGCCTGTGAGAAGGGGGATGTCTGGGTTGCGGGAAAGGTCGCTGATACAAAAAACAGGATAAAGATGCACGATCTGATCTGGCACTCATACCTGACAACCACATTATTTGTGGCTTTCATGCATTTTTAATCTTTAATCGGTATGACAATATGTTTTGACTTGCTTTCACATAGTGTATTCTGGGATGTAGCTGAATAGCCAGTTGTCTGCATATTTTGAGGGATGGATGTTTTAAGGAAAATATTGAATTTGACACCTTTTAATATTTATGTTATTATGCCTGTATGTTTGCTTTTCTCTCAAAGAGGGGAGAACAGGGTGTTGCTCAAGTCTGATTGGCCTATGTCTGATTTTATATCTTTTCGTTCATGTTTTCTTAGATCTTAGATCTTAGTTCTTAGATTTGATCAATTTAATCTTTTCTCTTTAGCGATTCGAGGTAAGCGAAATGGAAAAGGAAACGTCTCTGCCTGACGATACATTGGTATCAACCGCAACAGCCTTGCCTGAAAGTCCTTTGTTAATTGGCGAGGCAAATTTCCCAAAATTATTAACCACTAAGTCAGTATATGTTGACAAGACTGCTTTAATTTATACGCTTGTAACCGATCCAGTAGGCCGTTTCTTTTTAGCAAGGCCAAGACGATTTGGCAAATCTCTTCTTGTCAGCACTATTGAAAACGTTCTTCGTGGCAAAAAGGAACTGTTCAAAAATCTTGATATTTGTAAGAAATTTCCTGCTTACCATTGGGACAGTTCTTATGTTATCAGACTGGACATGAACAGATTTGCCGTAGAGGAAGATGTTAAAGATTTTGACAAAAGTGTATTGAACAAGATAGTCTCTATTGCTAAGGGTTACGGGATAGAGCTAATTGAGACGACTACTGCCGGTACTGCTCTTTGTTCATTGGTTGAAACTCTTCATAGCGCAGGTGAAAATTCTAAAAATTTATTAAATAATAATAATGGCAATATATTGAATACTAGTAAAGTCTCCGTTCTTATTGATGAATATGACTACCCGATAGTTTCGAATTTGAAAAAACCTGATAAACTAGAAAAAATTATTGATAAATTAAATGAATTTTATAACAATCTTAAATCTGTATTTGATTTGCTCCATTTTGTTTTGATAACAGGAATTACGCGATTCAGTATTTTGTCTCCTTTTTCAAGTATTCATTTCGCAAATATTTCATATGATACGAATTTTGCAACTATATGTGGTTTCACTCAAGACGAGATTGAGGCCGCGTTTAAGAATTACTTATTAAATTACACTAATGACAAAATTCATGATGTACGAAAGTTATCTTTTGCTGGTATTTCTGAAATTCTCTTGCAATTAAGCGATTGGTACGGTGGGTATAGTTTCGATGGTAAAACTAAAGTTTTTAACCCTGAATCGATTTTAAAATATTTTAAGAATAATGTGTTTAAGAAATATTGGTATGTCAATGGTGGATCAAGAATCTTCAATTATCTTAAATTGCAAAACTTAGATTATTTTAAATATTTTTCCGATAAAGTTGATTCTTCGATAACAATCTCTGAAGAGGATATAGTCGAAGTTACACCCGAGGCATCTTTGCTTCAAACAGGGTATTTAACAGTTGAGAGAATCATTCCGGCTCTAGCCAATAAGATTGATTTGCCTGTCAACACAATAGATATGGAAAAGGCCAACGTGCAAATTGATAACCAGACTAATACGCCTATTGTTAGTCAATTGCCAAAGATGGACACAAAAACATATTATGTATTGAAAGTTCCTAATTTGGAAGTAAAGCTTTCGTATGACAATCTATTTTTATTGAATAAATTATATGGACAGCTTCCGTCGACATTATCTATGAATAATATTGTTGAGCTATATAAGGATTTTGGAGTAGTTTTTCCAGCTAGAGATACTGATAAGGCATCATTGATTCTTTCATCTATTTATGAAACTTTTCCGCATGTATTACATATTGATAGAGAATCATTTTATGAAACACATCTTATACCTGCATTGTCCTTTGCAGATGGGATTGTAGTTCCAGAATATAGTTCAGCACATGGAATTGTTGATATATATCTAAAAATGTTTAACGGAGATGTTTTTGTGATAGAGGTAAAGTTTTCCCCGGCGAATATTGCTAAAGATGAAGGAAAGGATGATAATCGCAATAGATTTATAGGTTCTTACGAAAGCAGTGATACTTATGAGGAAATCAGGACTAAATCTTCTGCAATTACTAAAGATCAAATCATAGATTTAAACATCAAGAAAGCCTTAGACAATGGGATAACTGAAGCTTTCAATCAAATTTTTTCCAAAAGATATGCATTAAAGCATATTGGTAAAGGAAATAATGTTTATGCTACTGCCGTATCTGTGTCAAACAGATCATATGTAAAAATTCAAATGATGCAAGTACAAGCAATTCGAGGTATCGATTCATTGCAACTTAAAAAGGATTAACTTTTATCTAGTTGTAATATTGACTACTATTTATTAAACCAGATTTTTCAAATCACGCTCGTATTTCGATAAATTATAGTAATTGACGAAAAAAATTTTGAGAAGAGACACCCATCACATGGCATTTTCTTATTTAAACATTTGATTAAGCAGATAATAATAGTAAGGGAAAAATATGTGCTATTGTCTATGTGACTAAAAAATTAATAATCAAAGAAATTGATTGAATGAAAAAGCTCCTTTATCTAAGGGATGAGTGTTTAGAAAATGTGTCGACAGATACCAATGATGATTCTATCATTTATACTTATCGAAATTAATTTAATAGCAGAGATTGTAGAAAATTTATAATTTTAAACTCATATTTTTGATTTTTAATCTCTCCAAAATTTAGGCAGAAACTCTAACATTTAGGTCCAAATTATGATTATTAAATTGAAATTGTGATATCCAAGTATGTGGACATTATCACTAAATTGATATCATCAAAAACAATACTGATATCTTTTGATTAAAATTAAGGCCTAAAAGGAGATGAATCAGGAACAATTGTTTCAGTTATCTTTCTAAGATGGTGTTTTGCAAGCTGTATCTCTTCTATAGGAGCGTGTCGCTTATTTTTTAGATCAATCAATGTTTCCCATGATGAAACAAGCTCATGCATTTCATCTTGATTTAATGGTAGATTTCTAAAATTAAGAATAGTCTGCCAAGCAAACTGTGCTCGATTAATCCATAAACCAGAAGAATCACGATGGTTTGTAAATAACGTTGATCTATCTCTGCATGAAATAGATATTGATGATAAAAAAGGACTCGCCTCAAGTGCTAAAATTGTATTAGGCATATATTATTGTATGAGGCATCGTGAGCGTCTTCAGTAGTCCACCGACCATACCCATGAATAGATCTTTGAAATTCATACCGTTGATGGATACCTAGAATGCTGAATTCCTTCTTTACGGCAATCACTCTAAAATGGGCTTGATACCCAAATCGATTTCAATTTTCCAAAGCAGCCAAAATAGGCTTGTCTTGGCGTAAAGTAATTTCTAAAGCAGCATTGTATGAGTTGTTTATAGCAAAATTGAAAAGCCGACTTGTCCAGTCCCGGACATCCGGTTCAGTATACTCGACAATATTTTTATCGTTTTCTTCTGCAATCAATGGAAAATATGGATGCATTTCGCGATAATCATCGCCGTTAATCATTGCTATATTCTTATTATATAGAGCCTTTAAAGATGTGTTTATATTTGTCTTGCCAGCTCCTGGCTGTCCACCAACTATAACTGCAATGGGCATTTCAACTGGCTGTAACTCAGAGAATACATCACTCTTAAGCTTAGTAAAAATATCTTCATGTAGTTCTGGACTAATCAAATATTTTGAGGGTATCATTTACATCAATCTCACCAGTTTTGAAGTTCAAATAAAACTGCTTGATAGCCGGGGAGTAATTGCTGAAGAATCTTTCTCTAATATCAATGTCACAGCTATAAAACATATTGCGCTCATGGAAAAGCAACTTAAGTATTTCATTCAATTTTTCGATTTTGTCTGCAGCAATATTCTTATGCCTGTACAAAAAGAAGCAGATAATGCCTATCATTCCATTTATTGATGAAAGGCACAACTCTAGCTCTAAAAATTCATTTTGCTCTCGTTGAAGATCATCAAGGGTTTTCATGAAGGAACTACCTGTTGAAATATTAATCTTGAAAAATATTTCAAACAAACTAGAATACTTGACAAAAAAAGTTGTTGAGAAAAACAAATTTCAGATTAGGTTTGATTTATTTAAAAATTCCGGTTATTAAAAATTAAATAAAATCGACAGGGCGATTACGTCATATCAAGTATTCAGACAGCTATTTTGACTCAGGTTTTAAACACTCTCCGCATTCCAAGATATGAACAATTCTGCTAGCAAAGCTGGCACACTCGGTGCCAGCCTTGACTAACTTTACTGATAATACCGCAAAATCCCTTCGGGGCAAGTGAAATTTTCCTTAATTATTGGTTTGTCTGCTAATGAAGATTTCCATGCGTTTTTTTTTTCCGAAGTAATACCCGGAGGGCGGGGGGTGCCTCGGGGCCAGGCGGCTCATTTCCCGAGAAAACCGCCTTCCAGGCCGGGTTCAGCGAGGGAGAGTATCTCTCTTGACAACCGGGGGCCGTCAGGATAAAGTACAATAATCCTGAAAATGGGATCCGGAAAGGTCGGCCTTCCTCCAATCCTTTCGGGCTCCGTACTCTCAGGATGCCGGGGTCCGGAGGTTTGCGGCAAGCCCCTGCATGACCCTGTTCAGTTCGTGATCTGTCGTCGCTTTAGACATCTGTAGCGGTTGGGTGTTTCATTTCTCCCGCATCTGGTATCTTGCCGTCTGTGATCTCCATCCGTTTCTGCCTTACGCACTTGAGAGGCACCCCAAAGGCGTTCAGCATAGCTGAAATGAGAGTTCAACCCCATGATTTAGCTGTGGAAACTCTTCTCCGGCCTGCCGTATGACTTGATGCCAGACCACATGGCCCTCTGTTGCGGCCTAGCATTCTTTATTGCCTTTGTTACGTTCAGAAAAACCGCACTGCCTTTGTTAAGTTCAGGACAAACTGCACTGTTTCTGTTTTCGCTTGCAAAAAAACCGCACGACCCCGGCTCGGATATCTGTCCATCCGCCCTATTGAACTTTCAGCCCCTCCAACCGTTCGTTTTAGGCCTTCTTCCAGCCTGTCTACCCTCCATCTTCCTCAGTCCTTTCTGCCGACATGATCGGCCTCTCCCTTCAACCTTCTGTCTCCCGCCCCCTTAGACTTGGTGGCTTCCAACTTAACCAAGGCCAGCGCAAAAGCCATTCTGGCGTTTGCGCCAATGTCCTCAGCTCCCAGCGCGGAATTCCTTCTGCCATCAGTGCCGAAGCATTTCTGTGCCCAGGGCTAAGGCTTTGTGGCTATGGTGATGAAGACCATCTGCCTCAGGCCCTGAAGACCTTCAGGCTGCAGTGACGAAGTCCTTCTGCACCCAACGCCGAAGACCTTCTGGCAGTGGTGACGAAGTGTTTCAGCACCCGGCGCCGAAGTCCTTCAGGCTGCAGTGACGAAGTCTTTCAGCACCCGGTGCCGAAGACCTTCATGCTGCAGTGACGAAGTCCTTCTGCACCCGGCGCCGAAGACCTTCAGGCTGCAGTGACGAAGTCCTTCTGCACCCGGCGCCGAAGGCCTTCCGGCTGTGGCGACGAAGTCCTTCTGCACCTAACGCCGAAGACATTCTGGCTGTAGTGACGAAGTCCTTCTTCACCAAGCGCCGAAGGCCTTCCGGCTGTAATGACGAAGTCCTTCTGCACCTAACGCCGAAGACATTCTGGCTGTAGTGACGAAGTCCTTCTGCACACGGCGTTGAATCAATTCAGCTTCCGGCGCTGTGGTCTTTATCGATAGGAAGATAATCAGCCATTGTCAGTACATTGAAATCTCTACGCGCATGACGGACTTGCCAAGGCCATGCGCCTGTCTCTCAGGCCACAGGTTCACCAGGTCTCCGGGTTCCCTTGTTCTGAGTCATTCGTGATGGAGCCGGAGCCGGATATCCGGCAATCAAGATCAAGATGATGTTTCCTTTCCGTCAGCCGCATCTGGACCTCATGAGCTTTATGCCTCTCCGCTGCCTTGTGGCCTTGATCGGCCTCGGGATTATCCCCGGCCTCCGGGCTCTCTGTCGCCTTATGGCTTTGATTGTCCTGGGGAGTCTCCCCGGCCTCCGGGCTCTCTGTTGTCTTGCGGCTTTAATCGGCCTCGGGAGTCTCCCCGGCCTTCAGGCTCTCAGTTGCCTTGTGGCTTCAAACGGTCTCGGGAGTCTCCCCGCCCGCCTGGCTCTCCCTGACCTCCAGGCTTTCCCTGGCCTCCTGGCTTTAATCTGCCTCCAAGCTCTCATCGGCCTCGAGGCACTCCGGCACCCTGGTCCTTTCCTCGTTCTCAGAGGTCTTCGCGCCCTCGGGGCTTTTCGGGGCTTCCGTTCTTTCGTCGGCCTTGGGGCACTCCGGTGCCCTGTGGCTTTCCCCGTCCTCCGGGCTTTCCGAGGTCTCGGGGCTCTCAGGTCTTTTCCAGGCAACCAGGCTCTCCGGACTCTCAGGGCTCTCCGGGGGACCGGGGTTCTCTGCGGCCCTTCATGCTTCCAGGGCTCAGCTGGCGGCCCGGCGCTGCCGGCCTTCCGGTTACCTGCGGGCCTCGCGGGCGCCCCGTCGCTGTCGGCCTCCAGGGGACCTGCGGGCCCCGCGGGCGGCATCTTCCGGATTGCGGCATGGACCGCGGTCGTCTTGATCGCGGCGGCGATCATGGCGTCCTGGCCTGCGGACTCCCTGGCCCAGCAGCCCCGGACCGGCCTCCCGAGAGGAGGCACGGAAGCGCTCCCGTCCGGACCTCCGGGGTTCCTGACGGTTCCCGGCATTACCCGCGAGGAGATTGACGCCATCACGGACGTGAAGGCGAGGAGGACCCGCCTGGTCTTCGCGAACGAGAGGAGCTCGGAGCTTTTCAGGACCGTGGACGGGAGGCTCGGGGGGGCGGTGCCGCTCATGTGCGAGTGGCTCACGGCCTTCTTCGGGATCAGGGTGGAACCCAGGATCGTCACCTGGGACCGGGTGCTCATGGGCCTGGAGGACGGGACGGTGGACTTCACCGGCGAGATGACGCCCACGCCCGAGCGCATGAAGAGCTACTTCTTCACCTCCCCCATAGCCGAGAGGCCCGTCCAGTACATGCGCCTCCCCGGCTCCAGGCCGCTCAGGGAGATAGCGAGGACCAGGCCAGTGCGCTACGTGGCCTTCCGGAACTCCGTGAACTTCCCCATGGCCAGGCACGCCGTGGAGGGGCCATACGTGGCCCATTACAAGGGCAACATCTCCGACGCCTGGGAGGCGCTGGCCACGGGGGAATGCGACGCGGTGGTGGTGGAGTCCCCGGTCAGGGCCACCTTCGACACATTCGGCGAGGTCAAGGCGGAGGACATACTCCCCCTCGTCACGAGCCCCGTGTCCCTCGCGGCGAGGGACCCGGAGCTCGCGCCGTTCATTTCGGCGGTGCAGAGGCACATCGACTCCGCGGGGAGCGAGGCGTTCTCCGGGATCTACCGCAGGGGGGCGAGGGACTACGGCCGGACGAGGTTCCTCCTCTCGCTCGACCGGGAGGAGCTGGAGTGGGCCGTCACCCGGACGGGGGCCGCCACCAGGCCGATCCTTGTCGCGTTCGAGTTCGACAACTATCCCCTGAGCTTCTGGAACGAGAGGGAGAGGGAGTTCCAGGGCATAGCGGTGGACATCCTCCGCGAGATAAGGGAGCTGACCGGCCTGGACATCCGGAACGCGCTGGACGGCCCGGTCACCTGGGCGCAGCTTCTTGACGAGTTCGAGCGCGGGACCGTAGACGTCGCGGGCGTGTTCAACCGGACCCCGGAACGGGAGGGCCGCTTCCTCTGGACGGACGAGCCATACGACGAGGGGAGACTCGGGCTCGTCTCTCTTTCCTCCATGAGGGACGTCGCGGCGTCCGATGTTCCCGGCCTCAGGGTGGGACTCGCGGAAGGCACCGCGCAGGCCGAGGCGTTCAGGCGCCTCTTTCCGGGACACCGGCACGAGGTGACGTTCGTGGACAGCCTGGGGCCCTACGGCGCCCTGGAACGGGGCGAGGTGGACCTCGTCATGGGGTCGGAAAACGATCTGCTGGCCATGACCAACTACCTGGAGAGGACCGGGTTCAGGACGAACCTGAGGCTGGGGGTGCCCAGCCAGTCCTATTTCGGTGTGACGAGGGGCCAGCCGGAGCTGAGGAGCGTGCTTTCCAAGGCCCAGAGGCTCGTGGACACCGACGTCATCGTCTCCAGGTGGAAGACCAGGGTGTTCGACTACCGCGGGGCCCTCGCGCGGGAGCGCATGCCCCTGATGGCGGCCGGCCTGGCGCTCCTGGCCATGGCCATGGGGCTTCTGGCGGTCATGATCGCTCGGTCCCGAAAGGCCGCCAGGGTCCTGGAGGAGGCCGTGGAGGCCCGCACGGCCGAGCTCGTGCGCCAGACAGAGGTTGCGGAGCGGGCGAACCGGGCCAAGAGCGATTTCCTGGCCCGGACCAGCCACGGGATCCGCACCCCCATGAACGCCATAATGGGGTTCTCGGAGCTCGCGCTGAGGGAGTGCGGGACGCCAAGGAGCCTCGAGTACATACGGGGCATCAGGACCGCCGGATCGGGGCTCCTGGCCGTCATAAACGACATCCTCGACTTCTCGAAGATCGAGTCCGGAAGCCTGCGGCTGGCGCCCTCCCCCTATCTTCTTCGGCCTCTCGTGAACGACGCCCTGACCCTTGTCCGCCCGCAGCTCGAGGGGAAGGGTGTGATGCTGGATGCCGGGCTCGCCCCGGATCTGCCCCGGGAGCTGACAGGCGACAGCGCCCGCGTCCGTCAGGCGCTCATGAACCTGCTCTCCAACGCCGCCAGGTTCACGGACCGCGGACACGTGCGCCTGGCCGTCGCCTCGGAGAGGATTTCGGATTGCGCGGCCAGGGTGACCTTCGAGGTCGAGGACACCGGGAGGGGGATCCGGCCGGGGGATCTTGAGAGGCTTTTCGGGGAGAGCCCGCTTGACGGCTCCCCCGGCGGAACGGGCGGCAGGGGCTCTGGGCTGGGTCTCGTCATCGCCCGGAGCCTCTGCCGCGCAATGGGCGGGGACGTGGCTGCCGAGAGCGTCTTCGGGCGCGGGTCCACCTTCCGGGCCTGGATTGTCCAGGAGGTAGCCGACTGGGCGCCGGCCGGGGATCCCGCTGGCGGGGAACCGGACGGGGCGGGCCTCCCCCACGGGACGAGCTTCGTCGCACCCGCCGCCTCCGTCCTGGTCGTGGACGACTACGGGTCGAACCTCATGGTCGCCGGCGGCCTGCTCGCGCCTTACGGCATGAGCCTGGCCTTCGCCTCCGGAGGCCGCGAGTCAGTGGAGCTCGCCGGCAGGACCCGCTTCGATCTGATCCTCATGGATCACATGATGCCCGTGATGGACGGTATCGAGGCCCTGAAGGCCATAAGGGCCTCGGGCCTCGGGAGCAATGTCCCGGTCGTCGCGCTCACCGCGAACGCCGTGGCCGGGATGCGGGAGATGTACCTGGCCTGCGGCTTTGACGACTACCTCTCGAAGCCCATCGAGCCCGCGCAGCTGGACAGGCTGCTGGTGAAGTGGATCCCGATGTCGAAGCGCCTGGCGCCTGCGGAGCTCCTGGACTCCGTGTCCCCCGCGGACGGGATTCCGGGCTCGGAGGGTGCCCTGCAGGTTTCCGGACACGGAGGCTGGGAAGTACCCGTAGGCACGGCAGGCCCGGCCGGGCCCTTCGGTCGGCGAGTCTCAGTCCCGGAAGGCCAGGACGGTTCAGGCAACCGGGAAGCCCCTGTCGGTCCGGCAGGCCTTGACGGGTCCGGCGGTCGGGAAGCCTCTGTCGGTCCGAAAGGTCCGGACGTATCCGGCGGTCGGGAAGCCCAGGTAGGCATGGCAAGCCAGGACTGTTCCGGTGCCCCGCAGGCGGAAGGGAAGCCGGCCCTGCCGGTCCTGGAGGGCGTGAACACAGCTCTTGCCGCCTCCCGTGCAGGAGGCGCTGCCAAGTACCTGATGCTCCTCGAGGCCTTCCGGAAGGACGCCGAGGGTAGTTTCGCCGCCCTCCGGGGCAACGGTCGGGACGTCCCGGACGGCCCTCTCCACATAGCCGTGCATGCGTTGAAAAGCGCATGCGACAACATCGGGGCGGCAGAACTGTCATGCAAGGCGGCAGTGCTGGAGGCATCCTTCCGGGAGGGGGACATGGCGGGCGTCCTGCGGGATCTCCCTTCCTTCGCCGAACGGCTGGAGCGCCTCGTGGCAGACATACGGAAGTTCTTCCGCCCGGCCGCCGGCCGGGGAGGCGCGCCACGGGAAGCCGTCGGGGCTGGTTCCCGAGCGGTCAGGGCCGGCTCCGGTCAGGAAGGAACCGCCAATGTGGCCGGTGAAGGCCCTGGTCCGGGGGCAACCGCCCGAGCGTCCGGGAACGGCTCCGGTACGGCGGGGACCGACCTGGCGGCGGGGGACGCCTCCGGTGAGGCAGGAACCGCCAATGCGCCCGGTGACGGCCCTGGTCCGGAAGGAACCGCCCGTGCGACAGGTGGCGGCCCCGAGCCGGAACGGGTGCCATGGACGGAGTCTCGTGACGCAGGTCACGGCCCTTGGTCAGGCCTGCGGCGGAATCAGGAGTCGGGCAGAGACAAGCTGAAGGGTATCGTGGCCGGGCTTTTCGGCGCACTGGAGGCGAATGACGTCCGGAAGACGGACCTGGAGCTTTCGAGGCTCCAGGCGGTCGCAATCGGGTCGGACATGGAAGGGGCCGTTGAGACCATATCTGACGACATTTTGACGGGCGACCATGCCAGGGCTCTGGTTGCCCTGGCCGAGATGGAGGCCAGGATTGCTCCGAAACCTTGAATTCCAGTCGCTGTCCGTGGCGCCCGAACCGGCGTCCGGGCCCTTGCCCCCCTCAGCGGGAAAGCTTTGGGGCGAGTTTCGGGGCGGGCCCCGGACAGGAGGCGGCCTTCCGGGGGGCTGCCCCGGCAATGTCGGGCGTCCGGAACCGTCCAGCGGCACCCAGTTGCAGTTCCTGGACCCGGAACGGAGGGGGCTGATACGGATGCGAGCCAGCACGTCCTGCGTGAACCGGAAAGCCGCAGCCGCCCTTGACTTAATGCCGCCCCCCTATATACTGGAGTGTACCGCACTCCTTATTCATCATGCTTTTCTTTTTCCCGTCAGCCCGCCCCCGGAGGCGGCATTCGGGAGGAATCCTTCCCGGCGAGTCCGGCATTTCCAGCCCCTTCTGGTCACGGCGACGTGCGCCATGTCCCTCGCTGGCCCTCTTCAGCGTCCTGCCGAAACCTCTGACCGCCTCCCCAACCCTTTGTCCCTGACCCTGTCCAGTCCCTGATGCCTTGCGGCGTTTGCGCTAGAGATCCCTCTTCCGTCCGTCCCGTCCGCTGCATGGCTTCCTCTCCCGCATGCCTCCCGGCCTACCCGGCCTACCCGGCCTTCCGGTCTTCCTGGCCTTCCGGCCTTCCGGCCTTCCGGCCTTCCCGGCCTTCCCGGCCTTCCGGCCTACCGGCCTTCCGGCCTTCCGGCCTTCCGGCCTTCCGGCCTTCCGGCCTTCCCGGCCTTCCCGGCCTTCCCGGCCTTCCCGGCCTTCCGGCCTTCCAAGCCTTCCGGCCCTCCGGCCTTCATGGGAGTTCTCCCGCTGCCAGGGCTACGTCCCGCGGTCGCTTCCGCAGGAGGCTCCAGGATTGCGGAGGGGGGCCTCCCGCAACGAGTCTTATGTCTGTGCCTGTGACCATAAGGGGTCTCGCGGCCCTTGTCGCCGTCGTGCTCGCCGCCGCGGCGTGGGGGGCGGACTGGGCCGAGGCCCGGCCCGGCGTCGGTTCCGGAGTTGGCGCCGCGGCGCAGGAGGCGCGGACGAGGGGTCCCGGGGAGGCGGTTCCGGGGGCACGGCCTCTGTACCTGGACGTGCCAGGCATCACGCAGGAGGAGATAGATGGCATAGAGAGGGTCAAGGCTGCCAGGAAGTCGCTCGTGTTCGCGAACGAGCGTAGCTCCGAGCTGTTCACCGGCATGGACGGCCGGCTGGGCGGGGCGGCGGTCCTGATCAGCGGGTGGCTGACGGAGTTCTTCGGGATCAGGGTCGAGCCGGCCATCATCCCCTGGCGCGGGATAGTGGAGGGCCTCGAGGACGGGAAGGTGGACTTCACGGGGGAGATGAACCCCTCCGGCCAGCGGCAGCGGCATTATTTCATGACCACGCCCATATCCGAGCGGAGCATCCAGTACATGAGGATGCCCGGGGCCGAGCCGCTCTCGGAGATACGCCTGACCAGGCCGGTCCGCTACGCCTTCCTCATGGGCTCGGTCAACTTCCGGCTGGCGCGGGACTCGGTGGTCAGGCCCTACGTCGCCAGCAGCATGCCGGACATAGGCGAGGCATGGAGGGCGCTCGCCTCGGGGAAGGTGGACGCCTACGTGGCCGAGGCCCCGGTCAAGGCCTCCTTCGACCCCTTCGGGGAGGTCGTCACCGTGAACATCCTCCCCGTGGTGACCAGCGAGGTGTCGCTCACGGCGAGGAGGCAGGAGCTGGCGCCGTTCATCTCGACAGTTCAGAAGTACCTGGACTCCAGCGGCAGGTCCAGCTTCCAGGAGTTTTACCGGGAGGGGTACCGCGATTACATCCGCACGAGGTTCCTGTCCTCGCTCACCCGCGCGGAGCTCGAGTGGGTGAGGAATAGGAGCCGGGAGAACGGCGGCGAGCCGGTTCTCGTGGGGCTGGAGTTCGACAACTACCCCATTTCGTTCTATAACGAGCGGGAGGGGGAGTTCCAGGGCATCGCGGTCGACATCCTGAACGAGATACGGGACCTGACGGGCCTGCGGATGGAGGAGGCGCCCGGGGCCCCGGAGAGCTGGCCGAGCACTCTGGACATGCTGGAGAGCGGGGAAATATCGGTGGTCTCGGAGCTCGTGCGCACACCTGGCCGGGAGGGGAGGTTCCTGTGGACCGACAAGCCCTACCTGACCGACCGCTACGCCTTCCTGTCGCTGACCGGGACGCCGGACGTGACCCTCCTGGACGTGAGGGACATGAGGGTGGGTCTGTCGAAGAGCTCCGACTATTCGGAGCTGTTCTGGAAATGGTTCCCGGAACACTCCAGGACCGTCACCTATCCTGACAACGTCCAGCCCTTCGGCGGGCTGGAGCGGGGCGAGGTGGACCTCGTGATGGGGACCCACAACGAGCTCCTGGCCATGACCAACTACCTGGAGCGGCCCTACTTCAAGGTGAACATCCTGATCGACCGGAACTACGAGTCGTTCTTCGGCATCTCCCGCAAGGACCCCGAGCTCCGCTCGATCATATCCAAGGCGCAGATGCTCGTGGACACGGAGGAGATAGCCTCCAGGTGGCGGACCAGGGTGTTCGACTACCGGGGGGCGCTCGCCCGGGCCAGGATGCCCTTCATGGCGGCGGGCCTGGGGCTCCTGGCGCTGGTCATAGTCCTCCTGACGGTCATGTTCGTGAGGTCCAGGAGGGTGGGGAGGATGCTGGAGGAGGCCGTGGCGTTCCGCACGGAGGAGCTGACCCGCCAGATAGCCATCTCCGAGAGGGCCTCGAAGGCCAAAAGCGACTTCCTGGCCCGCACCAGTCACGAGATCCGCACGCCCATGAACGCGATAATCGGATTCTCGGAGCTCGCGCAGCGCGAGCACGGGAAGCCCGGGGCCCTGGAGTACATTCGCGGCATAAGGAGCGCGGGCGCGAGCCTCCTCACCATCATAAACGACATCCTGGACTTCTCGAAGATAGAGTCCGGGGGCCTGCAGCTCGCTCCCGCCCCCTACAGGGCGTCGTCGCTCTTAAACGACGCCGTTACCCTCATCCGCGTCCGCATGGGCGAGAGGCCGGTGAAGCTCGTGACGGAGCTTTCCCGCGACATCCCGTCGGTCATGACCGGCGACTCGGGGCGGATAAGGCAGATCCTCCTGAACCTCCTGTCCAACGCCGTCAAGTACACCGAACGCGGCAGGATCCGGCTATCGGCCGAGGCCGAGCGGGTGGGGGAGGACTCGGCCCGGCTCTCCTTCGAGGTCGAGGACACGGGCCTGGGCATAAGGCCCGAGGATCTGGCCCGCCTCTTCGGGGAGTTCACCCGCCTGGACGAGAAGCGCAACAGCGGGGTGGAGGGCACCGGACTGGGGCTCGCCATCGCCAGGAGCCTGTGCCGGGCCATGGGCGGCGACATCGAGGCCGAGAGCACCTACGGCATCGGCTCGGTGTTCCGCGCCTGGATCGTCCAGAAGGTGGTGGACTGGACCCCCATGGGGCCGCTGGCCGAGGGGGGCGGCGAGCTCCAGGAGTCAGGGAGGGCCAGCTTCGCCGCCCCCGGGGCCGAGGTGCTCATCGTGGACGACTACGCCTCGAACCTGATGGTGGCTGAGGGCCTGCTCGCGCCCTACGGCATGCGGCTCACGTTCGCCTCGGGCGGCCCGGAGTCCGTGGCCCTGGCCGGCGGGAGGCGCTTCGACCTGATACTCATGGACCACATGATGCCGGAAATGGACGGAATGGAGGCCTGCCGGGCCATAAGGGCCATGAAGGGCGGCAGCCATGTCCCCATAGTCGCCCTCACGGCCAACGCCGTGGCCGGCATGCGCGAGATGTACCTGGCGAACGGCTTCGACGACTTCCTCTCCAAGCCCGTCGACCCGGTCCGCCTGGACGGCATTCTTCTGCGCTGGATCCCGCCTTCCAAGCGCGGAGGTCTTGCCGGCGTCCCGGCGTCCCCCGTCTGCCTCGGGGAGTTCGGGGCGGGTTTCGGCTGTTCAGGCGAGGAGCAGGGGCGGCCTGGCCCGGGCCCTGACGCCTTTTGCCGCGTCGCGGATGTCCAGGCTGGCCAGGTTCAGGGAATGGACGGCCAGGCTGGCCAGGTTCAGGGAATGTACGGCCAGGATGGGCAGGTCCAGGGCGTGGACGGCCAGGATGGGCAGGTCCAGGGCTTGGACGGCCAGGATGGGCAGGTCCAGGGAATGGACGGCCAGGCTGGGCAGGTCCAGGGCTTGGACGGCCAGGATGGGCAGGTCCAGGGAATGGACGGCCAGGCTGGGCAGGTCCAGGGAATGGACGGCCAGGATGGGCAGGTTCTGGGCAAGTACGGCCAGGCTGGACAGGTTCTGGGCATGGACGGCCAGGTTGGGCAGGTCCAGGGAATGGACGGCCAGGCTGGACGAAATCTGGTCCCGGACGGGACGGGCCAGGTCACGGACGGATCTGACGGTCATGGTTTGGCCTCGGATAGCCTGGATGATCGCTATCTCCACACAGACGGCCAGGTTCAGGGCTTGGATAGCCAGACTGGCCGAAATCTGGTCCCTGCCCCCCCCGGCCAGCTCGTTGACGTCCCGGTCGGTCCGGCTCCAAGTTCTGACTCGCTCGGCAAGGCTCCGGACAGAGCGGATATGGGGCTTCCTGTCTTTGGCACGGCCACGGGCGGACATGAGAAAGACCAGGCGGGCTCCGGGCATGCCGAGGCTCGCCCGGTTCGGGACCCGGACGACTCCCTTCAGGGCGCGATCGGCAGGGAGCAGGCCGCTGACATCTCTGTCCAGGGGGGTGACCTGGTGCCCGGCTCCGGAAACGGAACCTGGCGGGGGAACGGTGAAGTGCCGGAGCATGATGCCGGGACGTTCCGGTTGCCCGGGGACAGCCTGGCCGAAGAGGGTCGGGGTGAAGACGGCCTGCTCGGGTACGGCCGGGCCACGGAGGGCCGCTCCGAAGATGGCCTGCGAGGGGGCGGGAATGCCAGGCCCGCAGAAGCTCCGGCGGCCTTTCCGGGGGTCGCGGGAGATCCGGCGCCTGACAGCTGTGCCGAGGGCCTGGCGGGTGAAGGCCTGAAGGCCCTGGCGGAGGCGCTCAGGGAAGCCGTCGAGGCTTACGACTTTTCGAGGGTCGACCTGGAGCTCGGAAATCTCCGCGCCGCAACATGGTCGCCGGACGTGTTGAGGGCGGTGGAAGTGATAGCCGACGACATCCTGATGGGCGACTACGGGAAGGCCCTGGAGGCGCTGACCGCCCTGGAGGCAGGGGCGCGGAAGGATTTTTAACGATTGTTTGGTGTTGAGACAGGCAATCCGAAAGTAGTGTTGAAATAGGCAAGGCGAAAGCCCGAACAACGGAGTTCAGAGATGAGGGCCGGGCTGCTAAAGACTCTCCGGAGGTGTCTAGGAAGTTGCCCATGCCGGGACAGGAGGGCGGGTGTGAGAGAGAACTACGGATCGTAGCGACTATTCAGGTCACCCCCCAAGGGGAGCTCGACAGGTGATATTCCTAACCAAAATGCCCTCCTTAGAAACTCTCCGCCCTATATGGAGCATCCATGATTGACTCTTCAGCTTTATGGGAGCCTTATCTGGACTCTCTTCCTCCGAAAAGGTCCTCGATAGAGGGGTGCCTGAACAGTAACGGCCTGACAACCATGGAGGACGTTCTGGATGCCATCGCGGGAGAGATCCAGGACGAGTTCGACATCCTGGAGGGGGACCATAGTGGAGCTCCAGGAGGGCTGGGCCCTGTGCCAGACCACGGTGTACCTGGGCGAGCTAGGCCGCCACGTGAAGCTCAAGCTCGCAGCCGAAACTGAGGAGAACTACAGGACCCTCGTGGCCCTCCTGGCCGGGCGCTTCTCCGAGTCCCCAATGCCCGTGGACATCTGGACGGGATACTGGGCGCAGTTCGTGGTGGTGAGCGCCGACGGTCCCGTCGCCTCCGGCGTACGCGTGAAAAGCCTGCCCGAGACGGAATCGGAACCCAAAACTGATACCGGTGACCAGGCCTTGCCACCATTTCCAGCAGGCTGAGGCAATCCGGCGTATTTCGGATGACGCTCCGGTGGCACTCCGGCAGTCCCTCTACAGCCCAGGCCCTTCCGTAGTCCGGGTCAGTCAAGGATGTTCCGGCAGTTAGGTTCAGCCAAGGCCGTTCCGGCAGGTCCAGGACAACACGGGCCGTACCGGCAGTCAGGTTCAGCCTGGGCAGTTCCGGCAGGTCCAGGACAACACGGACCGTACCGGAAGTCATGGTCAGCCAAGGCGGTTCCGGCTGGTCCAGGACAACACGGCCGTTCCGGCAGTCATGGTCAGCCAAGGCCGTTCCGGCAGGTCCAGGACAACACGGGCCGTTCCG
>JAISFP010000379.1 GCA_031263525.1 Deltaproteobacteria bacterium | reverse complement strand
CAGGAGTTTTGCGACATAAGGGCTTACGTTTTGTCCTGTCAGCAGCACGGGATAGGACCTTTTGAAGCTCTGAAAATGGCAGCAGAGGATGTGACTCCAGACTTCATTCTTCAGAATTTGGAAGAAACAGCATCAGAGAAGAGACGGCTCCCTGCCAGTCATCCCTACGCCTGGCAATCACTTTCCGGCAGAAGTCTGGCCTCTTTTTTGGTACCTGACAGCGCTCCTGCATGACGAGTTTGTCCGCGCCAGGCACCTTACAGGCATAAACCGGCACAATTCTGTCCTCACCAGTCATATTATATACCCTCCCCCGGAACAATTCTGCCTTCTCAAGGTACATAACAGGCACCTCCTCGTTGGAAGTCTGTCCATCTTCCGGGACTACATTTGCACCTCAATGCAGGGTATAGCATTCATTCAATCATTACTAAATTTAATACAAATAATTTTGAATAAATTAAAATTAAATTATTTTAATGGTTAACATTATATAGTATAAGGCAATAAATACTGAGAATAATATTAAATTTTAATATAAATTATCTTGAATAATATTTTTGATAAAGTTTGATTTATATATGCTATTCATAAATTATGATATAATATATTTTTCGATATTTTATTAAATAATGCAATAAGGCATAATTTATGGTAATAAATTGCAAACAATACGCTAATTTTTAAATTATTATTTTTTCCTTATCCATTCTCTTGGGAACACACAGGATTTTCACACAAAAACTTGCTCGCAAATATTATGCCAAAAATTCTCCGCAAGCCTCTGCAGACCCTTTTGAATTGTTTCAGGGGGGGCACCTGAACAGTTACAAAATTATAGAAATTCATCTCTTTTGCTCCGTGTTCTGCCAACATCACAAATCATGAGTCTGCTGGCTGAAAAGCCGCAAATAGCACTTCACTCCCCTGACCTCCCGTCTTATGCTTCGAAATTTCTTACGGAGAGTTTCCCGCTGCATGGCTGCCTCGCGTCAGCGTTCATGAGATGCATCAGCATTCATGCGGCGCACCGGTCCGTGACATGCAGCGCCGTGAACGGCAATGGCGTTAAAGTCTGGCTGGCCGGGCCGTTTCCGGACTTCAAGAATGCCGGACCAGGGGCAGAGGAAGAAGGCGCAGGGGAAGAAGGCGGAGAGGAAGACAAATTTCAGAAAATCAAGGCATATGACACGACACGGACCGCAAAGATGCAGGGGCAGACGACTAATGGCCGCTGCGGATCATCCCCTGAACTTCGCGGACACCTCGTTGAATATGTCGGCCAGGCAGGGATCGAAATGCGACCCCCGGCCCTCCATGATTATGCCCACAGCCGTGTCGTGGCTCAGGGGCTCCTTGTAGGGCCTCCGGGACGTGAGCGCGTCGTATACGTCGCAGATGGCCAGGAGCCTCCCCTCGAGGGGGATGCTCTCGCCGCGGAGGCCGTCCGGGTAGCCCGTGCCGTCCCACTTCTCGTGGTGGGTGCCCGCGAAGATCTTGGCATGGCGGAGGTAGTCGCCCTCGTTGGTGGCCTGGGCCATCCTGTCAATGATCCTGACGCCGTAGCAGGTGTGGAGCTTTATCTCCTCGAACTCGGCGGGGGTGAGCCTGCCGCGTTTCAGGAGTATCCTGTCGGAGACGGAGATCTTCCCCACGTCGTGGAGCTCCGAGGAGCGGCAGAGGAGCTCCAGGTCCCAGCCTATCACCTCGTCCCTGTAGAGCCCGGTGCCGGAGAGCGCTCCTGCCAGGATGCGCAGGAAGTTCTTCGTGCGGTTCACGTGCCCGCCCGTGAAGTCGTCCCGGCACTCCACCAGGTCGGCCACGGTGGTGAGTATTGCCCCCTGGAGCTCCACCACGCGGCTGGTCTTCTCGTCCACCATGCGCATCAGGTTGCTGTTGAACTCCTCCAGCTGGCGCTTCTGGTCCTGGAGCAGGCTCTTCTGGGCCTCCAGGAGCCTCTTCTGGGCCTCCATCGTGAGGTGTAACTCCACCCGCTTGCGCAGGAGGGGAGGCTCGAACGGCTTCGCTATGTAGTCCACCGCGCCCAGCGAGAGCCCGTCGACCTCGGCCTGGACGGACGAGAAGGCCGTCAGGAACACCACCGGCACCTTCCGGGTGGAGGGGTCGGACTTCAGGAGCCTTATCGCCTGGTAGCCGTCCATGACGGGCATGGAGATGTCCAGGAGGATGAGGTCCGGGAGGATCCCCCGGGCTATGGTCTCGAACATCCTGGCTGCCGACGGGGCCGTGTAGACGTCGTGGTCGGCGGACAGGGCCGACTTGGCGAAGACCAGGTTGGTCAGATCGTCGTCCACGATCATGACCTTGCTGCGCGTCTCCTCCTCCCCGGGACCTGCGGGGCCGGGATCGCGGCCGGGAGGCGCCTGGGCGCCGGCTCCGGAACAGCCGTCAGGAGGCGTCGGCAAGCCGGTTCCGTGCTCGTCTTCGTGTTGCATCAGCGTCTGGCCCGTCCCTCTCCCGTCCGGCCTCGGCCGGGCGCCTCTCGGCGGCGCACCCTGCGGCCGCGCCTCCGCCTGCGAACTCGTCCGTCACGGCTCGGCCCCTTCCGCGTCCGCCGTCTCCTCTCCCGGGATGTCCCTCGTCACCAGGCTCTCGGCCTCGTCGTAGTCGGCCAGGAGCACGCTCGTGGATATCCTCTCGACCGCCTCCCGCGTCCCCGCGTCCGCCGCGGACGAACCCATGGCCTCCAGCAGGCGGTCTATTGCGCGGATGTCGCGCCTCTTCAGGGCGCCCTTGAGCTCCAGGAGCAGTTTCCTGTCCACGTCCAGCCGCGGGCCCCCGTCGTCCCCGGAGCCACCGGCGTCCCCGGAACCTCCGGCGGGCCGGACGCCGTCCCTGTCCCCGTCCCCGCCAGCGTCCGCGGCGCGGACGCCCCCGGCACGGGCGGCGGACCCCTCGCCATTCAGCCCGTCAGCCCCGGCCCCCGAGCCTTCCCGGACAGGGGACAGCTCCGCCTCGGCACCGGACGGCGCCCGTGCGGCGCCCGGGACCGGCACCTGGCCCGCCGCTTCCGCTCCGGACCCCGAAATCGTCCCGGAACCGGCGCACGCCGGCACGGCTCCCGCTCCGGACCCCGCTACCGTCCCGGAACCGGCGCCCACCGGCACGGACGCCGCGGGTGCCCGCCCGCGGGCGAGGCCGGACTCCCTGTCCAGGAACGCCCTGACCGCCGCCGCCACAGCGTCAAGCCTGGCCGTGAAGCGCGGGAGGCGCTTTGCCACGGCGGCCGCGTCCCCCCTGGCCGAGGCGTCCTCCAGAATGGCGGCCTCCTCGGAGAGCGCCGCGGCGCCGACGTTCGCGGCGGCGCTCTTTATCGCATGCACCTGGATGAGAAAGTCGCCGGGATCGGCGGGATCCACCCCGGCCGCCTTCGGGCGCCGCAGGTCCAGGTCCCTCGCGAACACCGAGAGCGCCCTGACGTAGCCCTCCCGGCTCCCGCCCATGCGGCGGATGCCGTGGGCCGCGTCTATGCCCTCTATGGCCACGCCCCGGGCGAGGCCGGAGGCGTCCCCCGCTCCGGTCCCGGCCGCCGGGGCCGGCCCGCGGCGGTAGGGCGGCACGAACCGGTCCAGGAGGTGGTCCAGCTCCTCCGAGGAGACGGGCTTTCCCAGGAACCCGTCGAAGCCCCTGGACAGGAACATCTCCCGGTTGCCGGCCATGACGGAAGCGGTGAGCACCACCGCCGGGACGCTCTCCCAGCGGCCGCCCAGGGCCCGCACCCGCTCCAGGGTCTCTATGCCGTCCATCTCCGGCATCATGTGGTCGATGAAGAGCATGTCGAAGCCGGGGCCGGCCCGGCACGCCTCCACCGCCTCGGAGGGGCGGAGGGAGACCTCCACCTCCATGCCGTAGGGCTCCAGGAGGCCCTTCGCGACCACCAGGTTAGTCTCTATGTCGTCCACGACCAGGACCCTGAAGCCGGGGGCCGTGAAGCGCGGGCCGGGGCCGTCCGCCGTCGCCGAGTCCGGGGGCCGGCCGGGCACGTCCGGCACGGCCAGCGGCCCCATGGGCGAGGGGTCGCCAATGCCCTGGACCAGCTCGGCCGTGAAGGCGCTCCCGCGCCCGAACTCGCTCTCTACTGTGATGTCGCCCCCCATCGTGCGGCACAGCGACCGCGAAATGGCGAGGCCCAGCCCCGTGCCCTCGATGTGCCTCACGCCCCCCTGGTCCAGCCTGACGAACTCCCCGAAGAGCCTGCCGAGATCCTCGGGGCGGATGCCGATGCCCGTGTCCTCCACGCGGAGGGAAAGCGCGGCCCTGCCCTGGGCCAGCGCCGCGCAGGAGGCCCTGAGCGTGATGCTCCCGGCGCGGGTGTACTTGAAGGCGTTGGACAGGAGGTTCGTCAGGACCTGGCGGACCCTCGCCACGTCCCCGACGAGCCCGGCCGGCATCGCGGGGTCGCACTCGAGCCTGAGCTCCACGGCCCCGCCCTCCATGCGGACCTTCAGCATGGCGGCGGCGTCCCCCAGCAGATCCGCCGTCCGGTACGGGCCGGGCGCGAGGTCCTCCCCCCCCGCGGTGATCTTAGAGAAGTCCAGTATGTCGTTTATGATGGCGAGCAGGTCCGTCCCGGCCCGCCCTATGCCGGCGATGTACTCGGCCGCCTCGGGCCTGCCCAGGTTCCGGCTGGCGAGCTGGCACATGCCCATCACCGCGTTCATGGGGGTGCGGATCTCGTGCGACATCCTCGCGAGGAAGGACGACTTCGCGAGCGACTCCTCCTCGCTCCGCCTCTTCTCCAGGGTCACCCGGACGAGGATCACGCACGCCACCAGCGACAGGGCGGCGCCCAGGAGGGTTATCGCCGGGAACATCCTCAGGACCTCGGCATAATAGAACCGGTAGGGCGCCACGATGCCCACGTGCCATCCGTTCTCGAGGGTGCTGAAGAAGACTATGTTCTCGGAGCCGCCCGAGGTGACGGCCTTCACGAGCACCTCGCCCGCGCGGGCCGGCGGCCTGAGCTCGCCTCCGGGGGCCGGCACTGGTCCGCCGGGTGCCGGTGGTCCTCCCGGGCCCTCCAGGCCTTCCCGGCCTGCGGCCCTGCCGGAAACTCCGGCCCGCCCAGGTCCGCCCGGCCCGGCTGGCGGCGGGCCTGCCAGGCTCCCCCCGACCGGGCCTCCGCTCCCGTCTCCGGCTGACCGGGTCCCGGAGGGCGAGCCTCCGCCCCCGGGCCGGACCCTTGCCTGCGCCGGGCCTCCGGAGAGGGCCGCCGGGGAGGTCCGGCCGGCTCCCTGCGGGGAGGCGCGGACGCTCTCGACGGGGCCCTGGACCGTATCGTCCCAGAGCTCCCTGGCCAGGGCCTCGAAGCCGGGGTAGTCGGAGAGCCTGCGTCCCAGGTACGCCGGGTCGGGGCAGGTCAGGATCGTGAAAGAGTCGTCCAGCAGGAATCCCCAGCTGCCCTCCCCGACGCTGTAGCTCCCGATGCGCTCGACGAGCTGCGTCAGGAAGTAGTCGATGGCCACTGCGCCCCTGGTCCCGCCGTCCGGGCCCCTCACCGCCAAGGAGAGAGACGACACCATGTTCTGGCTGACGGCGTCGCGGTACGGCCTGGTGTGGAATATGCCGTCCGTCTCCAGGGCGCCCCTCAGCCAGGGGGAGTCGGCCGGGTGGAAGAGGCGTCCGGGGATGACGCCGGTGTCGTCCAGGTAGTTCCCGTCTATGTAGCCGTAGATCGAGACGAAGACCCCCTCCGTCTCGGGCTGTGTCGAGAAGGCCTTCGAGAAACCGGCCAGGAGCCGCCGGAGAGTGTCCGCGTCCGCGCCGCGGTCCGCCTCGAAGGCCACGGCGGCAGCGGCGTGGCGCAGCGCCGACTCGTGGGCGTAAAGCAGCGAGCGAAGGCGGCTGCGGTGAACCTCCATCTCCGAAAAGGAGTAGAGTTCCACCTGGCGCTTCATGATGCTGGAGACGTAGAGATACGAGACCAGGCTCAGCGTGAAGAAGAGCGCGCACACCACCAGAATCAGGTGCAGGCTGGGCCGCAATGCGCCAAGGAGCCCTGCCAGGGGGCCCAGCCTCCCCTGGACCCCGCGCCGGTATCTCGAAGCCTGCCGAGCGTCCGCTCCACCCATCGGTCCGAAATGCCTTCCGTCACTGGCCGCTCAGGGGGGCCCGTCCCCGCCCCGGAGCCCGGAGCCGTTTCCGCAGTGCCGGGCAGGGCCCGGGCCCGCAGAACCCTGCAGTGCCGGGAGGAGCCCGCGCCGAGGACGCTGTCCGGCGGCCTTCCCCCGCCGGGGGAGCCGGAAGCCGCGCCAGCCTTCATGCGCGACTTGATTATAGCGCCTGGCGGCCTAGAAGCAAGGCAACTGTTCGGGTGCCCCCTGTTGAGAACCATTTTAGAGTAGGGGAGCCCTGACGAGGAGCTCTCGAGATTGCAGTGACAGCTATGGACGCTCCATGTGGGGGTGAAGAGTTTCTGCAGAGGACATCTTGATTAGAAAAATACCAATGTTGAGTTCCCCTCGGGGGGGCACCTGAACAGTTTACAAACAAGATGAAGCCGGGCGAAAGGGCGCGCGGGCCGGCGGGTGGACGGCGGCAGGCCCCGAAGCCCGCCTGACTGGCCGCCGGCGGCGGCCCGCCCCGGACTCGGGTTCCGTGTCCCCTCCGCCGGCCCGGAAGTGTCGGGGAAAGCGGGGGGCGGGCCGGAAACGAGCCGGAAACGAATCACGGGAGCGAAAATTCCCGGGGCCGCACCGCTTTGCGGACAAATCGCCAGCAGGCGCGCCAGTTCGCGCGACGCGCCTCCTCCGCGAATTCTTACGCCCCTGAGCCCTCGGATCTCCCTGCTGCCCCTGAGCCCCAGGAGCCCTCCGTATCTCCGGGAAACGCCGGAAAACGCCGATTCCCCCGGAAGCGCCGGACGCTCACGAATCTCCGGAAGCCTCGCCCCCCGCTTCCGGGACAGCGCTGTCAGCCGGGGCAGGCACGGCTCCCCCCTGGACCGGCCCGCTCCCCCCTTCCGCCGCGTCCCCGCGGATTACCCGGAAGTTCCGTCACCGGCGGCCCCGGCCTCGGAATCGCCCCGCCCAGAAGCCGCGTCCCCGCCGGATTTTCCTGAAGTCCCCTCGCCGGCGGCCCCGGCCTCGGAACCGGCCCGCCCAGAAGCCGCGTCCCCGGCGGGTTCCGTCCGGGTCCCGTCCCCGCTGTCCCTGGCCACGGGGTTCCCCGCCCCGCCGGCCTTGCCGGTCCAGACGAGGCGGTACTTGGGCGGGACCTCGACTTCCGGGAGACCCAGGAAGCCTCGCCCGAAGACGTAGGTGTCCTGGTAGACGAGGAAAAAGTTGCGGATGGGCCTGCCGCTTTCCCTGTCGGCCATGAAGCTCCCGTTCCAGGAGGCGCCTCCGGAAAAGAGCGAGAAGGAGTCCAGGAGCGCCCCTATGTCCCCGGAGGCGGCCTCGCCCATCAGGATCCGCCTTCCGTACTCCGCGCCTCCGGCGGACTCGCAGTAGCCGAGCGGGTAGACCCACGTGCCGAGCCTCCCGGAGGCCCCGGCCTCGACTATCCTGGCCTCCAGGTCGCGCACGTACTCCTGCCAGCGGTATCCGTAGCCCCCTGGATCCAGGCCGAAGGCCCCTGAATAGCCCATGATGGGGCTGGGGATGTCCTGCTGGACGAAGATCCCGCCGTGCTCGGCGGCGGCCGCCACGAGCGCCTCGGTCTCGGAGTCGTTGGTGGCGAAGAAGGCGGTGTCCCGCCCGTACCTGCCGAGCCAGCCCGGGTACTCCGCGGCCACCCAGGCCTTGGCCTTCTCCGAGTCCGTGCCGGGATCCAGAGGGTCAGGGGCGGTCACGTCGTGGAAGGCGACGCCCAGGTCCGCGGCGGCCTCCACCATGACCTCGTGGCGGGCGGCGGCCGTCTCGAGGGCCATGTGCCTCGGGAAGGACACGTGGACGAAGGCGGTCGCGCCGAGGTCCCTCGCGGCGCGGACTATGAGGTACCCGCTCTCGATGAAGTCCTGGAAGACGACGAGATCCGCGTCGTCCGAGATGGTTCCCGTGTCGTCGTGGGGCTCCATGGCGAAGAGGAGTATGTCCTGGCGGAACTCCTTTATCCGCCTGAAGCCCTCGGCCGTGCCGGGCACGGCCTGGTTCGCGACGATGAGCTTCATCAGGGGATCCCGGGCCATCTCTGTCAGGATCTCCACGGTCCTGGGCATCTCATCCAGGAATGCCTCCGAGTCGTAGGTCTCCAGCCGCACCATGCCGCCCTCGCCCGCCCTGCCGTGCAGGCGCTCGAACTCCATCGCGCCCAGGTAGTCGTCCCCGCCCTGGGTGTCGGTGCCCGTGAGGATGCCTATGAGGAACGGCGTCTCGTCGCCCGGGGCGGGGGGCGCCTGCACGGACCGGTACTCGGGCGGCACCTCCTCGTCCGCTCCGAACCGGTCGCCGCCCAGGACGTCGAGGCCGGAGGCGAGGAGCACCTGCTTCCTTATCCTCCTGCCCGTCGCCGCGTCGGTCAGGTCCCTGCGCACCCATGCCCCGGCGGGGTTGCCCGAGATGAGAGTCCCCATGAAGGCCCGTTCCGTGACCGTGCCGCCCTCGGTGACGGCCTTCACCGCCAGGGCCCCCAGCGCCTCGGTCACCTCGCCGCCGTAGGACACGGGCCAGCTCCCGAGCCTCCCCGCCAGGGGGAGCCCCGCCGCGCGGCTGTCCAGTAGCTCCGTGAACCCCCCGGAGTCGAGCCCCCTCGCGGCGGAGCCCCCGTCCCCGGGGAGGCCCAGGAGATCGGGGAGGAAGGAGTAGGGCGATGGCCTCGGCGACTCCAGGAACATGCCCCCGGTCTCGGCCGCGCACGTCAGGAGCGCCTCCGCGAGCGGGCCCGACGGCGAGTAGTACAGCACCCTGGGCCCGTGGCGGTCGACCCAGCCCCGGCACCTCCCGGAAACCCACTCGGCCGCCCTGGCCGCCGCCCCGGGGGAGCCCTCCCCCAGGCCCGGCCCGGCGTCCAGCACCTCGGTCCGCATTCCCATGCCCGCGGCCGCCGCCTTCATCACGGCCAGCATCCTCCTGGCCTTGGGGCTCTCCATGTCGATTTCCGCCGACACGTGGACGACGGCCCGAGAACCCAGCGCATGCGCGGCCCTCACGAGGGACCAGGCCCGGGTCACGTAGTCCGGGTCCACCGTAAGATCCGAGTACATGGACATGGGCCCGGGGTCCTCGCGGCTGTCGGAGGCCATGAGGAGCATGTCGGGCCGTGTCCTCTTGAGCTCCGCGAAAGCGCCCAGCGTCCCCCGGAAGGCCGGCACGGCCACGAGCGCCCTCACGTCCAGGTCAGTGCGCTGGCCCAGGAGCGCCTCCGCCGCCCCCTGCGCGTCGGTCTCGAAGGAGGCGGGGATCTCCACCCTCCGTATGGCCCCTCCCGAGACGTCCTCCCCGAAGCGCTCGACGAGGCGGTCCACCGCGAGGTTCTCCTCGGGATAGACCTCCCTGGGCCCCACGGCGACGGCCACCACGTAGCTCACGTGATCCGCTTGCGGGAGATCCGGCGCGTCCTGCGTCCCCTCCCCGGTCCACAGGTAGGCGGCGGCCGCCGCTGCCAGGAGGGCCAGCGCGACGGCGGTTGCCACGATCCTTGCCGGGCGGCGGCGCTCAGTCTCCATTGAAGCTTGCCTCCGGAGAACGGTCCCGGACCAGCCCGGCGTCATGCCGGGTCCCGCCCGAGGCGCGGGAGGAGGAGGGCCGGAAGGGCTGCGAACAGAAGTGGAAAATCTAACGGCTCAGGGGATCAAGGGCTGGGGGATTGAAAGATTGCGAGAACGAAAGATCGGGGGTGCCGGGGAGCGTGAGCGCGGGGGATTCCGGAACTCGCGGGACCGAGCGCGGGGGCGCTGGCACTCGAGGGACAGGGGGAGCCAAGGGGCGAGGGCCGGGAAGCTCGAGGGACCGAGGGAGCCAAGGAACGAGGGAACGAGGGCCGGGGAGCTCGATGGACCGAGGGAGCCAAGGTGCGAGGGAACGAGGGGCAGGGAGCCAAAGGGAGCATAGGAGCGAGTGAACGAGGTCTCGGGCGCTCGCGGGAGCCAAGGAGCTAGGGAACGCGGGCCGGGGAGCTCGATGGACCGAGGGAGCCAAGGAGCGAGGAAACGAGGGGCGGGGAGCCAAAGGGAGCCTTGGAGCGAGGAATCGAGGTCTCTGGCGCTCGCGGGGCCAAGGAGCGAGGGATCGGGCGCTCGCGGGAGCCAGGGAGCGAGGGATTTTTGACCCGAGGATGCAAGAGAGCGAGATTCAGGAGGATCGGGGAATCGAGGAGGAATAATCGAAGAATCGGGGGCGCAGGGCTTTAGGACTTAAGTGATCCTGACAGCGAAAGGCATGACAGGACCGAGTGGCAGGAATGACAGGAAAGACGCCAGTTCTGAAGTTAGAGCGGGCAAGGACGACCTGAACACGGACCGCCCAGAAGGGAACCGCATGTCACCGCGCGCGAGGCGGTTCGGCGGACTGCTCCTCCCCCTCTCGATCTGAGGCGCGGACCGGCAGAACCTGGAACCCGGCAGGGGAAATAGGATTGCAGAAGGCCATCATAGACCAAACCGCGTCTGATTTCCAGGATTGCCCGTGCCCTCTCAGCCGGCCGGCGCCCGAGGGTTCCGGCCAAGTCTCAGGGAGGCAGAAGCGACGGGAGGCAGGGCTCCCTGCCGAAGCCACGGGGACGCGGGTCACGGGCCGGGACCGGAACCGCCGGAAAAACTGGCGGCTTGCCGGCACCCTCTCCGGAAGGCCCGGGACCGGACCGGAAATGCCTGGCTCCGTGCGTCTCGCTCCCATGCCGGTATCTCCGGCACCCAGAAACATTTTCCCGCAAGACGTTCCATGACAGGGCATTTGGCGCCAGCAACAGGGCATTCGGTCCGGCTTGCCCCGGCGCCCCCGTCCAGACAATAGATGTAAATTGATTTGTAAAATATGCAGTCAAACGTGCAATTCGATACAGAACAAAGAATTTTTGAAACTGTTCAGGTGCCCCTCTATTGAGGGCCTTTTCGGAGGAAGAGAGCCCAGACGAGGAACCTTTGAAGCTGAAGAGTCAACAATGAATACTTTATATGGAGGGGAATAGTTTCTTCAGAGGGCATTTTGGCTGGAAAGGCCTCCTGTCGAACTCCACTTGGGGGGGCAGCTGAACAGTTACGAATTTTAAAAGCTTGGTCTCCGCGGAGCATCTGCGTTCCGGACTGGAACTTCGGCGCTACTTTTTTAGACAGAACCAGCTGAAACTTGCAAGTCATTTCAAAAAGCCACTTCCTGAAGCATGGCGCCCAGGCAGATATCTGAGCCGTGTCCTCCGGAACTCCGATGCCAATCATTTTTTGCAGCCAATCAGCAGAAGGCAGATAACTGCTTCAGAACAGGACTTTCCGGCGCATGCCGACCCGGGCCAGACGAGAGCCGTCCCCCCCGGAATTCAGGCGCGAATTCTATTGCAGCAGCTCTAGCGAAACTGAAAATCTTTTGAAACCGCCACTTCATGTCGCATGCCACCGGCATAAACCGGAGGCGTCCCGCCCGGAATTGCGGCGCGAATTATGCTGCAACACCTCTGGTGAAACCGAAATTCTTTTGAACCAGACACTTCATGACGCATGCCACCCGGCAGAAACCGGCACCGACCCGGCCGGAATATCGGCGCGAATTTTTTTTCGAAAATGCCGATGAAACCTTCAAGCAGTTTCAGGGCAGGAACTTGCTGGCGCATGACCCAAGCCAAAAGGCGAGGCAGTGTCTCCGGAAATACAGGCGCAATTTATTTTGCAACACTTCAGATGAAACTTGCCAGCGGTTTAAGGATGATGACTTGCCGACGCATGCCCCCCGGCAGGAGTCTGAGCCGTCCCTAAGAAATTCCGGTGCCAGCTTTTAAAAGCAGATCATCTGAAACTGGCAAGCCGTTTCAATACCGACACTTCCTGACGCATGCCAGCCGTCAGGAGCCAGAGCCGTCACGCCCGAAGCCCCGTTGCCGTCTTTTTAGAGCAATTGCCCGGGAAACACGCCATGCGGCCTGCAAAAGGGCATTTGAGACGCGCTCGCCCGCCGGAACTTGCCGGTCCGCCCAAAATTCCGGTGCCTATTTTATTACGCATGAACAGACGAAGCCCGCAGGCGGTTTCGGGACTGGGCATTCAGGACGCAAGCCCTCCGTAGGGCGGGGGCGACACTGCCCAACGTTCCGGCGCTAGCTTTTATGCGCCCGAACAGACGAAGCCCGCAGGCCGTTTCGGGACTGGGCATTCAGGACGCAAGCCCTCCGGCGGGCGGGGTACGACATCCCGGCAGGAGCCGCCAGTGCCCCCGCCTGCCGGTGCCAGGCCTGACCCTCCGGGCCGGAACACGGCCTTCCCCCGTCCGACCGGTGCCAGGCCCTCCCCCGTCAGGCAGGCTGCTGGACTTCCGGAACGGCCGCCGCTTTCTTCCGTCCGTCCGCAGTCCCCGGAGACGGCCCCGCCCCGTCCGAACGGCTCTGGCCGAGGACCCGGAGAAGAAGCTCCGTCCAGGGTCCGTAGGACTCCGGCAGCAGATGGAGCCCGTCCGCCGTGCAGCGTTCCGAGAGCTCGCCCGCGCCGTCGGCATATGCGGCATAGAGGTCCAGGAACTCGACCGGGTTCCGGGAGGCGCTCTCCTGGATCTCGGCGTTCACGCGCCTCACGAGGGCGTTGGTCAGGTTCGTTCCCGGATAGTCCAGCTTCGCCTGGCAGAGGGGCAGCAGGTTCAGCGCGCCCACCCTGGTGCAGGGGGAGTCGGCGGCTATGCGGGCCCAGATCCTGGCCAGCCTGGCGGCCAGCTCGCCCGGGCCGGCCCCCTGGGCCAGATCGTTTATGCCTGCCTGCACGAAGACCCAGGACGGGTTCAGCAGGGTCGTCTCGTGGAGCCTTGCCAGGATCCCCCAGGTGGTGTCCCCCGAAATCCCGTGGTTAACCGGGCCGGCGGCCCCGCATGGCCTGGCCCGGCCCGAAAGCCCGGAGAAGTCCCCCCATTCGGTTAGGCTGTCGCCCAGTAGCACGACCGTGTCTTGCTGGGGCATGGCGCTGTGCCCTCCTTTGGCCTGCCGGCTCCGGCGGATGCCGGCAGGGCGTCGCGGCCAGGGCCGCCCGTCGCCGGGCGACCGGCCGGCGCCCGTCCGGGAGGCCCCCCTCCGGGACGGACGGATTGTGCTTATTCTTGCCCGGCCGGACCGGTCCTGCCGGCTCGCCGACGCCGGCCGACGAGCCGGGCGCCATCTCCGGGGGCGGGGGTCCGGCGACCCGGCCCGCGTCTCCGGCACCCGGCCTTCCGGGAGAGACGCCTTTCGGGCGGACGACCGGGAGGCGGCTCCGACCGGTACCGGGGATCTCCCGCCGGCAAAGGCGATAGGGACGGACGGGCCCTTTCCCGTGACGGGGAGTGGCCCGTGACGGGGAGTTTCGGCATCTGCGGCCGGACGACGGGTTCAGGGCCGGATGCCGTTTCCAAAGGTACCGGCATCTGAGGCAGTTTCGAGTGGTCAGGGGCCGTGTGCCGTTCCGGATGGTACCGGAGTTCGAGGCGGTTTCGAGGGTTAAGGGGCCGTGTGCCGTTCCGGCGGAACAGGCACCCGAGGCAGTTTAGAGGGATCAGGGGCCGTGTGCCGTTCCGGCGGAACAGGCGTCCGAGTCAGTTTCGAGGAGTCAGGGGCCGTGTGCCGTTCCGGCGGAACAGGCGTCCGAGTCAGTTTCGAGGAGTCAGGGGCCGTGTGCCGTTCCGGCGGAACAGGCGTCCGAATCAGTCTGGAGGGGTCGGGAGCCGGGAGCCGTTCCGGCGGAACAGGCGTCCGAGGCAGTCTGGAGGGGTCTGGAGCCGTGTGCCGTTCCGGCGGAACAGGCGTCCGAGGCAGTCTAGAGGGGTCAGGAGCCGGGAGCCGTTCCGGATGGTACCGGCGTCAGAGGCAGTTTCGAGAGGGCAGGGGCCGGGGACCGTTCAGGCGGCACCGGAATCGGCAACCGCACACAGGGTTCCGGTGGTGTCGGCATCCGAGGCAGTTCCGGGCAAGCCGGATCCGGGCGCCGTTTCCAGGGCATCGGCAACCCCGGCAGTTTCATGGGTTCCGGGACCGGATGCCGTTCCGGGCCTGTCCGTGCCGTTCCCTCCGGCCAGTGCCGTCCCTTCCGGGTCGCCCTCCGGGTGGCCCCCACCGGAGGCGGGCTTCCCAGGCGGGTCCGGCGGGCCGGGAGGCCCGGCCCCGCCGTCGGCGGCAAGCTGCGGGTGCCCGTCCTCTGGCCTCCTGACTATCTGGGAGTAGATGTAGAGGGAGATGGGAACGCCAAGGAACATCCCCCACAGCCCCATCAGCCCGTGGGCGATGTAGAGGATCATGAGCGTGATCACGGGGTTCAGGCGGAGCATCGAGGAGACTATCCTGGGATTGAGGATGTAGGCCTCTATCAGGTGGATGGCCACTATGAGGATGAGGACGTAGCCCAGGAGGTGGGGATCCTCCTTGCCTAAGGCCACCAGCATGATGGGCACGGAGGAGATGAACACCCCCATGACGGGAATGAGGCCGCAGGCGAAGACTATGACCGACAGGAGCGCCGTGGTGCCGACCTCGAGGAAGGTCAGGCCGGCGAAGGTGAAGGCCGTGTTCAGTGCCGAGATGTAGATCTGGGCCTTGAAGTTCTCCCCCACGACCTTCGCGAACTGGATGACCCCCGAGACAGTCTCGTCGTAAAAGACGCTCAGCCTCGTGTAGCGGAGCGACCGGAACTTCTGCATGAGGTCCGGCAGGTCGAAGACAATGAGGAAGCTGAAGACGATGCCTATGAAGACCCAGGAGATGAAGTGCCAGCTCCGGGAGGCGAGCGACCTCCCCCAGTTGTAGCCCCGTGAGACCAGGATCTCCGGGGTCACGTCCTCCATCACCCTGTCCAGGAAGGGGGCGCATTCAGGGCAGGCGTCCTTGGCGTCCGCCACCAGGGCCTTCACGGACTTTATGGAGTCCGGGAGCGCCTTCGAGAAGCCCTTGGTCTCCGCCATGAGCTTGGGGAAGCCCTTTATAATGAAGAGGGCGATGGCGGCTATGAGAAGCGCGTAGATGACGCAGACCACCACCCTCCTGTGCTTTATCTTCAGGACGTGGGTGAAGTAGCGGGTGATGCCGCAGATGACGAAGCTCAGGACGAAGGTGATGAACACCATCCCGAAGAGGTCCCGCATGATCCATATGAGAGCGCCGAAGATCACCCAGACGAGCACGATCTTGTTGACGCGCAGGAATTCCAAGATGTTGAACTGCATGCGGGAGCTTCGTCCCCTCCTGTCCGGACCCGAGCGAAGCGGCACGGGTCCCCCGGCGCCGGGGCCCGGGGGGCCAGGGCGCGGGGCCTCACGGGCGCGGGGCCGAAAGGCCCCGGGCCCCTCGAAGACCTCGCCCCGGCGTCAGATGACCCTGTTTATGACCACGCCCGCGGAGGCCTGGTCGGCGATCTGGGCCACCTGGCCCAGGGCGTTGTAATTCTTGGGAAGGTAGTCGCCGGCGTGGTAGCTGGACTGGGCGTCGGCCAGGGCGCTGTAGTTCTGCTTTGTCAGATCCGGGATGTGGGCGTTCTGGTGACGTCCGACGGAGACGGGCTGGATCTGGTGGGACAGATAGGTGGTCCTCTGCATCGGCCCGGAAGAGTTGTGGGCCATGGCCTGGGCCTCGCTCCTGGTGAGGAGCTGGGAAACGTTGGTCCTCTCGTTGTGCTGCGCCGTCTTGAAGGTCGCCGCGGCGAAGATGGACGCTATGTTGCCCCTGTTGACCGGACCAATCATGGAGAGGACCTTGTTGGGTTCCCAGGCGGGCCCCCGGAAGGGCCGGCGTCCCGGAAGGACGCCGGAGGAAGGCGGCCGGCATCAAGGCGGACGCCGGAGGAAGGCGGAAGGCGTCAAGGCGACGCCGGGAAAGGCGGCACGGCCCGGGGCAAGCCGGACGGGCCGGCTGCCCCCGGGCCGGGGAGCCCAGAAGGCGGCTCAGGGAACGATGGTGGCCGAGGCCGGGGGCACCTGCCCCACGTGGAACTCCACGCGCCGGTTCTGGGCGCGGCCCTCCTCCGTGTTGTTCTCCGCGACGGGCCTGGTCTTGCCGAAGCTCTCGACCTTGAGCCGCTCGGCCGGGGCCCCGTTCTTGACCAGGATGTCCATCACGGCCTGGGCCCTCCTGCGGCCCAGGTCGAGGTTGTAGGCGTCGGTGCCCTTGTTGTCCGTGTGGCCGGCGATGATTATCTCCCCCAGCTGGGGGTTCTTCTTGATGATCTCCGCCGCGTACTGGAGCCTGGGCACGAAGGCGCTCTTCACCACGGCCTTGTCGAAGTCGAAGAACTGGGAGTAGGCCGCTATCCAGCAGCCGCGGGAGTCGACCGGGGCGCCCTCGGGCGTATTGGGACAGACGTCCTGGAAGTCGCAGACGCCGTCGCCGTCCGAGTCGGCGCAGGGGGGCTCCTCCTTGGGTCCGAAGATCTCGTCCATCATCGCCTCGAAGGCGGAGTCGTCCTCAAGCATAGCACACACGTCGAAGCTTTTCCCCCCCCCGGAAGCCCCGACGTTCGCTGCCAGCGTCTTCGCCTTCTTGACCTTGGTCACGTGGAAGGCGTAAACCCGCGTGTCGCCGCCGAAGCGGCCCCTGAGCCTCCCGGCCTCCTGGGGCGGATCCCCGGGATCGGAAGTCACCTCGAAGTCGGAGAGCATGAGCACCACCCTGGGCGAGGGCATGGCCTCGAGCTCCGTCGCGGTGGCCTTCAGGCCCACCGAGAACGGGGAGATGGCGCTTGCCGGGGCCAGCCTGGCCACCGCCTGGTCGAAGCCGGAGCGCTCGTAGGCGGTGGGCCCGTAGTAGAGGGTCGTGAAGTCCGCCTCCTTCCATGCCTGCTGGTATCCGAAGACCCTGAGCGCGGCCACGTAGGGGCGGCTGGGGAGCCGCTGGCTCATCTTCCTCAGAAGAGTGCTCTCGGCCTCGGCCTTGACCAGCCCCCCCCGGCACGGGGAGAGCCAGAGCATGCTGGACGAGAGATCGACCAGGGCCGTGAAGGCGTTGGCCTTGCCCTGCCAGGCGTCAGGCTGGCCCGGCCGGCGGGGGGCAGAGGCGGAAGGCGCCGCGACAGGGGCGGGCGCGGGGGCGGCGACGACGGGGGCGGGAGGGGCGCTTGCCGGGGGCGCGGCCGGCGCAGGGGCCTGAGCCACGGGCGGCCAGGGTTCCGCCGCAGGTGCCGGGACCTGGGGCGCGGAAGGCGCGTAGGCGGGAGGCGGGCCCCAGCCGTCGGGAT
The DNA here is from genome assembly GCA_031263525.1 of Deltaproteobacteria bacterium. Lineage (GTDB taxonomy): Bacteria > Desulfobacterota > Desulfarculia > Adiutricales > Adiutricaceae > JAIRZX01. Next base: position 1,033 of record JAISFP010000379.1, on the reverse strand, counting down.
CGGCCTGGGCGGCGGGCGGCTGAGCCGCGCCCGTCCCGGAACCGGTCGGCTCGGTCCAGTAGACGGTCTCGCCGGGGGCCACGGTGCGCGGGAGGGCGCCCCCGGCCTGTCCTGACGCGGCCGGGGGCGTCCCCCAGCCGTCCGCGGCGGGTGTCTGGGCGGCGGGCGCGCCCCAGCCGTCGGCGGCGGGAGCTGGAGCGCCCGCCTGGGGTGGAGGCGACCAGGACTCGCCGCCGGGGCCCATGGCCGGCGCGGGCCCGTAGGCCCCGCCGGGGACCTGGGCCTGGGGCGTCTGGGGCTGCGGGGGCGCCGGGGCCGCCAGAACCGGCACGGACGGGTCGAAGGGCGGCTCGGGAGGCTCGTAGACAGGCTCGCCGCCCGCGACCGGAGGGGCCGGGATGGCCCCCGGGGCGCCGGGCTGGGGAACCGCGGCGGGTGCCGGGGCGACTGGGCCCCCGGCCGCCGCGGTGCCGGCGGCGTAGGTGTCCTGCCGAACGATGAAGTCCTTCACGACCCCGGAGGACTTGAGGGCGTCCGCCGCGGCCTGCGCCTCGCCCCTGCTGGAGAAGGGCCCCAGGTAGACCCGGTGTGCGGGCCCGCGGCCGGGCAAGTCCTCCGTCCGCTGGAAGCTCGGCACCCCCTGCCGCAGGAGCCTGGCCGCCTCCGTCTGGGCGGCCTCCTGCGTCGCGAGGGAGCTTACCTGGACCACGTAGTCCTGCGCCCGGAGCTGTCCGGGGAATGCCAGGGCGGCGCAGGCCAGGACGGCCAGGGCAGCAGCGGCCATGCGTGGCGCGGCCGCTTTGGGGTATAGTCTCTCCATGGGTGTGCCGGAAACCTCTGATATTTGCTGGGCCGCGCCGGGTCCCTCTGGACGGGTCCGGCAGGCGGCTAGTGACGCTTTTCTATTTTGCATGTGTAACTATTCAGGTGCCCCCTCCAAGAGGAGCTGAACAGGAAGGTCTTCCAACCCAAATGCCCTTTTCAGAACCACTTACCCTCCACATGAAGTATCCATTGTTAACTATTCAGCTTC
>JAISFP010000200.1 GCA_031263525.1 Deltaproteobacteria bacterium | reverse complement strand
AAAATTTCATTGATAATGCTATCATTTGGGGTTGACGGGATGTCAGCTCCTGTTTCATTACCGCCCATTGAAGTTAACCTCCGAAATGTGAATCTTAATACTTTCTCCAATGGCTCTGCCGAGTTCAACAGGAACGGCGTTGCCGATATGAACGCAGACCTTACGCCTGTTAATTGCCCGTTCCGGGTCAATGAACGAGTAATCATGAGGGAAAGATTGCAACAAAGCCCCTTCACGTAAAGTTAAGGATCTGTCCTGATCGGAATGCCCGAATCTACCGTTGCCATAACCGTAGAACTGCGTTGTAATAGTCGGCGAAGGTGCATCCCAAATCATGCGTCCGTAAATCGATGTATAATTTTTTCCGGTCCCTTTTTTATGGCACTTCAATTGGAGACTATCATCCCAGTCGTGCCACGTTCCGCCAGGGACGGAGCTACGTATCCTAAGAAGATTTCTTGGGGACAATCGAGACGCCGAATGAATTTTATCGTCAGAGTTTTTCTCACCTGCGGCCACACGGGGCAAGCCGCCGATAATCTTTCTGACGGTAGGATAATTTCTCTTATTATATATCGGCTTTATCAGCGATAATTCGCCAAACAGAGATGAAAACAACACCAGACGACGGCGATTTTGAGAAACACCATAATCTGGGCAATAGACCACGCTGTGACTGACATTATAGCCAAGGCGCATGAGCGTGTAGTAAAAGTCGGAAAACACCTTTTCAGTCACTAACTCAGGAACATTTTCCATCGATACTATTTCCGGCATAACGTGTTCAACTATGTCAGAGAACGTATAAACTAAATGCCATTTATTGTCGCGTTGCCAGTCGTCATTTTCGCGACCGCCGTTTTGCTCACCTTTACGGTAACGCTTGGTGTACTTAGAAAACGGCTGACAAGGCGTACAACCTATCATCACGCGAACGCCATCGGCAGGGTACAACTTCGCTATTACTGCAGGGGCAAGTGATAACACATCGGCACATATAAATCGAGTGTCTCCGTTATTGTGTTCATAAGCATATCTACAAGATAAATCCAAATCAATGCCAGCTACTACATTCAGCCCCGCAAGATGAAGGCCGTGGGTCAAGCCGCCGATTCCGCAAAACAAATCCACTACTGTTGCAGTAGAACCCACCTCCCCCGTTTCGCCGATTGTCATTAGTTCTGTTGTTCGTTTCATGAGCATTTCCAAGTTTCCTAAGAAAGTCGCGCCTCTCTTGCTCCTTGCTACAATGCTAAAACAATATTAATAATTTTTATAAACATTATGTATCATTCCGAAAGGCTTGCCACCTGTAAAGCCCAACGTTGTCCGAAAGTGCTCTAGCGGGTGCCTCATTCTCCTCTGTTTGGCGGTAGATTGTCCAGAGCTTGGAGAAAGGCCGCCTTTTGTTCGGTGCGTGCCCTTCTGGCTTGACTTAGGGGTCACTCCTGCCTTTAGGTGGGTCGCCTTATCATAAATAATGAACGAGGAATGCGTTTGAAGGGTGGGGAAGAAAGGAGACCGGTCGATTGCTACAAATTGACCCAATGCCTAAATAATAATCATACTTACATAACGATATATAATACTTATATAAATATATATGTGGTATATATAACCATATTTATTGCTTTGTATTTCTTTTGTGTTTGCTATGAAATTTTTGAGATGGAAAATACTACAGACTGGTTTCCCAGTTGAAACTCCTCAATATTAGGAATTTTGTTTGTAACTGTTCAGGTGACCCTCCAAGGGGGAGCTCAATTGGGGGCCTTTTCAACCAAAATGCCCTCTACAGACACTCTTTTCCTCTACATGAAGTATCAATTGTTGACTTTTAAGCTTTAAGGTGTCCTCATCTGGGCTCTATTCCTCCGAAAAGGCCATCTATAGAGGGGCACCTGAACAGTTACAATTTCTATTTTTAATTTTCAAAGTCAATTTCCTTTAGTTTTTGTAGCACTGCTATTCTCTGTCCGGTTTTTTCATTGTTAGGTGTAAAATTATCTTTTTGAATATCATTTACAAATAAATTGATTCAAGCGGGTGGTTATCCGTTTATGGGTCTGTCTTGCCTGGCATTTTATATAGATTTAGCAAGATTTTATATCCTGGCACGCTTTTTGCTTATTATCATGCAGTTGGTCTCATTACTTAAGTATCTGTTCGCAGACGAAAGCAGAGGTCCTACACCAGGAGCCAGAGCATCCTCATTCCTGGCAAAGGACTGCTTTCCTCCGGGGCCAGGACGCCCTTCCTCCGGAGCCAGGACGGCCTTCCTCCAGCGCAGAGAAGCATTCCTCCAGGCCGGAACAGCCTTCTGTCTGAATCCATGACAGGCTACCTCCAAGGCAAGGGCGACTTTCCCGTGAACAGATACGAATAGAGAGCTACCGTACTGATTATACCGGATGTTGAGAAAGAAGGTAGCGTTGCATCGCTCCCGTAGCCATCCTTGACATTCCGCATTGAGACATTTAAAAATTGATTAGTTTCGGCTGTGCTAGATTCCCTAGTCGCAGAACGTCAATACGGCGTTGTAGCGACGGTTATCCCTGATTTGGGCGGTGACGTAACCGCTCTTCCTGGCGGGGGCATTGGCGCGCCCATTCCGTTTGAAGGGGGGGTTACGTAGCAGCTCACACTGGCGGGGCGGTGACATAGGTTTTCCCTGACGGATGCAGTGAGGTGGCAGTTCACCCAGGCGGAGACGGTGACGTAGGTGTTCCCTGACGGGTGCAGTGAGGTGGCAGTTCTCCCTGGCGGGTGCGTTGACGTAGCAGTTCTTCCTGACGGGGTCAGTGACATTGCGGTCCTCCCAGATGAGGCCATTGGCGCGACTTTTCCTTGGCTGTAGAGGCAAAGCTTTTGTTCCCCATGGTGGAGAAGCGGACTGAGTTGGAAACGGCTGAGTGCCTCACGGACTCGCAGAGGAAGTCATAAACATGCCGAGGCGGCAGAGTTCCGTGGCTGTGCCTGTCCGCGAAGCGGTGCCGTGTCTGCGCGCTATGGGTTTTCCGACGGTCACGCCCACTTCGGCACGCTCCGGGACAGCTTCCTGCCAGGGCTTCCCAGCTTTTGGCATTTTGAAGGGATATACCCGTTTCCGCGCGGCGGATCCGGAAAGCTTGCCCTTCAAGCGACCACCGGCAGGTCCACGTCCGGAAAGACATGAGACATTAAGTGCCGGAGCCCTTTCCCTCCCGATCGCCCTTCCAGAGAACAGGAGCCGGTTCCGGCGGCAATCTGGGCGGAGACTGGGCACAGGCCTCGGACGGAGGAGGATGTGATGGACGGGAATCGCCCTCCCACCGGGCCCTGGCGTAACATGACGTTTGCCGGCTACGAGGCCGCCCGCGACGAGATCGTCCGCCTCCTGGCCTCTCCCCCTCCGGACGGGCACAAGTTCTGGACCCATAAGCTTCTTGCGAAGGAGTCGGGCATCGGTCTCATAACTGTCATGAAGATCATGGCCAGAGCCGGCCTGTCCACGGGGGCCCCCTCGGGCGGCTGCAGCCCGGACGCCCGCCACAGGGCCGCGCTCGCCGCCAGCGCCCGCCACGAGGCGGGGCGCGCCGCGATCTCCAGACTCCTGGCCTCTCCCCCTCCGGACGGACGCAAATTCTGGACCCAGAAGCTTCTTTCGAGGGAGTCGGGCATCGGTGTCATATCTGTCATGAAGATCATGGCCAAGTACGGCCTGTCCACGGGCCCGGACGTATGCCACAGGCCCAAGCTCGCCGCCAGCTCCCGCCACGCGGCCGGGCTCGCCGCGATCTCCGCGCTCCTGGCCTCCCCCCCTCCGGACGAACGCGAATTCTGGACCCAGGAACTTCTTGCTAGGGAGACAGGCATCGGTTGCGGTACTGTCCGTAACATCATGGCCGAGGCCGGCCTGTCCACGGGTGCCTCCCGGGGATGTTCCCCTGCGGTCCGCGCCCGCCGCGAGGCCGGGCTCGCCGCGATCTCCGGGCTCCTGGCCTCCCCCCCTCCGGACGGACGCAAGTTCTGGACCCAGGAACTTCTTGCGAGGGAGACGGGCATCGGTCTCTCGCGGGTGAGCTCGATAATGGCCGAGGCCGGACTGTCCACGGCGGCCTCTCGGGGCGGCCGCTTCGGCCCCGGCGCGTCCGCCAGCCGCAGGGCCTGGCTCACCGCGATCTCCGCGCTCCTGGCCTCCCCGCCTCCGGACGGACGCAAGTTCTGGACTCAGGAATTTTTGGCTAGGGAGACGGGCATCAGAGTCTGGACTGTCAAGAGGATCATGGCCGAAGAAGGCCTGACCACTGGGGCCCCCAGGTGTCGGCAAAGCGTAGGCCATGAGTCCAAGCTTTCCGCTATCTCGGCGCTCCTGGCCTCCCTCCCTCCGGACGGGCACGGGTGCTGGACCCAGAAGCTCCTTTCGCGGGAGTCGGGCATCAGTTACTACCTGGTCAGAAAGTTGATGATCAGGGCCGGGCTGTCCACCGGGACCACCCGCGGTCGCCCCCGCCGCACCGTGTCCTCCCCCCCAGAGGCCGGAGCCGCCGCGTCAAACTCCACCGATGCCGAGAGCTCCGAAACGGTCATCCGCGACACTTAGGGGTCCTGGGGCTACCTGCCGCGAGGCCGAGCGAGTTGAGATTAAGGTAGCCCATGCCTCGCTCCTAGTTGACGTCCGTGGCGACAGACCTGGACGATCCCTTGTGCTGGAGTCACGCATAACTTTCAGGAGAATGCGCGATCATGCGCTTGGATGCGTTTAGACCGAGGCTCTCGCGTGAGGACTAAACAGCCAGGACGGGGCAGTCTTGGCGAGCTGGCGATCAGGCCGGGACAGCTACTTGCGGGGAGATCCCGGCGAGAGGGCGGTCGGAACAGGGCGGAACGGTGGGGAGGACTCGTCGCGCGAGGGCTACCGGGTCTGGGCAGACGGGGGAATGTACCAGAGAAAGAACTGCCTCTCAGGTCATACAGGAAGTTGCTGAGAGAGGTATGGTTGCAATACCGCTCCCTAAGCCTTCCTTGACGTTTCAGCTTAAAATAGATAAATTTAATCAGTTTTTGATGGTCGGTTTCCGTAGCCTCAGAACGTCAATGCGGCGCTGACAGTCCGTCCTTTCCTAGCAAGCGGGGAGCCAGAGTGGCTGTTCCCTCTGGCGGCTTCGTTTCAGCGGCGTTAACCCTGATTGGGGCGATGACGCAGCAGTTCTCCTTGGGGGGGGGCCATGATGTAGGTGTTCATTGACTGGGGCGGTGACGTAGATGTTCTCCCTGGCGGGGGTGGTGATGTAGGTGTTCCCTTACGGGGGTGGTGACTTAGATGTTCTCCCTGGCGGGGCGGTGACGTTGCGGTCCTCCCGGATGGGGCCATCGGCGCGGCTTCTCCATGGGTGGAGAGGCAAAGCTTCTGTTCCCGTAACTGTTCTGTTGCCCCCCTAGGGGAACTCAACATGAGGATCTTTCTAAGCAAAATAACCTCTATAAAAACTTTTTTCCCACTCATAAAGCATCCATAGTTGTCACGACAACATCGAAGGCACCTCATACGGGCTCTCTTCCTCTACTATGGTCCTCAATTGAAGGGCACCTGAACAGTTACCTGTTCCCCATGATAATGAAGCAGACTGGGTTGGAGACGGCGGAATGCCTCACGAACTCGTAGCGGAAGACATAGACATGGCGGGATGCCAGGTGTCCATGGCCGTACCTGGCCGCGAAGCGGTGCCGTCTCTGTGCGCTATGGGCTTGCCGACGCTCACGGCCCCTTCGGCACGCTCCGGGACGGCGTCCGACCAGGGCTGCCCAGCTTTCAGCATTTTGAAGGGATATACCCGTTTCCGCACGGAGGGACCGGAAGGCTTGCACGTCGGTCGGCCGCCGGCTGGGCCGCGTCCGGAAAGGCGTGAAACCCCGAATGCCTGTGCCTTTTCCCTTCCTGCCGCCCTTCCCGAGGACGAAAGCTGGTTCTGCGTCCAGCGACAGCCCGGGCGGGAGCCGGACAGAGGTCTCGGGCGGAAATCTGCCATCTGTCTCGGGCGGGGACTAGCCACCGGCCTCGGGTGGGGGAGGATGTGATGCCCGGGAAGCGCCATCCCACCAATCCCCGAGGTAACGGGCCGTTTGCCAGCTACGAGGCTGCCCGCGACGAGATTGTCCGGCTCCTGGCCTCGCCTCCTCCGGACGGACGCACGTTCTGGCCCCACAGTCTTCTTTCGAGGGTGTCGGGAATCGGTTTCAGTACTGTAAGAAAGATCCTGGCCGAGGTCATCCTGCCCAACGGAATCCTGGCCGAAGTCATCCTGCCCAAGGGAGCCCCGCTTGCCGGCCCCGGCCCAGCTGACAGCAACTGGGCCGCCTGGCTCAACCCCATCGTCCGCCGCGCGGCCGAGCTCACCGCGATCTCCATCATCCTGGCCTCTCACCCTCCCAAGGGGCACAAGTTATGGTCCATCGATCTTCTTGTGAAGGCGTCGGGCATCCACATCACGACAGTAAAGAAGATCCTGGCCGTGACCGGCCTGTCCTTTGAAGCCCGCCCTGTCTACGCCGGCCCGGCTGAACGCCGTCGCTGGGCCGAGCTCGACCCTGCCGCCCGCCACGAGGCCGGACTCGCCGCGCTCACCGCACTCCTGAACTCTCCCCCTCCGTACGGACAAAAGTTCTGGCCCCAGAAGCTTCTTGTGAAGATGACGGGCTTGGATCACGAGACTGTAACGAAGATTCTGGCCGAGGCCGGCCTATCCAAGGAGGCCCCCCCTGTCAGCCCCGACCAGGCTGACCCTCGCTGGGCCGGGCTCGACCCTGCCGCCCGCCGCGAGGCCGAGCTTGAAGCGCTATCCGCGCTCCTGGCCACTCCTTCGCCGGACGGGGGCAAGTACTGGCCCCTAACCCTTCTTGCGAAGGTTTCGGGCATCGAACGCAGTACTGTAGAAAGGATCCTAGCCGGGGCCTGCCTGCCCAGTGAGGACTTCAGTATCTTCCCAAACCCGGCTGGCCGACACTTGGCCAGGATCAGCCTTGACGTTCGCCAAGCGGCCGCGCGCACCGCGATCTCCGCCCTCCTGGACACTCCCCCTCCGGACGGATACAAGTTCTGGACCAAGAAGCTCCTTGAGAGGGAAACGGGCATCACTCGCAGTGCTGTAAAGAAGATCCTGGCCGTGACCGGCCTGTCCACAGGAGCCCCCCATGTCGACTCCGACCCGGCTGACCACCGTCGCTGTGCCGGGCTCGATCCTGCCGCCCGCAGCGAAACCTGGCTCGCCGCGCTCTCCACGCACCTGGACTCTCCCCCTCCGCTCGGGCACAAGTTCTGGACCCTGAAGCTTCTTGCGAGTAAGATTGGCATCAGTCGCGACACTGTCAGCAAAATCATGGCCAGGGCCGGCCTGTCTACGGGGTCCCTCCGGAACGACCCCGGCGCGGACGCCCGCCACCGGGACGAGCTCGCCGAGATCTCCAAGCTCTTGGCCTCTCCCTCTCCGAACGGGCTCGGGTACTGGACCCAGGAGCTTATTGCTAGGGAGACGGGCTTAAGTACCGCGCGGGTGAGATCGATAATGGCCGGGGGCGGACTGTCCACGGGTGCGCCCCGGGGCGGCTTCAATGAAGAATCCCGTCAGAAGGCCGAGCTTGCCGCCGCTTTCCGCCACGAGGCCGCCTGCGCCAAGATCATCCAACTTCTGGCCTCGCCTCCTCCGGACGGGCAACCGTTCTGGAACAAGGGTCTCCTCTCCAGGGAGTCGGGCGTCGGACTCCGGAGAGTGGAAAAGATCATGGCACAGTACGGCCTGTCCAAGGGGGCCCTCCCGGGCAGCTCCGACCCGACCGCCCGCCACGAGGCCGGGCTCACCGCGCTCTCCACGCTCCTGAACTCTCCCCCTCCGGACGGACGCAAGTCTTGGACCCAAAAGCTTCTTGCGAGGGAGTCGGGCATCAGTCTAAGGACTGTCACGAAGATCATGGCCGGAGCCGGCCTGTCCACGGGGGTCACCCCGGGCAACTATGACCCGGACTCCAGCAACAAGGCCGAGCCCGCCCGTGCCGACCGCCGCGAGGCCGGGCTCGCCGCGATCTCTGAGCTCCTGGCCTCCCCCCCTCCTGACGGGCACAGGTACTGGACCCAGGGGCTTCTTGCGAAGGAAACTGGCATCGGCATCTGGACTGTCAGGAAGATCATGGCCGGAGCCGGCCTGTCCACGGGGGCCCCCAATGGCGGCCCCGTCGCGAACGCCCGCCACAGGGCCAGCCTCGCCGCAAGCGAACGCCGCGAAGCCGGGCTCGCCGCAATCTCAGAACTCCTGGCCTCCCCCCCTCCGGACGGGCGCGGGTACTGGAACCAGAAACTTCTTGCGCAGGTGACGGGCATCGGTATCGGGACAGTCCCGAAGATCATGGCCGGAGCCGGCCTGTCCACGGGGGCCCCCCGTGGCGGCCCCGTCGCGGTCGCGCGCCACAGGGCCAGCCTCGCCGCAAGCGAACGCCACGAAGCCGGGCTCGCCGCAATCTCAGAACTCCTGGCCTCCCCCCCTCCGGACGGGTTCGGGCACTGGACCCAGAACCTTCTTGCGCAGGTGACGGGCATCGGTATCGGGACTGTCAGGAGGATCATGTCCGGTGGCGGCCTGTCCACGAGGGCCACCTGGAACCCCGCTGGCACTTACCACATGACCATGCTCGCCGAGATCACCACGCTCCTGGCCTCCCCCCCTCCGGACGGGCAAAGGTACTGGACCCAGAAGCTTCTTGCGAGGGAGTCTGGTATCAGTCTCTACAACGTCGTGAAGCTCATGGCCGAGGCCGGCCTGTCCACCGGGAACATCCGCGGGCGCGGCGCTCTCACCCGTAGCAGGGCGCTAAACGCCGCCGCCGGGCACGAGTCCAAGCTCGCCGCTATCTCGGCGCTTCTGGACACCCCCCCTCCGGACGGGCGCAAGACATGGACCCAGGCGCTCCTTTCGCGGGAGTCGGGTGTCAGCCTCTACAGCGTCAAGAAGCTCATGGCCGGGGCCGGCCTGTCCACCGGGAACTACTGCGGCCACGCCGCGTCCTCCCCTCGCAAGTAGCTGCTAACCGCCGGCCACGAGTCCGAATTCGCCGCAATCTCCCAGCTTCTGAGCTCCCCACCTCCGGACGGATACAAGATCTGGACCCAGGGGCTCCTTTCGCGGGAGTCGGGCATCAGTTTATCCCTTGAAAAAGGTGATGACCAGGGTTGGGCTGTTCATCAGGAACTTCCTTGCCCTCGACGCGTCCTCCCGTCGCAGGGCGCTCCTTGCCGCCGCCGACATCGAGTCCAAGCTCTCCGCTATCTCGGCGCTCCTGGACACCCCCCCTCCTGACGGGCGCAAACACTGGACCCAGGAGCTCCTTTCGTGGGAGTCGGGCATCGGTGTCGGAAGCGTCGGGAAGCTCATGGTTAGGGCCAGCCTGTCAACCCTGAACAACTGCGGCCTCGGCGCGTCCTCCCGTAACAGGACGCTGCCTGCCGCCGCCGGCCGCGAGTCCGAGCTCACCGCTATCTGCGCGCTTCTTCTCCCCACCTCCGGACGGGCACGCCATCTGGACCCAGGCGCTCCTTTCGCGGGTGTCGGGCATCGGTGTCTCGCTAGTCGGAAAGGTGATGAGCAGGGCAGGCCTGTCCAGCAAGAATTTCCGCGACACTGGCGCGTCCGCCCATCGCAATGTTGCGCTCTCCGCCGCCGGTCACGAGTCCGAGCTCGCCCAGATCTCGTCGCTCCTGGCCACCCCACCACCGGACGGACGCAAGCACTGGACCCAGGCGCTCCTTTCGCGGGAGTTGGGCATCAGTTACTACCTGGTCAGAAAGGTGATGATCAGTACCGGACTGACCACCGGGTCCAACTACGGGCACCCCCGCCGTACCGCATCCTCCCCCACGGAGACCGTGGGCACTGCGTCAGACTCCGCAGATAACGCGAGCTCTGCGGCGGTCTCCCGCGAGGCGTAGAGTCCTGCGGCTATCGGTCCAGTCGGGATCCCTGGGGGACTCAGCGCCCGGCTCCCCCGATCCCGAGAACTCCTCAGCGCTCACCTGCGAGACATGGGGTCCAGCGCCTGTCTCCCGCGTGCCACGGGATTTCGCGTCCAGCTTCCCTGAGCCCAGGTGCTCGGTGACGGTCATCCGCAAGACTTTAGCAAAATTTCCGCAACCCCCTCGCGAAAATGAAATAAATATTGAGCAAAAATTCAATATAAAAGAATCTGAGTTTGGCACATAATTGACTTGTATCCGTTCACGGGCAGGTCGCCCTGATCACAGAGGTAGCCTGTCATGGAGCTGGAAGAAGGCCACTCTGGCCTGGAGGAAGTCCGCTCTGGACCCTGTAGAAGGCCGCCCAGCAACCGCAGGAAAGCCGTCCTGGCTTCTGAGGAGGGCCGCCCTGCACCAAAAATGAGGGTGAACTGGGTCCTGTTAAAAGTTCCCCTGTTTTCGTCTGTAAACAGATACAACCTGGGTTAAGTATTTTCCAACTCAAAAATCTTACAGCAAAGGAAAAATAACAAAATTTATCTATATATATCAATAAAAGAAATATGTAAATATAATGTATCATTACATAAGTATACTTATCCATTTGAGTAGCTGTTCTGGTGCCCCCCCAAGGAGAGCTAAACAGGGGTCATTTTCAATCAAAATTTCCTCTGCAAATACTCTTTCCCTCCACATGAAGCATCCATTGTTGACTCTTAAGCTTTAAGTGGTCACCATCTGGGCTCTCATCCTCCGAAAAGGCCCTCAATAGAGGGGCACCTGAACAGTTACAAAATTCCATACCGGGGAAGCAGCCGCATATTAACC
>JAISFP010000170.1 GCA_031263525.1 Deltaproteobacteria bacterium | reverse complement strand
TATTACCAGTTCAGTTAAATGTTAGAATTTTGGCTATCGGTCCAGGGGTGAAAAATCAGTGCTAATCCCAGATCTGGCATCTCATTGCCATGCTTCGCTCCCATAATGTGGGAGAAGATTTCAACAATTTATAATAATTATCCGGAAGCGTAATAGCAGCGTGAAGGCAAGCTTCTGATTTCCTGTATGTTGCATGATTGAAAAAAATGTTTAGGGCTAATAGTTAGTCCGCTAAATTAGGATTTTTTGGACTTCAATAGCACATATGTCAAGGTGGCGAAAGATTTTCGAAAGCGTGGCACAATATTTGCATTTTTTGATTATCCTCTGCTCCCTGTTCCGAAAGCCTGGCACACAGAAGTTGCCTTGCCTTGGAGAAGGGATGTTCTCGGGGCTATCTCCAGAATTAGAAAACCGGGGCTGAATCTTAAGACGAAGCACTTGCATTGAAATCCGAAATGACTTATAGTAAATTTATTAGGCTCTGTCCACAGGAGTCGCAAAACTGTTACGTGAGCTGTCGCAAACGAGAGGCACCCTTTTTACTGCAGCTGAAGCGATGAGGTATCAGGGAAATGGCAAATCTGTCTTTGGACGCTCTCTCTTTTCGGCAAATTAGAGAGGGTAATTTTATCTATGCCGACAAGACTGGGTATATCCATGATATTCTCAAAGATAGCCCTTCCAGATGTTGCTTCCTGTCCCGTCCGAGGCGGTTCGGCAAGACGCTCCTGCTAGGTACTATCCAGGAACTGTTCCAGGGCGACCGCGAGCTCTTCAGGGGGCTGAAAATTGACCAAAGCGGCTACAAGTTCGAAAGGCACCCGGTCCTGAAGTTCGACATGTCCTACGCGGCTATATACAGCAAAGACGATCTCATCGATAACATCAAGGATGACTTTACCCGTTTTGCCAAAGATTTTGAGGTGACCTTAGACACAAAAGTCTTTGGCAAGATGCTTCAGCATCTTTTAATTGGCATTTGCACAAAGCACGGAGCCCCGGCGGTAATCCTGGTTGATGAGTACGATGCCCCCTTGACAGACAACATAATGGATCGGGAACTTGCCATGGGCATCAGAAAAGTCCTGCATGACTTTTACAGGACCTTAAAAACCAATATAAATTTCATCCGCCTGGCCTTCGTCACGGGCATCACCAGATTCGCCATGACCGCTCTTGACTCTGGACCGAACAATTTTGTGGACATTTCTCTGTCGCCAGATTTCGCCGGAATCTGCGGATTCACTGACATAGAAATGGATGAAATTTTTAATGACAGATACGCCCAAACTCTGGATGTACTTAAGCACAAGGGCAGAATAGCCCAGGACGACGACATTGCTAAGATGAAAGAGAAAATTATAAAATACTACGATGGCTACAACTGGCTCGGGGAAAAGCGAGTTCTGAACCCTTTCTCATTGCTCAACTTTTTTGCGCACAACAAATTTGATACGTATTGGCCATTGTCCGGACAGCCATCGCATCTTTCAGCGCTTGTGAGGAAAAATCCCCTGGACTACTTCCTGCCGAAGCTAGACGGCCATGCGTCGAAAGAAACCCGGATGGCAGAACTCAGAAGACTTAAGCCAGTCCCAGTGCTGTTTCATAGCGGCTATTTGACTATTGATAAGACAATCATCAAAGATGTGATTATTGATAATGAACCAGTCAGTGAAGAATATTTTACCTTTAAAATTCCCAATACTGAAGTTGCAAAGGGGTTCGAGATTTCTCTTTTCCTCGATGCTTTTGATCCAGATGACGATTTTTTTAGCGATTTTACAGAAAGACTGCCTGCGGCACTTCTGAAAAGAGACTCTGCCGAAATGTCAAGTCTGATTCATGACCTGCTTTCAGCAATATCATTCGAACAACACGAGCCTACGGAAAAACATTACCATGCCGTTCTGCAGGCTGCATTTATCGTTGCAGGGCTTGAGGTACTTGGCCAGACGTCAAGTTCACTGGGCAAATCGGACATGGCTGTATTTCTTCAGAAAATGATTCGCGTTGTGATTGAGGTCAAATACTGCAAGGCAGGCAATAAAGACACGACCGACAATGACCAGTCCGACAAGATTCTTTCAGCCGCTCTCGACACAGCTGTCGAACAGATTCGCTCGAAAGACTATGCCGCTCCTTTCAGGGCGGCCGGAAAGAAGGTTGTTGGCGTGGCCATTGCAGTTCGCGGACGTGACGATGTTGCCGTTCGTTTTGTTGAGCCTTAGAAACCTTTGGAGTTTCACGGGGTAATTTTTTGAGATCAGGTGTTCAGTTGACAACGCTCGTGATCGTATTCGGGACAATTGTATTCGATCATGTGAGAGAAATTCATTTATTTCAAGGAGCAGGCCTTTGCCCAGGAGGCAGGCAGACGTTAGCCTGGAGAGAACCGGTCTAAACCCAGGAGGAAGGCAGTAGTTATTACCCCGGAAATTAATTCCGGCCCTCAGGTAAACTTTTCACGGCGGGATTGTGAAAGGGGAAGGACAGGAGCGGTTAGAGCCTGGGGGCGATGGGCGAGAGGGCTTTGGGGTGGGGTTGAGGCAGGCAGGGGCGAGTGGGCTTTGGGCAGGGGCAAGTACTGAATGGATGAGAGCTTTGGGGGAAGGGTTAGGGCCGGAGGGGGAGAGCAGGGTCAGTTTCATGGCCTAGCTCACAGTGAAGAGGTACCCTAGGGGCAGATTTAATTTTCGGAGTAAGGCGGCGGCCATAAATAAACTTTATAACTTGCTATTAACTAAGGAATAATCTTATCAGCATATCTGAGACAACTTATAAATTCTTTTTTGCCCGCCTCCTAAGTGGAATCGGAAAATTAATTATGAGCTGAAAACCGGGAAAAGCAAAGTGAAATGCAATTACAAATTCGGGAAAAGGGCTTTATACAAGATTGTTTGGAAAATCATTAATCAGATATTTGCGAACATTAAGTAACTATTACCAGTTCAGTTAAATGTTAGAATTTTGGCTATCGGTCCAGGGGTGAAATTCCGTACGAATCCCATGTCTGGTTTCTCATTGCCATGATTCGCTAACATAATGTGCGAGAAGATTTCAACATTTTATAATATTTATCCGAAAGCGTAATAAACCACATGTTATGGAGCGAAACATTATAAATAATTACTATTTGTGAAGATATTACCCTTTCACTTAAATATGGACGAATGAGGGACGCAGGACCGTAAAAGGAAACTTGACCCCAAGGCTCAACGGATATTGTGTTTTGCTTTTAAAAAATTCATCATGCGTAGATAAAGGACTGGGGGCGACCGCCGTCAAAGCCAGCTTTCTTCGTCAGATCACCGCCCCCAATCGTTCATATTTACGCGAAAGAGTAATAAAATGTTTATTTCATTCCACTTTTGCCTCCCCTGCCGTCAGGAGTCCTGAGGAAAAAGAATAGTGATTTCAGCTGCTTAGGGTTATTCAGTGGTAACTAATTAATGTATTTCTGTTTAGAGCAGTCAATATGATTGAATTATTATGTCAACGTATCAACGCGAACGGCAGACGACTTGTTCATTGTGTCGTCACGAAATGCTGAAGGACTGCAGTCGGGATGGCGTCATCTTTTCCCGTGTCCGGCCTGGCCGTCTTCGTCTGCCGGGGTATCCCCCCTTCTGGAAATGAGTTTAGTAAAAATCGCCGCCAGAGGCCCTCCCGCAATGGCCTGTGCCGGCCAACTCTTGCCGGGTCCCCTGCCGGGCTTCGCCGTAGGCCGGGCCTGTATCCCAGGCGCACTGCACGCCCCTTCCAGCGGTCGGGATTGCCGGCGTTATCGAGCCGAAACCGGAAAAACTGCCGTGGCGCAGGTCTTGAAAGATGCCGTCCCCTCCGGACTCGCGTTGACTTCGGAGCTGAATCCTTTAAAATACTGGCCATCCAGACCGCTCCCACGCCGCTGACCCCCAAGGCGCCTGCCCAGGAGACTGCCCGTGACGCCAGGAACCACGCCCCCCGCGGATCACAGTTCCGCCCTGACACCTCTGACACTTCTGACGCCCCTGGCACCTCTGACGCCACTGACGCCACTGACACTTCTGATGCCCCAGACGCCCCTGACGCACGCTGGAGCCCCTGAAGTCCCGCCGGTCCCTGCGGCAGCCCGCGTCCGGGAGGCCGGCCCGGGCCTCAGGGGAGCCGGCTTTCCCCGGGCAGCGGCCCTGGCGCTGTGCGCGTTTCTCGCGGCAGCGGCTGTCTGCCTCGCGCCGGACGCCGAGGCGGCCCCCCGGCCGTGGCGCCCGGCCTGGGCGCTGGCGCCCATGACGGGGGAGATGGAGGCCCTGAGAGTCCGGGCGGAGGGCCTGGACGCCGCCGGCAGGCACGGCGAGGCGATGGCGGTCTGGTTCGACCTCGCCTACCGGGCTCTGGACGCCTTCGAGCCGGGGGACCCCAGGACGCCCGCCGCCATGAGCAGGGTGCTGGTGTACATTCTGGAAAACGGCTCGGTATCCGACGACATCCTGGAGGGCTCCGACACCTACTCGCAGGAACTGTCAGCTGCGCTGGGCCCGGGCTCGGAGGAGGCCGTCGCGGCCCTGGAGACCTCGGGCCGGTTCCGCCTGCTCGCCGGCAGGCCGAAGGCCGCGCGCCAGCGGCTGGAGCTCGCGGCCTCGAGGGCGGCGGAGTCCCTCGGCCCGGCTCACCCGCTCACGATTTCCGCCCGCCGCTGGCTCGCCGAGTCGCTGGAGTACCTGGGCGGGGGCCTGCAGGCGGCCAGCGAGCTCTCGGCGTCACTGGACGCGTGCGCGGGAGGAGCGGCGACGGGACCCGCCGCGCCCCAGTGCGCCGAGACCGTCGGGGCCGCCGCCGAGCTGGCGGGGCTCCTGCGCGAGGCCGGGGACCCCTCCGGCGCCGACGCCCTGGCCGCCAGGGCAGCCTCGGTCCCCCCGGAGGCGGCCCCGCCCGCGGCTTCCGCCATCGTCGGGGCGGAGGACCTGGCCGCCGCCGCCATCGCCCTGGGCGAGCTGGGGGAGGGGCGGGGCATGAACCCGGCCGGCCTCGACGACGCGGCCGCCACGGTGCGCCTGCTGGCTCTCATGCACATGTGGCTGGGGGACTACGCGGGCGCGGCCGAGGGGCTGAGGTTCGTCCTCGGCCGCATGACGGCCTTCCCCGGCCCGGGGAGTCCCGACACGCTGGAAGTCGCGCTGGAGCTTGCCCTGGCCACCGGGGAGCTGGGGGATGTCGGGGGGAAGAAGAAACTGCTGGAGGCGGCGATTGCCGGCTCCGCGGGGTCGCTCCCGGGCGGCCACCCGGCGGTGCTCGCCCTGAAGTCGGCGCTGGCCGTCACCCTGGCCGACCTGGGTGATCTGGAGGCGGGCTCGCGCCTCGCTGGCGAGGTCCTGGACGGGCTCGAGGCCTCCCTCGGGCCCGACAGCCCGGAGACGATAAGGGCCCGGGGCGAGCTGGCCTCGCTCCGGGCCAGGCGCGGCGACAGCGCCGGCTCGCTCAGGACGCTCGCGGAAACCCTCGGGGACGCGGTACGCGCGAACGGCCCGGACGAGGAGCTGGCCTCCTGGACGGCGACCCGGATGGGCGAGGTCCATGCCGCCTCGGGCGACCTGGCGGCGGCAATCTTCTTCATGAAGGTCGGCATCCGTTTCGAGGAGCTGAACCGGGCGGACATGGCGGAGCTGGACCCGGAGTTCAGGCGGAGCTACCTGAAGACCGTGGAATCGCGGTACCGCGAACTGTTCTCGCTCCTCATGCGGGAGGGGAGGATCCGCGAGGCGCTGGCCGTGCTGGGGCTCCTGAAGGACGAGGAGCTCTCCTCCCTGGACGTGCCCCCGCTTCCCCCGCTGGACGGCGAGGAGGGGGGCTCGGTGCCTGACGCCGGCACGGAACCTGCTGGAGGTTTCGGAAGTTCGCGGCTGACGCCGGCGGCCGCTTCGGGGGCGCAGGAAAGTCCTTCGGAGAAGGAGGCGGGGGTTCCGGGTACTCGGCCGGTCCCAACGGGGACGGAGGAGGTGGCTCGGGCGCCGAAGGCTGCCGCCGGGGGGACGGAGTCGGTCTCAACGGGGACCGGGACAGCCGCTCCGGTGACCGAGGCGGCTACGGCGGGGACCGGGACGGCCGCTCCGGTGGCCGAGGCGGCTCCGGCGGGGACAGGGACAGCCGCTGCTGTGGCCGAGGCGGCCGCGACGGGAGAGCCGGCGTCCGCTCAGGGGACGGAGGATGTCTCCCGGGGGGCCCCGGTCGACCTTTTCTCGGGGACCGGGGACGATGCCGTCTGGCAGGCATACAGGCCGGCGGCGGTCCGTCTGGGCGTCCTCGGGAAGGAGCAGGCTGGCCTGAGGGAGAAGAAGGCGGCTGGGTCTCTCTCCCGGGAGGAGGAGAGGCGCCTGGCCGAGCTCGCGGGGCTCGTGTCCGAGGCCGAGTCGGAATTCCTGGGCGTCTGCGGCAGGATCCGGGAGCTTCTGGGCGACGGCGGGGACGGCGCCCTGAGCCCCGCCTCCTGGGCCGCTGAAAGCGTCCGCGGGCTTCAGGAGGCGCTGGGCGCGGCGGGTGGCGGGACGTCGCTCCTCCACGCGGTGTCCCTGGAAGGGTCGCTGTGGCTCCTGACCGTCTCGCCGGGAGCTGTGGCCGCCAGGGAGGCGGGGACCGGGCGGGGGGAGCTCGCGCGTCTCGCGGGCGAGTTCCGGGATGCCGTGGCCGACCGTGACAGGGACCCGCGGCCCGCCGCGGGACGGCTCTGGGACGCCGTGATCGCCCCGGCGCTGGAGGATCTGGAGGCGGCCGGGACGAGGCAGCTCATGCTGTCGCTGGACGGCGAGTTGCGCTACGCGCCCGTCGCGGCTCTCTGGGACGGGGAGAGGTGGCTGGGCGAGAGGTACCCCACGGCGCTCTACACCCAGTCCACCCGCAGGCGGCTGGGCGATCCCCCCTACTCCGGCGCGGCGAGGGTGCGCGCCCTGGGCGTCACGGCGGCCTGGCCGGGCTTCCCGCCGCTTCCGGGGGTGGAGGCCGAGATCGCGGCGGTGGTGAGGTCGCTGGAGCCTCCCGGCTCCCCCGGCGGGGCGCTGGAAGGCATGGCGAGGCTGGACGGGGCCTTCGACCGGGCAGCGCTCGAGGAGAGCCTCTCGTCCGGGGTGCCGGTGGTGCATCTGGCGAGCCATTTCCTCCTGGACCCCGTGAGCCTGGAAGACAGCTTCCTCCTGCTCGGAAACGGCGGCAGGGTAAGCCTGAGCGAGTTCAAGTCTGGCGGCGCCCTGCATTTCGGGAACCTCGACCTGCTCACGCTGTCCGCCTGCGACACCGCCTCCGGCTCCAGGAGGGGGGCCGGCCGGGAGGTGGAGAGCCTCGGCGAGATGGTCCAGGGGGCGGGCGCCTCGTCGGTCCTGGCGACGCTGATGCCTGTTGACGACCGCGCTGCCCCTGTCCTCATGCGTGAGTTCTACCGCCTGCGTTACGGCGAGGGCCGGAACAAGGCCGAGGCCCTGCGTGGGGCGCAGCTCCTGGTCATGGGCGGGGGTCCGCCGAGGCCTGCCCGGGACGGCGCGCCGGGGGCGGCCCAGGGCCCCCGTGACGGGGGCGCTGACGGCGCGGCCGAAGTGTCCGGGGGCTCAGGAGGGACCGGAGGGGCAGGAGGCTCAGGAGGGACCGGAGGTGCAGGAGGCTCAGGAATGACCGGGGGCTCAGGAGGGAACGGAGGTGCAGGAGAGACGGGCGACACGGGGCGCGGGACCGCTCTGAGCGCCGCGGGGGCCGGCGCTACTTCCGCCTCGGCTCCCCGCTGGGAGGGATCGGGCTTCTCGCATCCGTTCTACTGGTCCACTTTCGTCCTCATGGGCAGTTTCCGGTAGGGTTGCGGCTACGCGGTTGGCATCTTTGGCAAAGATCCTGGCAATTTGCACAAGACTGGATTTTTGCCGGGCTCATAGGATTGGGTTTCTCGGAGCGCCGGCCATAAGCTGCGCACTCAGAAATTTCAGGCTGTTACTCAAAATTTTAAATGTCCTATTTCTAACAGTTCAGAATGTCCTATTGCTGGCCGAAAGGAAAAGTTTAAAACGTATTATAAAAATATTAATTTAATAATATTTATAGTTACAAATTTCATTATAGTTATTAAATTAAAATGAATGTAACAAATAATTTCAATCAATATTTTATAAAATTTAAAAATTATTGAATTGTAATAAGGGAATTTTTTTTATATTAAATTTGTGACTAGTTAACGATATGTTAGAAACCGTTCCGCATTGGTTTGCCGGGGGGCGCTGCCCCCCGAACCCTACATCGGGGGGCGGCACCCCGCGGCTCCCGCCCCAACGGGGTAGAAAAACTGGTGCCCGTTGCTATTCCGTTGAATGGCGTTGAGTTCGCAGCAATTATAACGCCAACTTAACCGCAGGGCGGGAGTGATTGCACCCGCATGACACACCAGTAAACTGACCTGGTCTTGTAGGGCATTCTAAACAGGCAGATCAGTAGGCCATTTTAATTTTTTGAGTGAAACCCCAGATAATTCAGGCCTATGCTTATGATGTTTCGCGTCACGTCCCACGCTCCCCGCTCCCCGGCGGACTGAGATGCAGGGAGTGGGACGGCGACCGCGCAGGCAAAAATCCGGGAAGTCCTGACACGGGACTCCAGTCAGGCACTTCTGCCGGATTGCCACCTCCGTGTCAGTGGCTGGCCACCGCCCGGCGGGGAGTAGGGACATAAGGGCAAAAACGACGGGATACTGGTATTCACGGAGAGGATGGCGGAGAGAACGCAGGAGTGACGGCGGGATAGATCCGCGTCGGGTGACGAAGAAGCCGGAGCCTGAGCTGCCAGGCGATCCTCTCCCCCGCAGGCCAGGCAGGTCGGGACGGCATCCGGAAGCAACAGGGCGGGACGGCTTCCGGACACATGACGAAGAGGGGACTTCGAGGTCTTCGCCCCTGGCCCATGACCCGTTTCCGGGCCGGGAAGCGGCGGAGGAGCGGTCAGGGTAGCCTGGAGGACGCAGGAGAAAACCAGAGCAAACCTGAGTAAATCAGAGCAAGCCAGAGCAAGCTTGAGTAAGTCAGAGAAAATCAGAGAAAACGTGAAAAATTGAAGTGAAATGGGGAGGAATATGGGGGAACATGGGGAGAGGTGCCGAGCATCCCGGTCGGACTGGCTTGCCAGAGAGTCGTTGGGGCTTCCTGTCAGTGCGCCGCCGGGATAGTGCCGGGATTATTTGTTGACATTCAGCAACTGTTCAGGCGCCCCTTAAGGGGAGCTCAACAGGAGGATTTTCCCGACCAAAACGCCCTCCTCAGAGACTCTTCCCCTCCACATGGAGTATCCATAGTTGACACTTCTTTTTTTAGAGTTCCTAATTCGGGCTCTCAACCTCCGAAAAGGTTCTCAATAGAGGGGCACCTGAACAGTTACGACATTCAATAAAATGTCCATAAATAGTTGCCGTAATTGACATGGGTGATTTCTGAGGCAGCCATCGGGAGATGGCACGGCAGGAGGCCTAGGCAGGGCTTGTCGCGTTCCGGGGTCTCAGGGAGATGCCCCGGAGGGCTGCCGGCGGCCCATCGTCTCGCTTTCCGGCGGCCCGCGCCCCGGAGGGCGGGCGACCGGCCGCGAGACCCTCCGGACTGGGCGCATTGATTTTTCCGGCACCACTTGACGTGGTTCTTTCCGCCAGTTAATATTATTAACATTATATTGTCGGTTGCCGTCGTCGCTGTTTCTGGAAATGGCGGCGACGTGTCCGCCAGCGCCCGTCCGCGTGCCTGCGACGCGGCGGCGCCCCTCGGAAGGGGCGGATGTCGACAAGGGGGACAACGGCGTGGCTTATGAACCCAGAGAAGAAGACCTGGAGAAACTGGAGCGCTGGGCATCGGGGGTGGCTCCCGAGAAGGTTCTGGAGACGCGCTCCAAGATCGTGCTGATGACCCTCGACCAGGTCCCCCCCTCCGACATAGCTTTCGAGCTGGACGTAGAGCTCTCGGAAGTCGACAGCTGGTGGGAACGCTTCCGCCGTCTGGGTCCTGACGGCCTCCGCGACAGGCAGTGGTTCCTGCCGCCGAAGCTCCCGAGCGAGATGGCCGGACCGCGCCGGAAGAGGTCTAATTCCTCGACCGCGGGCGTCCGCCTGGTGCCGGGGTCCGCCGAGCCCGAGGGCGGGGGCGAGAGCCGGGCTGTCCCAGAGCCGGTGCTGTCGGCTGTCCAGATGCCGGAGTTCAACCGGGTCTACGGTCGGACTTCGTCCGGTAGCCTTTCTTCGGAACCTCTGGATTTCTCCTTTCCGGCGTCGCCCGGGAACCTCTCTTCGGATCCTCCGGAGATCTCCGGTCCGGCTTCGTCCGGTAGCCTTTCTTCGGATCCTCCGGAGATCTCCGGTCCGGCGTCGCCCGGGAGCCTTTCTTCGGATCCTCCGGAGATCTCCGGTCCGGCGCCGCCCGGGAGCCGGCGCCAGGCCCGGACGGAGAGCCACGGCAGGGAGCCGGACGTGAGCTGTCCGCCGTCCCCGGCTGAGGGCCCTGGTCCGAAGCCGTCCGGAAGGCGGCGTCAGGCATTGCCCGTGAGCCCCGCCCCGGCAGGGGAGGAGATTTTGCCGGCTGTCCCGCCGGAAAACCAGTGCGACGGCCCCGGCACGCCCGCTCGGGAGGAGCAGGGGATTCGGTGGGACGATGCCCTAAACGTTGACCTTCTCCGCAGGACGTCCGTCCCGGACGACAAGGAGTTCCGCTGGCCGGGGCTCCCGAGGCTCCGTGCCGGCGCCGTTCCGGCGGGGAAGAAAGCCCTGTGGCCCATGTTCTCCGATGTCCAGGGCGGCGCCCTCCCCGGGAGCCCCGTCCCGGCGCTCCACGAGACGTTGCTGCCGGCGTCCCCCGGCGTCACGGGACCCGGGCCGTCCGCGGGCCCGGGAAGGAAGAAGGGCGGGCGCGCCGGGCTCCCGCGGGCCGGTCGGCCGGGAGCGAAGGGGAGGCCAGCGGCCGACCCGTCGGGAACCCTGCGGGACGGGTTCCCCGAGACCCCCGATCCGGATGACGGGCCGCCCGCGAAGACGGCCCCCTGGTACCTGCGCGTCCGCGAGTCCGTCCTGTCTCTCCTGGACACCCCTCCCCCGCCCGGCGGCGACGGCCGCTGGACTTTCGGGCTCGTCGCGGAGAAGCTGGGCAAGCCCCCCGCCCTGGTGAAGGAGATCATGGACGACGGGGGCCTCGGCGAGAGCTGCGGCCCCGATCCCGTTCCGGAGGTCGAGCCCGCTCCCTCGCGCGGCGGGAAGAGGGCCTCCGGCACGGTTCCCACGCGCGGCAGGAAGAAGGGCGACGGCGTCCCGTCCGCGCGGGGCGGGAAGAAGTCCGACGGCGTCCCGTGCGCGCGGGCCGGGAAGAAGTCCGACGGCGGCTCGTCCGCGCGGGACGGGAAGAAGCGTGACGGCGTCCCGTCCCCCAGGGGCAGGAAGAATGACGCCGGCGGCACGTCCATGTGCTCCGGGAGCGTGGACGCCGGCATGGCGAGAGGGTGCTCCGGCGACGCGCCCCCGCCCGGCGGGACCGGGGACGCCGGCACCGGAAGCCGGGACGCCGTCAGCCCGCCCGTCCGCGGCTTGGCCCGGGACTCCGGGGCCGGGCCCGCCTGGGCGGACTGCGAGTACGAGACGGTCCTCGACGCGCTGACGCTCCTCATGTCCCAGGGCCCGCCGGGAGGCCGCAGGTTCTGGACGGCGGAGCTCCTGGCCGACGAGCTCGCCCTGCCGCTCCCGAAGCTCGAGACGATGCTGGGCCGGGAGAACCTCGTCCCGTTCGCCTGCACGAGGCTCGAGCCCGTGCCCGGCTTCGAGGCCGCCCTGGACTCCTGCCGCGGAACCATGGAGCTCTGGGCCTCGGGCGGGACGCCCTCGAGGCTGACTGCCGCGCGGGCCGCGGCGATTCTCGCGGTGTGGGAGGGCAGGGACATAGACGGGACGGCCGCGGCCCTCGGGACCTCCGCGAAGGCGGTCCGGGGCTGGTGCAGGCGGTTCGCCGCGAAGGGGCTCGGAGCCGTCGGCTACGGCTCCCGGGGAAACGGCGTCGGGCCGGGACGCGAGGCGGCCTCGGGCCCGGAGGCAGCCGAGGGTCCTGAGGGGTTCCTCACCTTGGCCGCGGCCGGGACCGCCGTGACTGCGGAGGCCCTGACGGAGCTGAGCCGCGTGCCTGCGGACGCCCGTGATGCCCTGCCGGATCAGAGCCGCGTGCCCTCCGGAACCGGGGAGGCCCCGCAGGAACTGCGCCCCGCGCACGGGGACCTCCCGCGGGCCCTGCCGGACCGGAGCAGCATGTCCCCGGACGCCCCGAAGAGCCTGCTGGAGTGGCGCTCCATGCCCGTCGGCGCCGCTTCGCCGGCCCTTTCCGCGGCCGGGGCCGTGACGCCTGCGCCCCGGGCCCGCCGCTCCGGTAACGGGACGGGGGGAGCGCCCGCCCCCGTGCCGGACTCGTGGCTGGAACTCCTGGACGCGTGGGGCGGCGCCTGGAACGGCAGGAAGCCCAGCGGGCACGAGGGCCCGCCGGCCGCGGCGGACGTGCAGCTCCTGGCATGGCGCGCGGAGATGGTGCGCCGGCACGTTTCCGGCTCGCCCCTGGACGAGGTCGGCCGCGCCTGCGGGGCGTCCCCCCGCACGGTCCGCAGCTGGTCGGATCTCTTCCGCCGCAAGGGGCCGGGGTCGCTTCTGCCTGCGGCGGCGGGATACTCCCCGGACTCCCGCGGCGAGGATGTGCTGGGCAGGCTGTCGGTTCTCCTGGCCGTCCCGGCCCCGCCCGGGACGGGGCAGTGGGAACCCGCTGGCGCGGCCGGCGTCCTCGGGGTGCCAGAGGAGGAGTTCCGGAAGATCCTGGCGGAACGCGGCGAGAGGCGCGGCCTGGGCTGGTTCGCCGTGCTCGCCGGTGCCGGGCCGCAGGCCGTTGCCGGCGGTCCGCAGGCGCCCGCCTGTACGGACGGCCCGGTACTGGCGGCCCCGGCCGGCTGGGAGGAGCACGGGAACGCGGGGCCGGTTCCCCGGGACGAGAGGCCCGGGCGCAAGCTCCGTGCCGCGAGGGTCGGGGCCGGCAGGGTCTCCGTCAGGTGCGGGGCGCGCTCCTCCGCCAGGGGCGGCGGCACGTCAGGGCCGTAGCGCCTGGGCACTGCCGGCGGGCTTGTCCCGGCCTGCCGCCCGGGGCGGGCGCAGGGGTTCCGGCGCGGTCCGGCGAGAGCTCGCCCGTTCCGAACTGTGACATTCGCCCCGCGCCGCCGGACAGGGCGCGGGGCTTTCGGCGGCAGGCCTGACGCCCCGCTGCCAGGCGTCTGGCCCGGCCTGCCGGCTGTCTCGGAAAGAGGGCGCGCGGTCTTCCGGCCCCCTTCCCGTCATCCGTTCTTGCCGCTGCCGTCCTCTCGAGCGAAGCGTCTCGAGCGAAGCGTGAAGGCTGGTTCGCTCCGGGGACGTCGGAGCGGGGCATGGCCACGGGACGGAGCGGGGCCGGCGGGAGCCTGTCGGGGATGACGGGTCCGGCTTTCAGGGCCAGGACGGGCCGGCGCACCCGGAAGCGCGGCAAATGCACCATGACAAGGGTGCCGGAATGCCGTCTGTGCCGCCCGTGCCGTCTGACGGCACTTGACGGGAGGCCCGGCTCGGTGTAGACTTTTCCGTTGATTTCCCGTATTTAGTGGGGTCAGGATCGGGGCCGGCGGCGGCCCCGGCGGCCGGCGCCTTCGGCCTGGCGGCCCTGACCGGCGCCTCCGGCCTGGCGGCCCTGACCGGGCGTTGGCCTGGCGACGCCGGTGGGTCCGGCGGCGAACGCGAAGACATGACGAACTTTTTCCGGCCCGTAAGGGCCCGCGGGGACCCCGAGGAGGGGGAGGCGGACACCATGACGGACAGCAGTCCTCCGCTCGAGGTCACGGAGGAAGATCTCACGTTGATTCGGCGCTGGATTCACGACAAGTCGGGCGAG
The DNA here is from genome assembly GCA_031263525.1 of Deltaproteobacteria bacterium. GTDB lineage: Bacteria > Desulfobacterota > Desulfarculia > Adiutricales > Adiutricaceae > JAIRZX01. The sequence continues at coordinate 6,132 of JAISFP010000170.1, read as the reverse complement.
AGCGACCTGTCCAAGAGGGCGAGGATCGTCTACATGACCCTGAACGGGAACTCGCCGTACAAGATCATGGACACACTGGACGTCCGGGACACAGCGGTCTACCGCTGCCTGAACGACTTCCGCGAGCGGGGGGCGGCCGGGGTCCTGGAGGGGTACCCCGTGGGGCGCGACCCCTCCCACGAGGACGTGCGCAAGGCGGTGCGCTCGCTTCTCAACAAGCCCCTGCCCGAGGGTCTCACGCGCTGGTCGGCGCGCGGCATCGCCTCCGAGCTGGAGGTCCCGTACAAGCAGGTCCTCTACGCCCTCGCCAAGGACAAGGTGCTGCTCGGGCGGCCGTACGCCGCCCTGAAGGTTCCCCCCGCCAAGTCCCCTGAGGATCTGGCGGAGCTGAAGCGCTGGGCCGCGGGGGCAGCGCCGGACGAGGACACCGTCCTGCGGGCGTCCATGCTCATCGCGTCCATGAACGGCGGGAGGTCCGCCGACATAGCCGCGGATCACGGCGTCAGGCTCTGGAACGCCATCTACTGGAGCGAGCGTTACCAGAGGCTGGGGCTGGCGGGGCTTCTCAGCCGGGAGGGCCGCATCCAGACCGCCAGCTCGGAGCTGGACAAGCTCCGGGACAGGCTGGCGGCCCTCGTGAACTTCCCCCCGGACGAGGGAGGGGAGCTGCCGCCCCTCGAGGACGTCGAGTCCGAGGTCCCGGAGGTCCAGACCCTGGCGGCCGTCGTCAGGGCCTCGGAGGCGCTCCCGGCGGGGACCTTCGCGCTCCTGTGGGCCTGGGCGGACGTGGTTGACCAGGACTGGACGGGGGGGGGGCCGATCCCGCCGGAGAGGCCCGGCACTGACGGGAGGACGATGTGGCGGGCGTCGCTGGTGCGCAGGGGCCTGGAGGGCCGCGCGGACATCGGGATGGGCCGCTTCCCCAAGGCCAAGCACCAGAAGGCAAGCTACTGGAAAAGCAACTTCCTCGTCCAGGGGATTCCGGCGATTCTCGCCTTGGGGCCGGGGGGCCGCTCGGAGGATCCGGCCAGGGTGCTGAGCGCCAAGATGCAGTCGCTCCTGCTGCTCCCGCCTGTCCCGAGGCTGGGCGAGTGGGACATGGAGACCGCCGCCCGCGTCCTGGGTGCCACTCTCCAGGAGGTCCGGTACGTCCTCGACGTGAAGGGCGTCTCCCTGAGGGAGGCTCCGCCCCCCCCCATGCCCCTGTCGGACTGGAAGAGCGTCTCCCGCCCGGTCTTCCCGCCCGCGAAGCCTCTTCCCGAAGGCGAGAGGAAGCCGCGCAGGAGCTTCGGGGGCCCCAGCGTGAGGGTCGGCGGGCGCGGCGGTCGCGGTCGCCGCCCGGCCGACGCCGGTGCCGGGGAGCTGGCCGGGCCCGTGGACCCGAGCCAGTCCGACGGCGTGAAGTCGTCCGTGGGCCCGCGCTGGTCCGGGGGCGTGCTCTGGGCCAGGCCCCTTGTGAGCGTCCTGGAGGTCGTCGACGGCAACATCCTGGCCAGGCCCATGCTCATCGTCCTGGACGCTGGCCGTGAGCTGTCCTGGGCCCCGGACGGCCCCCAGCTGTTGGCCAGCCCCCAGTTCGGCGGCGAGTGCGACGACGAGATTGACCTGGACTCGGGCCCGGGCGGCGAGGCTCCGGCCGGCAAGCGGGACGGGCACTCCGGTCCCGGCCGCAGGCTGGCAGGGACTTCTGTCGACGGCACCGCCGGGGACGAGGAGAAGGCCGGGGAGAAGTACGGGGACAGGTACGCCGGGGCCGAGGGCCAGTACGAGGACGCCGGGGCCGAGGAGCAGTACGAGGACGAGGACGCCGGGGCCGAGGAGCAGGCCGGGGACGGGAACGAGGACCAGTACGCCGGCCCAGAGGCGACGGCCTGGCCCGAGGCCAAGGCCAGGGCCGTGGAGAAGGCCTGGCCTGCGGCCAAGGCCGAGGCCTCGGAGAAGGCCAGGCCCGAGGTCAAGGCCAAGGGAACCAAGGCCGGCGAGAAGGCCAGGGCCATGGAGAAGGCCGGGCCCGCAGTCAAGGCCAGGGCCGCCGAGGCCGTGGAGAAGGCCGTATACGAGGACGAGGACGAGTACGGGGACGAGTACGAGGACCAGTACGCCGTGCCCGGGGAGAAGTTCGGGGACGAGTACGAGGGCCGGTACGCCGGGCCCGAGGAGAAGGCCGGGTACGGGGCCAAGGCCAAGGGAACCAAGTCCGTGGAGAAGGCCGGGCCCGCGGTCAAGGCCAAGGCTGCAAAGGCCGCCAAGGCCGGGGAGAAGGCCGGGGACGTGTACGAGGACCAGTACGCCGGGCCCGAGGAGAAGGCCGGGTACGAGGACGAGGACGGGGACGAGTACGGGGACGTGTACGAGGACCAGTACGCCGGACCCGAGGAGAAGGCCGGGTACGAGGACGAGGACGAGGACGGGGACGAGTACGGGGACGTGTACGAGGACCAGTACGTCGGGGCCGAGGAGAAGGCCAGGTACGAGGACGAGGACGGGGACGAGTACGGGGACGTGTACGAGGACCAGTATGTCGGTGCAGAGGAGAAGGCCGTGCTCGATGCCAAGGGAACCAAGGCCGTGGAGACGACCGCCCCGCTGGGCAAGGTCTCCAAGCCCGGCGTGAAGGCCAGGCCTGCGGCCAAGTCCTCCAAGGCCATGCCCGCGGCCAAGGCCTCCAAGGCCGGGGGGCGCGCCAAGCCCGGGGCCAAGGGGCCCAGGGACTAGGGTCAGGTCGGTCCGGAGCAGAGGCATCCAGGGCAGGGGTTCAGGTCCAGCCCTTGCCAGGGCTCCCGAGGTCCAGGTTCAGGGCCAGCCCCTGGCATGGCTCCCATGAGCCATGTCCATGTCCGGACCGTGCCAGGGCTCTCGGGTTCCATGTCCGACCCGTGCCATTTCTCGCTGGGTCCAGGTCCGGCCGCCAGTCCTCCCTGGGCCCGGGTCCACGGTTAGCCCATGGCAGGGCCCCCGGCGGGGAGGCGTCTGTCGCGGCCCGAGGACTCCAGTGACAGCGGGACACGGACGGCATGCCAAGCAGGCATGTGCCCCCGGAACGCTCCCGGGGCGCTCGAGCCCTGGGCCGCAGACGTGCCCCTGACCTCGGCTGTCTCTGAGGGCCAGGGCTGTCCTGAAACGCCTCGGCGGGCGGGGGGCTCCGCGATCGTCATGAAGTCCGGCCCGGAGAGCGACTTCGACCGGCGGTGGACGGACGCCTTCATGCAGGCGGGGGCGGAAGGACTGCTGGAGGACCTTTCGGAAGGGAGGCGGCCGCGGCCTGCGGCATGGCCGCAGAGGCGCTCCGTGAGAGCGGGGGTACGGCCGGGCCCGGCTGCGGGAAGGCCGGGCTCCAGGAGATCCCGGCGGGATGGACGGGGCAGGTGCCGCCCCTGACAGCCTGGAGACATGCTTCGCCGTGACGGGCTGGCCGGCTTCATGCGGCGACGGACGTGCCTGGCATGGCGTCAGCAGGCCCTGGAGCCCGGAGGAGACGCCCGGGCGGACAGGCGGGTCACGGGCGCACGGCACAGCCCGGCTGGCCGGCAGTCTATCATGAAAGAGTTTCCGGGGCATCGCCACAGGTGACGCCTCGACATGCAGCCGTGTCGCTTGACAAGGTTTTCATGGACCGGGGTGCCGCCGTGCCTCATGAAGGTGTAGGAGGCGCGTCAGCTGGCGGGAGACCTCGGGATCTGACGTTTCCCCGTGGGACTGAGCCGCTGGGCGGTCGGCCTGATCGCGGGGACCAGGCATGAGCCTGCGGCAGGTCATGGAGGCGCTCTGGGCTGAGGGGATGCGCCGCGGCCCGGTCACGGTGGCGGAGAAGATCCTGGCCGCCGGAGCCCTGAGGAGATTGCCTGGCTGGAGCATGTGGCCGGGAAGGACTCGTCCGCCCCGGAGGCGGCTTGCAGCGCCTGGTCGCTCGTGGCAGTCCTTCGCGGCGAGCCCCGAAGGACAAGGGTGCCGGCTTCGGCATGACGGAGAACAGGGTCCGCGAGTTTGCCGGCTCGTTTGTCCGGCTCGGGCCGTGAGTGATCGAGAGCACGTCACAGAGTGAAAATCCGAATGGCTTCACTGCAGACTGCCCGGACAGGAAAGCCGCAGGCGTCCGGGGGGACTGCGTCACACTGGAAAGGGGCTGGCAGAAGATGCGCCGGAGATGAGCGCTGGTCCAGAGTCCTTGTCTTCTCTGTCTGGGCTGCGGAAACTTTGTTTCGTAGGATCCGGGAGGGCATGCGCCGGTCGGACTAGTCTTCGCACGGGGGGATTCAGCCACGTTTCGCCGGGCAGTCGTCAAGTGAGGGTTCGGGTAGGTTATAATGAGAGACGGCTTCTGACTGCTCGTCCTCTTTTTCGGCAGCCGTCTGCCTCCCATTCGCCGTCCAGATCCGGCCACGCCGCAAGCTTCAGGTCTTCGACTGGTCGTCGCGGGAGCGAGGACCTGCATGGCCCGGAGTTTTTGTGGAGCGACTCGACCACTCGGGCCGGCATCCAGGTCCGGCGGGTCCTGCCGGGCGGCCGGCGAAGGACGGCGTTCTTCCGGGCCGGGACGTCCGCGCGGTCGAGCGACCAGAGCTCAGTCTCGCCAGGGTTCCTGAGCAGGGCGCAGCAGATGTGAAGCCAGTTCACGTACCGGACCCAGCACTCCTCCCGACTCTTGCCTGAGGACTCGGGGTGGCGCAGACAAGTCTCCGCGAGCTTGGTCGCCGTCTCGTCCGGACGGCACGGGGCATGATGCTCGAACACGACTGACGCGGGCATGCAGGACATGTCAAAGTCAAACTGAAAGGACTCCGGAGGCCACGCGTTTCGATGCCGCGTCACCCCGCGAAATGATGCCGCCATGGACGCCCATGACATTTTGATTCTCATCGGGTTTGCCGTTGTTATCCTCTTCTCCTTCTTAACTGAGGTCTGCAAAGGATAATTGTCCCACGCATCATGAAAATGTCATACGGATCATGAAAAAATGAAGAGGTAGCTTTTGAGAGATCTGCCCGGAGGAAGACTCGAATCGACTGCCCCCTTCCGAAAAACCGTGAACAGTCGGAGCGGATGCGCCGGGAGTCTTTGTCGGACCTGTCCGTGTCATGAGCTGGAGACGTCAGCATGGAAACTATTACGAGTTCGGTTAAATGTTATAATTTGGGCTATCGCTCCAGGGGTGAGAAATCAGTGTAAGACTCCAGATCTGGTATCTCTTTGCCATGACTCACTCCCATAATGTGGGAAAATCTTTCAACATTTTCTAATATTTATCCGGAAGCGTAATGCTTGCCCTGCGCAATGGCTACAATTTTGCACGGAGGCAGACCTGACAGGCGTTTCTGACATCCAGGCTAGGACGCCTTGACTTGCTCCTGTTCCGGACAGCTCGGCTCGCACCCCCCGATCGCGCGCATAGTCCAGACCACAAGACGATTCCGGGGCGGAAATGACGGACTGGCGGTCAATTGTCAAAATGCTGTGAAACGGCCTGCCGACAGGCACGGCGTCATTTTTCAAACGCATGGAACTTTCAATCTCCTGATGCAGTGATATTGGAACGATATTCTGACATATCCTTCTGGCAGTCGTAGCTGTATCCTTAAGATGTTTTGATGTCTCCTCCATGTCTCCGCCTATGCATTGTTAAAGCGTTGCGATATCTCCTCCATATCTTGTGACATTTCCATTTTCATGTCTATTTGAGCAGGGATTTCATTAACGGCCTGCGATACGCGCAGTATGCTGTGAAGTCATCTAAATGGTTGAGAAATTTTAATATTGTTGAACAACCCATATCGTAAGCGTGTTGAACAATTGATGTTTTAGGGACAATTGATGATTTAGGGTTGTGGGACATACGATAAATTTCAACGGTTGCCCCGGACCGTCACGTGGACATGGACCGGGCCTTGCCCCGGCCTCCCCCCGAGTCTCTCCCGGAGGCGGGCACCATGGGAGTCTTCCCGGGGCACTGGGGGATCCCTGGCCTTCCGGAAGTGGCCTTGCCCCGTCAGCCCGTCTGGACGCTCCCCGTCTCCGGCCCCGTCAGCCCGTCCGGACGCTCCTGACTCCCCGTCTCCGGCCCCGTCAGCCCGTCCGGACGCTCCGGGCTCCCCGTCTCCGGCCCCGTCAGCCCGTCCGGACGCTCCGGGCTCCCCG
>JAISFP010000167.1 GCA_031263525.1 Deltaproteobacteria bacterium | reverse complement strand
TTTTGGCTGTCAGCCTATGGGTGGAAAGACTGGGAAACAGCCCAGCCCTGCTATCTCCTCGTCATGGTTCGCTCAAAAACATGGAAGAAGATTCCGACATTTAATTAAACGGGTAATATGTCGAAGAACGGTCCTGGACGTTTCGGCCTTCGCCAGTTCGGAGTCGTTCCGGGGTCCCGTGCGCGGCAGCCATGTCCCCTTGTCTTCAGGCCTTCCCGGCGAGGGCTTGGGCCTGTGGAACTTGGAGCAGGACCGAACAGGGTCCGGCGGGGGCCGTCCCGTCGCGGGGGGCCCGTCAAGGTCGGCGGCGGGGAAGTCCGGAGACGGGAGCGGGGGCCTGTTCCGGTAAAATGCCGTAGCTGGCGGACCGAAGTCTTGATTTTTCCGGGTCAGTCCGGACCACGGCACCGTAAGATGGTGCAAGTTCAAGAAAGTAACCAATCAATTGCCTGCGTGGGGTTCGGGCCGGGCCGGCCTCGGGTCCTCGCGCCGTTCTTCCGGAACGTGCGCGCGTGACTGGAGCCCGTGTCTCGGAAGAAGGGCGACCGCGAAGGGTCGAGTCCGCAGGCTCACGTTCCCGCGCCGCTCGACTCGGGGCGTTACGGAATCCGTCGTCAGCATCCCCCGCCGTGACGATTCCTTGCGCGTCATGGGCGGGCGCCATCGCGTCCGCCGGCATCTCGGACCCGGCACCGCGTGTTTGTCGCCGGGGGAGGCTGCCGGACGGCGGCCCCCGGGCCGGCAACGTTCGCCTTTAATGGCGGGGCGTTCGCCGGGCGCCCTTGAAGGCGGGAGGAGTTTCACGGACGCTTGCGGCCTGTCGCGGAATCATGCGACAGGCCGTCCGGGCCGACACTTTCAAACGAGACGGCCCGCCGGGTCGCCGTTCTTCCTGACATGCAGAAAAGCCTTGCGGCGCCCGAGACGGTCTAGCCGTCGAGGATCGCGACCAGCGCATCTGGGCGGGCGGCTGTCTCCGGAAAGGGCGCGTCGCCCTCCGCCATCCGTTTCTGCTTGGCAAGATTGTCTCGGCTTCGGCCGGCAAGGGTCCCGGCTCCGACGCCGTGCCTGCCGGGACGTATCCTCTCCCCAGAAAGAGCTGAACTGACAGTCGCGAGTTTCAGCTCGGCTTCTCGTAAATGAGACGCTTGGTCCAGCGGTCACATCCGTCCGGGGGAGGCCCGCTCGCAAGATCTTTCGCCAGCTGGCGAGTCTTATCACGAAAGAGTTTCCGGGGCCCCAGCACCGGTTACGCCACTGCATGTAGCAGTACTTCATGACACTGCTTTCATGGGCCGGGATGCCGCCGGGCTTCATGAGGGTGCAGGTACTGCCGGCTTCTTGCCCGCGAGGCTTTCGGGTCAGAGCCTGGCAAACGAGTGGGCCCACGTGTTCACGATTCTTGGCTTGAAGCCGAAAACGTTGCGGTGCCCGAGATGGTCTCGACGTCGGGGACCGCGACGAGCGCGCCGGCGCGGGCGGCGCTCTCCGGCGATGGCGCGTCGCCTTCGTCAGCTGCTTCGGCACGGCCAGATCCCAGCGGCAGCGACCGGTCAGGAGCCTGATCCCGGCATTGTCAGGGCAGAGAGATATCTTTTCCTCGACAGGCGAACTCCTCACGGTCGGGAGGTGAAGGCCGAGCTTTTCGTCAGTCACAGCGATGGTCCTTCGGCTTCTTCCCACCGGCGGAGGTCCGCTAACGAGAGACCTGACAGGCGGGCGCGCCTTTCGTACGGAAGCGGTGCCGGGTCCGTATCGGGGAGGCGGGCGCTCCTTCCGGACGGAAGCGGTGCCGGGTCCGTATCGGGGAGGCGGGCAGGCGAGCCAATCCGGGCCAATCCGGGCCGAGACGTGCGTACGAGCCGGCCCGGGTGGAAATATTGACAGGATGGACGCCGAGACTTTTTCCGGCGGAACCCTCGGTCTCGCCACCGAGGAGCGCCGGACCGCTCCGGCGCTTGCGCCGATCTCCGGGGAGGCAGCTGGGTCCTTGACGATGCGTCCGAGCTTGTCGATGTCACCGGCGTTCCGAGAGGAAATGATTATCTCTTCGAGAGCGTAAGGTTCGAGGCGGTTCCCTTCCGCGTCGGGCGTTCGCTCGGCAGTCCGGAGGCTGATTCCCAGCCTGCCGGCCATGAGGGACACTCTCCAGCGGACATGGTCCCGGGGGGAGGACCTGTTGCGAGGCATCTCTCGAGCGGCCGGGCCTTCAGGACGGACGGGTCGTCGTCCGGAGCCGTCCGAGCCAGCCCTGCCGTGCCGAGCAGGGCGAACGAGCGGGTCCGCCGGTCAGCCCGGCCGCACGTCATGCCGAAACGCGGGCCGACGGCGGAACTGTGCTTCCCGCGCATTATTGCGGCAGCCGCACCGGAGCTGACCGCGATTTCCTGTGTCGGCGCGCCGCCGCCTGCCGTGCGGTCAAGATCGGCCACCTTCTCGCTGGTCATTCCATCCAGGAGAAGGCCGGCCAGGAGAAGGCCGGCGGGCGTGCCGGGCGGAAGCGTATCCCCTCCTCCCTGAGCGCAGCCGTGGCAGAGCCCGTGCTTAACCCCAGCTCTTCGGCAACCCCAGAAATGGGCCGGCGGTCCCGGCCCGCCAGAAGTGGGCCGCTCACGAGGTCACTTGCCGGCGGGCGCGACTTTCTGACGATCGGGGTCTCGGACTTAACCAGTTTCAGGATCCCGTACGGTCCGAGCGTGGAGAAGGAGCGGAGCCAGTCGCAGACTGAAATCAAGTTCATGGCGAAGCGGGCGGCGGAGTCTCTCAGGGATTCGCCGCGCTGGCAGGCAACCACGCCGATGGCTCGCCTGACGATTTCGTTTGTCGGAGCGAGGCCTTCCGCCATGCGCTCCAGGTCGGCGAGGTCATCCTGCCTCCGTGCTGCCAGGGCGGTTTCCAGGACACGGAAACTTTCGCCCGTGATTCCGGCAGTCTTCAAGGCATGCGTGGCCGTGGTCTTGGATATGGACAGCTCCCGAGCCACGTGCCTGAGGTACCAGCGTGACTAGCCCGCGGGAGGCGGCCCGGAGACGAGCCTCTCCACGGCGTCCAGGATGTCCGGAGAGACATTCCCGACGTGTGCGCCGCCCGCGGTGGCCCCGCTTCAAGTCCTGCCGGGATCGTCCGGGGCGCCGGGCTGCTTGAAAGGCTCGGGAAGCGCCATGGCACTGCCGGCCCCGTCAGCCGCCGCGGGCAGGGAACCCGGCCTGTCAGCAATTTCCTTTCGGGAGTCCGTCCCGTCCTTTGCCGTGCGGCTGGCAGTCCCCTGGCCTGACGGCCCTTCGGCAGGGTCCTTTCTGCGGGGTGTGGCTCCGGCCCCGCACGCCGGCAGGCCTGCGTATCTGCCCGGCTTGGCTCCGGGCGCGGACGTTTCCGCTATGCCGCCAATCGCCTCCGCGGCAGGCTCGCGGGCGGCGTCCGCCCTGGCCTGAACTCAGCGTCCGGAAGGACCTGGACAATGCCCCCGTGTGCCGGAGGCGGACGGGGGCGGCTGGGTCGACGGGGGCAAAGGGCAAGCGGAGCGTCCCCGTGCTGAAGGCGGTGCATGTCGGGCGCGGGAGTCCGGACGCCGCCGGACCCCAGGCAGTTCTGGAGCATTGCCGGGACTGGAGCGAGTCAGGCATGTCACCCGGGGGACAGGCCGTCCGGCGCCGTGGAAGCCGCCATGTGCCTTTGGTGACGGCACGTCCTTCCGCAGGCCGGGCTGCCACGTCCTTCTGCCGACAGGCCGTCCCGGCGAGGGCGGAGGCCCATGGGACAGGGAGCGGGGCCGGAAGGGGACAGGAGGTGTCCGTCCCTGCGCGGGTGAGTCTGCCCAAGGACGGCGGCGGGAAGGCCGCCCGGGAGGGCGGCGGGGAAGTCCTGGGCCGGCAGTGCGTGCCTGTCCGGGCTGAAAGGCCGCCCCTGCCGGATGTGGATTGTCGTCTTCATTCGGATATGTTCTATCGACTACACCACATGCGGTTGCAAATTGAATAAATTAACCCAAAAGGCGTTTCCGAGACATTCCGGCCCGGCCTTTCATGGGTCCTCGCGAGGCTCTTCAGATATTTCACCGCGTGCCATGAGCCCGTGCCTCGTAAGACGGGCGGCCGAGCCGGGGCGTGTCCGTAAGCTCACGTGAGAGCCCGGTCCGGCCAGTCCGCCTCGGGGGCGTTTCGGCAGGCGCAGGCAGCCAGACCGACCGGACGGTCCGGCACGTGCCAGAATGGCTCGCCCTCGCGGACGCCGCCCCTCACCTGCCGCCGGGGCCGCGGCCCGGCATGTCCGGACCTGCCTCGGAGGACAGCTCGCCGGTGACCTTGCCGTCGGGGCCTGGCTCAAGGGCGTGCTTGCGACGGTCAACACGCTCCAGGCCTTTCGGCCCGTGCTGGGCAAACGACTGGGTCCAGGCGAAGACCAGGGTGCGAGACACGCCCAGCCTGCGGGCGACGGAGGCTGAGCTCTCTCCGTCGAGGACGGCCGAGACTGCCCGTGCGCGGACGGCAACCCCGGGGGAATGCGAGCGGCCGTCCGTCATCCGGCGCAGCTCTGCGACGTCCTCCTCGCTCCGTTCGGCGAGGAGGCTGGCGGCGGCGGGGCACGGGCGGAGGCGTATCCCCTCGGCCGAAAGCGCACTTTTTACCGTCCAGCGGCTTGTCTTCAGGCTCTCGGCGATGAGCTGCATCGTCCAGCGGGAGTGGCCCTCCGGAGGGCTGCCGCCCAGCAGATTTTTCAGAAGCGGGCGTGCCTTCAGGACAGCGGGCGTGTCGGGCCTCGCCTTGCGGAGGAGGCCTTCCGGGCCGAGCAGGGCGAACGAGCTGGCCCACTCCGAGACACGGACGGGCGTCAGGCCGAAACGCAGGCCGGCGGCAGTCCTGGACTCGCCGCGGACGAACGCCGCCACGGCGCCGGCCCGGGCCGCGATTAGAGGAGTCGGAGCCCGGCCCCCCGCCATGCGCTCAAGCTCGGCGAGGTCGTCCTCGCTCCGGGCTGCCAGGAGCCTGGCGGAAACGAAGTGCTGAGACATGAGCGTCGCGCCTTCCTTGAGGGACGGGAGGGGGAGGCACTGCCCCGGCCCGGATCCGGTCCGGTCCGGCGTCGGGAGGTCCCCTCCTTCAGGCGGCGCCCCGTCGGCACGTCCGCCTTCCGGCGTGAAGGCCTCCGGCTTGGCCGGGCCGGAGGCGCTGCCGGGCACGTTGTGCGGCAGTGTGCCGAGAAGCCAGTCAGGGCCGAGACGCGCGAAGTTCCTGACCCAGAGGTAGGGCGCGGTCCTCGTGACGCCAAGGCGCCTTGCCACGGAAGACAATGACTCGCCGCCGCGGATCGCGAGGAGCGCGCGGGCCCAGGTCACGCTCTGCGGAGAAGGGGCGTCGCCCTTGGCCGTGCGTTCCAGCACGGCAAGGTGCTCCGCGCTCAGCGAGGACATGAGCATGGGCGTGTTCAGGTGGCTGTTGAAGATGATCCCTTCCGCCGCGAGCGCGTTCCGGACGGCAAACGGCGGCAGCCCCAGTTCGGCGGCCATGAGCGGCTCCGTCCAGCGGCTGTGGCCCGCCGGCGGAGGGGCCTGGGCGAGAGCCCTCACCAGGGGGCGGGCCTTCCCGACGGAGATGCTGCCGCAGCCCCGGGTCAGCCGCACTATCCCAGCCGTGCCGCAATTGGCGAAGGAGTCGGCCAAGAGGTAGAGCTGACGATCTGACATGCCGTAACGACGGCATACGGACGGCCTGGCCTCCCCGCGGAGGACCGCCAAGACCGCTCCCGCGCGGGTTGCCGAGGCGGGCGTGGGCGCGCCGCCGTCAGCCATGCGTTCCAGCTCGGCCAGTTCCTCGGCGCTCCGACTGTTCCGGATCCGGTCGAGGACGTCTGTCCGGCCGAGGCTTAACCCGCCGTGCGCGAGCGCCTTCCGGACCGTCCCCCGGGGCAGCCCCAGCTCCTCGGCAAGGAGGCTCGCGGTCCAGCGGTCACGGCCGGCCGGAGGCGGGCTGCCGGCAAGGCACGAGACGAGCTGGAGGGAATGGCGGACGGACGGGATTTCCTGGTACCGCACTTTCACGATCCCCTTCGGACCGTGCTCGGCGAACGAGCGGACCCAGCAGTAGACCGTTTTCGCCGTCAAGCCCAAGTCCCTGCTGGCGGCGACGGTGCTCTGGCCGCGCAGGCAGGCCGCCACGGTCCTGGCGCGCAGGGCGATCCGGGGAGTCGGCGCGCTGCCTTCCGCCATGCGGTCCAGCTCGTCCATCTCCTCCTGGCTCCGGGAGGCCAGCGCCGTTCCCAGGACACGGAAACGAGGCCGGACTATTCCGAGGGCCCTGAGGGCCTTTCCGGCGGCGGAGACGCTGATTCCCAGCTCACGCGAGACTCCGGTGGCTGACCAGGGCCGCGCGCTGTCTGGCAGGGGGCCGGAGACTAGCTTCGCCACGGCCTCCATGACGGGGGAAGCGCGCTTCTCTCTGCGAACGTCCTTAGGGGGAGCAGTCCGGCCCGTCCAGGCCGAGGGGTCGGGGGTACTGACGCCGTCCGCCCTGACCGGCATGGGCCGCGAGGCGGCATGCCCGGTGCCGGAGCGGTTTTCCTGTCGCGGGACTGCCTGTCCGTCCTTGTCTGCGGATATGGCCGCCTGTCCGCACGTTTCTGAGGCCGGGGCCGCGTGTCCGGCACGTTTCCGGGCTCGGGCGGCCTGTCCGTCCTCTGCCGGCCGGTCGCCGGTCGGAAGGACTGCGGGATCCGCATCAGGCACCTTCCCGAGGGGAGAAACGCGGGACCGCTCCGGGGCAGGCTGGAACCCGGGGCCGCCGGCAGTCGGACCCGCGTGAGACGGCGTCTCGACGCGACTGCCGGGAGCATTCGACGTCAGCTCGCGGGCGGCGTCGGCCCCCCCTTCCGGAAGGTCATCCAGAAGCCCCTCGGTGCCGGACGCCGCGAAAGCGTCGCACCACCGCCTGACCGTGCCTTGCGGCGCGTGAAGCTTCGTGACAATCCCCAGTGTCTCCTCGCCTGCGAGGGCCATCCTGACAATCCTGGCCCGTAACGCCAGCTCGCGGTCCGGCGCGTCGTCCGCAGACCAGACTTTCAGGGTCTCGAGCTCCTCCGGAAATCGGTCCGGCGGCACTGGCGTCCGTGACATGCGAGCCTTCTCCTCCTGCCTCCGCGCGGAATATGGCGACCGCGGCGTCTCTGCCCGAGGCATCAGTCCGGGCACGGGCGGGACACGTGACGCCCTCCTGTCCGCGCCAGGCCCCGCCGGACCTTGCACGGGTCTTCCGGCGGACTTCCGCTGGCCTCGTTCCCGACAGTAATCCGGCCCCTTTTGGGAATCCGGGCCCTGGCCGAGGCTCCTGTCCAGTTCCGGCGCCGGAACCCGGCGGCGTTCTGACGCCGGGGCAGTCCGGACCCCGTTCCAGTCAGGGGCGGGCCGTCGCCCGGCCCCGGCAGGGTTGCCCGCGGGGACTGAAACGTGCCTTAACGGTACCATTCCGGCGCGGCGCACGTCAAGGGGGGCGGCATCCCGGCCCGTCATGCGCTGGGCTCCGAATGCCTGCCTTAATTTTCGTCCTTTTCTTTTAGGCTGGCGACATTGGATAGGAAGCTGGGAATGTTTCCGGTGAAACTCCTCGCGGGTTCCAGGGGCCGTCATGTCAAAAGCCGCAGTGAACACATGTCGAGGCGGGTGGCGGTCCAGGCTCGTCCTGGAGGGCGGTTCCTGCAATGTCAAGTCCAGAGCGTCGAGTTTGCCTGGCGCTACGCCTGCATGTCCACGTCAGGGGCGGAAGTCGGCAGGTTGCTGCCGGACCCGGCGGTTTCCCGAATTTCCGTAGCCATTCAGGCCCCCCTCTATTGAGGAACTTTTTCGGTAACTGTTCAGGAGCTCCTCTATTGAGGGCATTTTCGGAGGAGGAGAACCCTGAAGAGGAACTCTAAAAGTTGAAGAGTCAACAATGAATACTTCATGTGGAGGGACAGTGCCTCTGAAGAGGGCATTTTGGCTGGGAGGATCCTCCTGTTAAGCTCCTCTTGGGTGGGGCACCCTGAACAGTTGCCTTTTTCGGAAGATAAAGAGCCATGTTGAGGAACGGCTGAAGTTGAAGAGTCAACTATTGATACTTCATATTGGGCAAATAATTTCCATAGAGGTCATTTTGGCTGGCAAGATCCCCCTGTTGAGTTCCAGTTGGGGGGGATACCTTAATGGTTACGAATTTTCAGGGAATGTCCACTGAAACATCCTGGTATTGAGGGTTATCTCTTATGATGACACAAGATGCCTGCTGGATAGCGCCGGCCCGCAACTCACTCGACGTCTACGCTTTTCTTCGGTTTTCTCAAAGATTCTGCTGTTTGCAGAGGTTAGCCCAGATTTGCTCGGGTTTTCTCCGGGAACCAGTCCGGATATTCCTGAGCCCCTGTTCCCGGCCCCATGTCTAAGGTCCCCAGCCCTCGGTTCCGGGCTCCGGTGCGTGGTTCCCGTTCCCAGGTTCCGGACTCGGGGTTCCGGTCCCCCTTCCCAGGGCCCCGGCTCCGGACTCGGGGTTCAGGTCCCCTGGTTCAGGACACCGTTCCCCGGTCCCGGTCACGGTGCCCCGTTCTCCGGTTCCGGTCAGGGTTCCGGTCCCCTGACCCATGGTTCCGGCCCCCTGGCCCAGGACACCGTTCCCCGGTTCCGGTCACGGTGCCCCGTTCCCCGGTTCCGGCCAGGGTTCCGGTCCCCTGACCCATGGTTCAGGCCCCCTTTCTCAGGGCCCAGGCACCCGGTTCCTGCCTCGGGTCGCAGATCTCCTGTCTCCGCAGCCCGGTCCCCTGCCCCCTACGACATGTCCAGCTCCCCCAGCTTGGCGTCGATGAGTTCCGGCGTGATGCAGTCCGGGTCGGCCGAGGGCAGGAACTCGGGGCCGTTGTCGCTCTCCTGCGAGGCCACGCGGGTGAGGAGCCCGCACCTCATGAGGGTGTTCACCGCCCTGCCCGTGTAGGGGACGGGCTCGCCCAGGAGCCTGGCCATCTCGTTCAGGCCCAGCGGCTTCGTGCCGGGGCCCTCCCTGAAGCGGTCCAGGGCGAGCTCCATGGTCCGGTGGGCGAGCCTCGTCATCTCGGCGAAGGACAGGGGCTCGAGGATCCTGGTGAGCGGGAGGCGGGTGAGGAAGAAGTCAGTGAACCTCCTGGTCGCCTCGCCCCCGGCGATGACTATGATCCAGCTCACGTAGAGCCAGATGAGGAACAGCGGCACCGCCGCGAAGGTCCCGTAGATGGCGTTGTAGCTCGTGACCTTGAAGATGATCTTGAGGTAGAAGGTCTGGAAGAGCTGGAAGAAGAGCCCTGCTATGAAGCCCCCCAGGAGCCTCTCCCTCCACCGGACTATCCCGCGGCTGAAGTAGGCGTATGTCCAGGTCAGCACTATCCACCACACGAGGAAGGGGAGCACCTTCATGGCGGCGGAGGCAAGAGGCTGGAGGCCCACTATTGCCTGGACCCTGGCCGGGAGGGCGGCCTCCAGGAAGGTCACGAAGATGGTGGAGCTCCCCGCGGCGACCAGGAATATGGGGATGACCAGCATGATGGTCAGGTAGTCGGTCGCCCGGTGGATGGCCTGGCGGTCCGACAGGTAGCCGAAGATCTTCGAGAAGTTCACCTCCAGCTGCCAGAGGATGCCGTAGACGGACCAGAATATGAACCCGAGGGCCGTGAAGACCAGGATGCTCCCGGAAAAGTTCCGTATGAGGTTCTCGGCGAAGGAGGAGAGCATGGCCAGCACCTGCTCCTGGCCGGCGAAGTTGTTCCGGAGGGCGTTGTTCAGGGCCTCCTCCAGGCCCAGCGACCTGGCCACGGCGAAGCAGATGGCGAGCACCGGCACCGCCGCCAGCGCCGTGTAGAAGGATAGCGCGGCCGCCAGGAGGGGCCAGCCGGTGATCCCGCCCCTGTCGAGGCGGTCGTACAGGTCCATCAGGCTCGTGAACGGGTTCTTCAAGCCAGCACTCCAGGCCGGTTCCGGACCGGCCGCCGGCCGCGGGCCGACGATGGAGCCGGTCCCGGAGGGCCTCTCCCGGACAGGCGGCTGTGTTGGGGGCGGGCCGCGGCGGGCGGCCCTCCCGGTCTTCGCGGCCGGGGCCCCGACCCGTCAGTTCCCGGTCTCCAGTCCCGGAGGACCCCCTCCGAGACCGGCAGAAGCGTTGCGGGGTGGCCGGCGGGCGGCCCTGCAAGTCGTCACGGCCCGGGCTTTCGCCCGGCAGTTCCCGGCCTCAGTTCGGCCGGGCGCGGGCGCGGGCACCGGTCCCGGAGGGCCCCTCCGGGACCGGCAGAAGGTTCATCGGTGGGTCTCGGCGGGAGGTCCTCCAAGTCATTGCGGCCAGGGCCTCCGCCCGGCAGTTCCCGGCCTCCGTCCGACCGCTGGCTTCCGCCGTGCCTCAGCCGCCGGACTTGGGGCCGCCGGTCTTGTCGTTCTTGGGGCCGCCGGTCTTGTCGTTCTTGGGGCCGCCGGTCTTGTCGTTCTTGGGGCCGCCGGTCTCGTCGTTCTTGGGGCCGCCGGTCTCGTCGTTCTTGGGGCCGTCGGTCTCGTCGTTCTTGTCCAGCTCGTTCGTCTTCTTATGGATGGTCGAGCGCTCGTTTATCTTCTTATGGATGGTCGAGCGGTCAAGGTTTATGGCCTCGGCGGTCTTGGTCACGTTCCCGTCGTGGGCGTCCAGCTGGCGGCGGAAGTAGCGCTTCTCGAACTCCTGCTTTGCCTCGCGGTAGGGGAGGAACATCCAGTCGTCGGCGGACCCGCCGTTCTTCTGGCTCGCGGGCTGCCACGCCGCGCCCGCCGTCAGGGCCTCGGGGTCGGTCTTTATGACGGGCCCCTGGGTGGTTATGGCCAGCCGCTCGATGGTGTTCTTGAGCTCCCTGATGTTGCCGGGCCAGTGGCGCTTCCGGAGCTCCTCCACGAGGGCCGGGTCGAGGGTCTTGGGCTCCAGGTGGTTCTCGGCGATGTAGGAGGCCAGGAACTGCTGGGCCAGCCCCGGGATGTCCTCCAGCCGCTCGCGCAGGGGGGGGACCGCCAGGCGCACGACGTTCAGGCGGTAGTAGAGGTCGCTGCGGAAGGTCCCGCGATCTATCTCCTGCTGGAGATCCTTGTTGCTCGCCGCTATGATCCGCACGTCCACGCTGATGGTCTTGGAGCCGCCCACCCTCTCGAACTTCTGCTCCTGGAGGATCCTCAGGATCTTGGCCTGGGTCTTGAGCGACATGTCGCCTATCTCGTCCAGGAACAGGGTGGAGTGGTTGGCCGCGTCGAAGCGGCCCTGCCTCTTCCTGTCGGCCCCGGTGAACGCCCCCTTCTCGTGGCCGAACAGCTCGCTCTCCACGAGCTCCTCGGGGATGGCCGCGCAGTTTATCTCCACCATCTGCCGGGAGGCCCTGTCAGAGAGCGAGTGGACCGTCTGGGCAACCAGCTCCTTGCCCACGCCGTTCTCGCCGGTGATGAGGACCGATGCCGGGGTGGGGGCCACCATCTCGATGGTGTTCAGGAGGGCCCGCATGGAGGCCGAGGCCCCCACGAAGAGCCGGCCGCCGTCCTTGAAGCTCCTGCCGCGCAGGACCCGGTTCTCCTCGGAGAGCCTCCTGAAGTCCAGGGCCCTCTGGACGGTCAGGAGGAGCTTGTCTGCGGAGAGGGGCTTCTCGATGAAGTCGAAGGCGCCGTTCTTGACCGCCTTGACGGCCGTCTCCACGTTCCCGTGGCCGGATATGACCACCACGGGCAGCTGCGACCTTTCCTCCTGGATATGGTTCAGGACCGTGAAGCCCTCCTCGGACCCGCCCATCCAGAGATCCAGGACGACCAGCGAGGGGACCGACTCGTCCATTCTCTCCAGGGCCTCCTGGGCGGAGGACGCCTGTGCCACCAGGTAGCCCTCGTCGGCGAGGAGCCCCCCCAGGGTGAGCCGGATGTCCTTCTCGTCGTCCACAACCAGTATGGTCTCTGCCATTTCTTGGTAGCCCGTGTCCTGTCAGCTGACGCCGCCGGCCCCGCCCGGGGTTCCGCGGGGGAGGGAGAGCGTCATGGTGAGTGCGTCAGTGCGCCCGCCCTCGTAATAGCCCCGCCTGCGCCCGGTCACCCTGAAGCCGGCGGAGCGGTACAGGGAGAGCGCGGCACCGTTGGTCTCGCGGACCTCGAGGAGCGCCCTTCCCATGCCCTTGGCCTCGGAGAGCCTGACCACGGCGTCCAGCATCCTCCCGCCCAGGCCCTCGCGCCGGCGTTCCGGGGCCACGGCGAGCCTCATGACGTGGCACTCGCCCTCGAGCAGCCAGAACAAGGCGAAGGCCGAGAGCGGCACGGGAGGGAAGGGAGCGCCCGTCCGCCCGTCCGTCCCGGCGCCGCCTTCCGGGCCGGCGGCTCCCGCCCGCGCCCCGTCCCGGCCCCGGGCGGCGGGCCCGGGCCGGCGGAAGAGGCCCAGCGTCACGGTGAAGGGGCGCTCCATCTCGCACAGGTAGCCCTCGAGGGTCCAGGCGCTGTCCGGGAAGCACTCCCTCTCCAGCTGGAGGAGCTCCGGGAGGTCCTCCGGGGACAGCACCCTCAGCACTTCGCCCATCATGATATCAGAGCCCGCACGGGAAATGAAAGTGCTTCCGCGAGATATCGCTACCGAATCGGCAGGGAAGTCTCCCGACCGCAACCCGCACGGTCGGGAGAACGGCCGCGGGCCGCCCGCCGTTTCCGGCCGGGCGGGCCGTCCGGAAGGGGACCGGAGAGCCGTCCGGGGCAGCGCGGATCGTCCGGAAGGGGACCGGCCAGCCGTCTCCGGCCGGGCGGGCAGTCCTGACGGGGACCGGAGAGCCGTCCGGGGCAGTGCGGTCTGTCCTGAAGGGGACCGGGGAGCCGTCTCCGGCCGGGAAGGCTGTCGGGAACGGAGCCGGCACGCCGTCCGGGGCAGCGCGGTCTGTCCTGAAGGGGACCGGAGAGCCGTCCGAGGCGGGGCCGGCTGTCCGGAAGGCGGCCGGCCCGCCGCTTCCGGCAGGGCGGGCCGTCAGGAAGGTGGTCGGCCCGGGAAAGGCGGACCTCACAGGAGCGCCCCCCCTGCCAGGGCGCGGTACAGCGCCAGGCCGAGGGCGGCCGCGAGCGCCCCTAGCAGGTACGGCGCCAGGTACGGCCTCGACAGTGACGAGGCTATGCCCAGGAGTCCCGCCGCCGGGGCGTAGGGAGCGAAGGCCGCGACCGGCCCCCAGAACGAGTCCGGGGTCCCGGCCGCCAGGACGGTGGCCGCCAGCCTCACCAGGGGGATCATGACCGCGAGCGCCACGACGGACGCCAGGAAGCTCTCCGCGATCCCGGCCAGGGCGGCATTCCGGAAGGCCCGCGGGGCCGCGGCCCCGGCCGCCTCCCTTCCCCCCTCGCCTGCCTCGATGTCCCGGAACAGGAGCCTCAGCCTCCTGGAGCGGTCGCCCGCCACCCTCCTCAGGAGCACGTCGGCGCGGATGAGCGCGCAGGCCAGGCAGGGCACGAGGGCGAAGCCCAGGACCGCGCGGGCCTGCCAGTCGGCGGGCCCCGGGGCCCCGGCCCCGAAAAGGGCTATGAGCACTGCGGAGAGCGCGAGCGGGGTGTTGGGCGTGTAGTATCCGCCCGACGTGAGCTTCCAGAGCCACAGGAGCTCCGTCCAGAGACCCAGGGAGATCCCCGCAGCCGGCGCGTCCAGCAGGATCCCCACGGCCGCGCCCGTGACGAGCGGCCTCCCGAGCATGGTCTGCATGAAGGCCCGCCGGTCGAGGCTCAGGGCCGCCGCGGCCAGGAGCGGTATGGCGAGGCTCGCGAGCATTCACGCGCCCCGCGGCCTGCCCGGCTGCCCGCCGGGGCCCGGGCACGGCGGGCGGCCCGGGCTGGGGGCATGCGGGCGGTAGCACATGTGCGGGTCGTCCAGGGGGCCGAAGTAGATCTGCCGCACCCGGCGGGCCAGCTCGTCCAGCTCGGCTATCTCGGAGGGCCCGGCGGTGAAGCCCTGGTACAGCTCGGAGCGGTCGTCCGCCGAGGAGCAGAAGTTGCCCAGGTTCAGGGCGTCAAGCGCGGCCCCCGCGTCCAGGGCGGCCAGCACCCCCGCCATGTCCCCGAAGATGGCGAGGTACCTCTCGGCGGCCACCTCCCTGGCGTCCAGGAGCTCGCAGATCCTGGACGGGTCCACGTACACCGCCCCGCGCCTCACGGGAGGGTCGGCCGCGGTCAGGGCCCCGTCGAATATGCGCTTCCTGGTCTCGTCCCCGCACAGCGCCCTGTCCGCCACGATTACCCCGGTCACCCTCCTCCTGGCGAGCGCCCCCGAGGCCAGGATCTGGCCGTGTATGAAGCGCTGGTCTATGCGCGCGAGGACGACCGGCATCTCTAGCGTCCTCCGGGCTTTCGCGCCTGGCGGGACGGCCAGGCGGTCCGGGAGGCCCGCCGGGCCTGGGCGGCCCCGCTGGTTCGGGAGGTCCGGGACGCCACGGGGCGGCGGGGGGCGTGTTTCGTTTTGAAGGGCAGGGAGGCCGGGGACGTCTCGGGGGGCAGGGGGGCCGCGGGGGCCTTGACGGGCGGGGACGCCGGGAGAGGCAGGGAGACAGGAGAGGCCGGGAGGGGCAGGGGTGCCGCGGGGGCCTTGACGGTCGGGGAGGCCGGGAGAGCCAGGGAGGCAGGGTAGGCCGGGAGGGGCAGGGGTGCCGCGTGGGCCTTGACGGTCGGGGAGGCCGTGAGAGGCAGGGAGGCAGGGTAGGCCGGGAGGGGCAGTGGGGCCTCGGGGGCCTTGACGGGCCAGGAGGGCGCGGAGCCCCAGGGCTTTCGGGGGATGCCCGATGCCTGCCGGGACCGGCCTATTCGGGGTTTTCGCTCCGGGCCGGCAGGGTCCGGGTGGACGGCGGACCCGGTGCAGGGAGCCGGGACGGCAGGCTCCTGGCCGCAGGCCGCCCGTGCGGCGGTACACTGGCCGGGGTCCGTCCGGACGGCAGGCTCCTGGCCGGCGGAAGCTCGTGCGGCGGGACACTGGCCGGGGTCCGTCCGGACGGCAGGCTCCGGGCCGCAGGCCGCCCGTGCGGCGGGACCCAGGCCGGGGTCCGTCCGGACGGCAGGCTCCGGGCCGCCGGCTGCCCGGACGGAGGGCTCCCGGCCGCAGTCCTGGCGGCGCGTCCGCGCCCCGTGCCCTTCGCGGGCAGGGGTGCTCGCTTGCCCGGGCAGGACGTGCCCGGGCGGGGCTATGTCAGGATCCCGTGACATTCTTCTTGGCGGCCGCCTTGCGGCCGGCCTCCTCCAGGTTCAGGTTCCGGACGCGGATGTCGCTCGAGCAGATCCTGATGCCCTCGGAGGCGTACTTGGCGCAGTCGTAGGTCAGCTCCGCGAGGGTGGGCTCGGGGACCCGGACGCGGCGCTGGAAGGCCCTGAGGAGCATGGCGAGGTTTATGCCGGAGAGGACTTCCACCTTGTCCTTCTGGAGGTAGGGGAGGGAGACGTTGCAGGCGGTGCCGCCGAAGAGGTCGGTGAGTATCAGGACGGGGTTCCCGTCGGCGCCGGCCTCGGATAGCGCCTTCTCCACCATGGCCTTGTGGGTGTCTGGCGACTCCCCCTCCTTGATTGCGACGGGCCAGTACCTCTCCTTGTGGCGGAAGAGGAATTCGACCACATCCAGGAACCTGAAGGCCAGATCCTCGTGGCACACGACAACGATTTCGATCATGGGGCACCTCAGGTCGCGGGCGGGCCGGGGAGTCCGGCCCCGGAGGCCCCCGGCCGCCGCGGGCGACGGTGCGGTACGGGGGCTCGGGAGGGAGCTTGACCCAGCACAGTGAACTTACCAGCCCCGGGCGCTGCTTTCAAGCCCCCCCGTCCCGGGGGGAGTGCCGCCGGGCGGAGTGGGCGGCGCGGTCCGTCAAGGCGGGGGGCGGGAACCCGGCCTGACGGGCCGGGAAGGGATGGGGCGACGGACTGCCGGGGACGGGCCCCGGCGAGCCGCGGCCGCGAAAAGGGGCCTTCCGGGGGAGGCCCGGAAAGCCCCTGGCAAGGGACGGGGGACGGAAGACGGAGGCCCGAGCCCGGAGAGAGGGTCGGTCGTGGATGCGGGGGCGGACGTCAGGTCCCCGGGGAGGGGGCGGACGCGGCCTGAGGCGGCCATGAGCGTTGGAGAGGGCGGTCTCGGAAGGGGGGCCGCCCGTGTCCCCTCAGGAGATGTCCCGGTGCCTCAGGACGAGGGGGCCGTTGAAGTCCTTGCCGAGCTTCTCCCAGATGTGCATGGCGAGGGCCACGCTACGGTGCTGGCCGCCGGTGCATCCCACGGCGATGGTCAGGTACGACTTCCCCTCCTTCTGGTAGAGGGGGAGGAGGAATCTCAGGATGTCCAGGAGCTTCTCCAGGAACTCCTGGGTCTCGGGGAAGGAGAGCACGTAGTCCCGGACGTCCTCGTCGCGGCCGTCCAGGCTCCGGAGCCTGTCGATGTAGAAGGGGTTGGGAAGGAAGCGGACGTCGAACATCAGGTCGGCCTCCGGGGGGAGGCCGTTCTTGAAGCCGAAGGAGAGCACCTCCACCGAGAGGTGGCGGTGGCCCTCGGGGTTGACGAAGCGCCTCACCACCAGGTCCCTCAGCTTCGGGGCCTTCAGGTTGGTGGTGTCCAGGACCAGGGCGGCGATGGCCCTGAGCGGGACGAGCTCCCTGCGCTCCAGCTCGATTGCCGCGGCCAGGTTGCTGCCGGCGGCGGCGTAGAGCGGGTGGGTGCGCCTGGTCTCGGTGAACCTCTTGACCAGGGCGTCGTCGTCGGCCTCGAGGAAGAGGAGCCTCAGGTCGTAGCCCATCTCCCTGGCCTCCTCGAAGGCCGTCTCGTGCTCGCGGACCAGATCCGGATCCCTGCCGTCCATGCCCACGGCGAGCCTGATGAAGTCGCCCCGGCTCTCCTTGCGGATGGCCAGGAGCTTGGGCAGCAGGAGGACGGGCAGGTTGTCTATCGCCAGGAAGCCGTTGTCCTCGAGGATCTTCAGGGCGGAGGATTTCCCCGAGCCCGAGAGCCCCGTCACGATTATGATAAGCCCTGCTTTGGTGGGGTCGTTCATCGCGGCCTTGGGGCCCTTGGCGGGCCCTGCGCCTCCGCGGGCGGGCGCGGCCCCCGCCGGGGAGGGGGCGCCGGGGGTGCGGTCGGCAGGTCCCGGAGGGGACCGTGAGGCGGGCGGTGCTTGGACAGCCGCGGCCCCGGGAGGGGGCCCCGGCGTAGGGGAACCGGAACGGGAGGGATCCTGGGCCGGACGCGCGGCCGGGGAGCGGCGGCTGTGTCCGGGGAGAGGCCGGCAGGCGCCTAAAACGTCTGTCGCCGCGGCGGGCCGAGAAAGGAGAGCCAGGAGCC
Source organism: Deltaproteobacteria bacterium (assembly GCA_031263525.1). GTDB lineage: Bacteria > Desulfobacterota > Desulfarculia > Adiutricales > Adiutricaceae > JAIRZX01. Next base: position 7,187 of record JAISFP010000167.1, on the reverse strand, counting down.
GCGGCGGGCAGGCGGAAAATGGGGAGCCTCCGAGGCGGGCTGTGAGGCGACGGCCAGCCGCCGGGGCCGGTTGCGTGAAAAGGGGGAGCCTCCGAGACGGGCTGTGAGGTGGCGGCCAGTCTCCGAGACGGGCAGGCGGAAAATGGGGAGCCTACGAGGCGGGCTGTGAGGTGGCGGCCAGTCTCCGAGACGGGTTGGTGGAAAGGGGGGAGCCTCCGAGGCAGGCTGTGAGGTGACGGCCAGCCGCCGAGGCGGGCTTCGAGATGACGGCCAGGAGCCTCGGAGGACTGAGAGGTGACGGCCAGCCGCCGAGGCGGGCTTCGGGATGACGGCCAGGAGCCTCGGAGGGCTGCGGGGTGACGGCCAGGAGCCTCGGAGGGCTGCGGGGTGACGGCCAGGAGCCTCGGAGGGCTGCGGCAGGCGTGAACGGGTGGCGATCGGAGTGGCGGTCGCCGCGACAGGTTGTTATCGGAAGTGTCCGTTTCGGTCGCGGACGTTCGGGGCGGAGGCGGGCCGCTTCCGGGGGCCGCCGAGGCGGCCCCCGGGGACCCGGTCAGGTCAGTCGGCCTGGCGGTGGAAGCGCACGAGCTCGAGGGAGCCGCTTCCGGAGTGCCGCACGAGCCTCGTTCCCCCGTCCTCCATGTCTATGAAGACGTAGAAGGGGAGGGAGGACTCCGAGAGCCTGTTCACGGCCTCGGACTGGCTCATGCGGGCGAGGGGCAGGTCCAGGGTGCGCGAGAGGGAGCTCCCGTCGGCCTGGCCGTTGCCTCCGGCCCTGCCGTTCCCGTCGCCGCGGCCGTTGCCGCGGGACTCCAGCTCCTCGGGCTCCTCCTGGGGGAACTCCTTGAGGCTCGCGGGGCCCCCGCCCTTGTGCTGCCTGAGCTTCTCGCGGTGGCGCTTCAGCTGCTTCTCCAGCTTGTCGACCACCAGGTCGACCGCGGAGTACATGTCCTCGGACTCGTGGTCGGCCTTGATCTTCACGCCGTCCGCCGTGAGCACCACGGCGGTGCGGTGCCGGTGCTTCTCGACGGTGAAGGTTATCTCGGCGTCCAGCACCGAGTCCAGGTATTTCTCCAGCTTCGAGATCTTGTCGATCCCGTACTCCTTGAGCTGCTGGTCGTGGTCCATGTGACGGAAGGTCACAGTGTTTTCCATAAGTACCTCCGACAGTCTCTAAAGGCCTGGCAGGGCGGGCCCGCGTCCCGGGGCCGGGGGCGTTCCGGGGGGCCGCCTCGGGGCCGGGGGCTTGCGCCCCGGTCGTGGCGGGCCGGAGGGGGGATCCCTCCGGTGGGATTGGGGGAGTGCGGGAGAGGGCTGAGCGGCATGGGGTCCGGGAGCCGCCGTCTCGGCTGTGCCCGGGGCTCGGGTCCGGGTTCCCGGTCTGAGGGGCAGGAGCCGGAGGGGGCCTCGGGCAGGAGGCCCCGGTGCCCGGACCCGGCCCGGGCGTCCCCGGCGGCCTGGGAGGCGGCCGGAGGTTCCTGCGGGGTGGCTGATTATCTACGTTTTCGTGCAGCTATCATGCGCTTATCTTATCAGAACTCGCCCCGGAAGAAAAGGAGCGGCCGGGCCTTCCGGCCGGGTCCCGGGTTCCTGAGGCGGCGTTCCCCGTCAGTCCGCGGGTCTCCGTCTGCCCGGCCCGCCCCCGTGCGAGGCCGGGCCGCGCGGACGGCCGGAAGCGGGCCGTCAGTTGCCCGGTAGTCCTTTGATGTCCTTCGGACTGCCGTTTTCGCCGTGGGTCTGACCCTGCCGAACGTCTGCTTCGCGAGGGCCCGGACGGTCGGAAACGGCCCCGGACTCGCCCGCAGGCACCGCGAAGGCCGCGCGGAAGGAATCGCCGGCTGTGGTTTTCGGCCGTTTCGGCGTTGTTTTGTCCCGCCGGACGTGGTTTTCGCGATATCAGGGAGGCCGGAGGAGGCCGGGAGGTCGTCCTGAATCTTCTGAAGGCCCCGAAGTCCCGGAAGCCCTGAGGAAGGGCATGCTGGCTTGCCGGGCGGCGCGGCTGAGGGAAGGGCAAGCTGGCGGACCGGGCGGCTTAATGAAATTCGTGGTAACTGTTCAGGTGCCCCTCCAAGGGGAGCTCAACTGGGGGCCTTTTCAACCAAAATACACTCTATAGAAATTCTTTCCCTCCACATGAAGTAGTCAATTTTGACTTTTAAGCTTTAATGTGTCCTCGTCTGGGCTCTATTCCTCCGAAAAGGCTCTCAATAGAGGGGCTCCTGAACAGTTACAATTCGTGATGGTCGTGCGGCGAGTCGCGGTCAAATGAAGGCCGTGATGGTCGAACGGCGAGGAGCAGTCTTACATGAGGGCCATTTCGGCCGGGACGCTGGGCGATGTCCGGGGAAGGCCATGTCGACAGGCAGGGGGGCGCGGCTGCGTGAAGGGCAGGCCGGCTGGCTGCCGCAGGCAAGTTCAGGGAGTTTCCAGGAAATTCTGCTAAAAAAAAAGCTGCGGCATGGCCAACAGGCAGATTTTTCAGCATGAACCAGTTGACAATCGCCTAGATTTATTGTTGAAAATCTAGGCTTTCGAGCCCGTCCATGCCCGGCCGGACCCCCGGCGCCACCGTCCGCCTGGACGGCCGCGGACGGGGAAGGCGCGGGCCGCGGGCCGGAGGCTCCCGGACCGGGGCCTGCCGCCTCGGGGGCGGGGGGGCGAATGAGGGCGTTCCAGGGGGAGTTGGCGGAGTTGGCAGTCATTGACAGCCATGGCCGCATGGCATATCATGAAGGCGTTTCGTCACGTCCCGAGGGGCTGCCGGGTCTCCCGGAACCTCCGGGACGGAAGCCGGCCCGGTCGACCGGGGACCGGGCCAGGTGGCAGGGATGGTTATTTTCGACTTGATATGCCCGAACGACCACCGTTTCGAGGGCTGGTTCAACGATCTGCCGGATCTGGAGGACCAGCTGTCCCGCAGGCTCCTGAGCTGCCCTGTCTGCGGCGACACCCACATCCAGCGCCGCCCCTCCACTTTCGGGATGGTGAAGTCCCGCCAGCAGGCCTCCTCCGTCGAGGATACCCTGGAGTCCAAGAAGCAGGAGCTCGTCCGCCAGCTGGAGGATCTCTCCGACCGCCTCCGCGAGGACTTCGCGGACGTGGGCCCGTCCTTCTCCGACGAGGCCCTCAAGATGCACTACGGGGCCTCCCCCCGCCGGAACATCATGGGCCACTCCACCGGCGCCGAGGAGGAGCTCCTCCGCAAGGAGGGCGTGGAGTTCTTCAAGGCCCCCATGCTGGTGAGGAAGCCCTCCTCCGCAAACTGACCCGGGGCCCGCTCCCCCGAACGTCCGTCGCCCGCCCTTCCCGGTCGGTCTCCGGCCCGCCCTTCCCGGCCGGTCTCCGGCCCGCCCTTCCCGTCCGGTCTCCGGCCCGCCCTTCCCGGCCGGTCCCCAGCCCGCGGGGCCCTTCCGGGTGCCCGCCTTGTGCCGCCCTCGTGCCCCTACACGGCCGTCCGCCGCAGGCGGTCCCGCACCCCCCCGCCGCCTTTTCCGCCGGCCGGTCCGGACTGCGGTCGCTCCGACCGTCCGGCCTGCCGGACCCGCGCGGGTCCCGCCCTGACGGCGGGGCGCCGTCCCAGAGTTTCCGGGAGGGGCCTGCGGCCCTGCCGGACGTCCCTCCGGCGGAGGGACGGGCCGCGCCGCGCATTCCCGCCCCCCCCATTATGGCGCGCCTCGGGCACCGTGCGCGCCGCAGGCCCCCCCGCAGGGGAGGGGCCGAACCGGAGCCGGAATCCGACGATGGTCGACACGAAAGACGAGTTCGAGGCCGGAAACGGCCGGAAGCCAGACAGGTTTCAGGAGGTGGAGCGGGAGCTCCGCCGCCTTGAGGGGGAGAGGGCGGAGTTCTTCCGCTCCGTGAAGCCGCTCCTGCAGGTGGCCGCCGTGGCCCTCGCCAGGGAGCGCGGCGACACGGCCTCCTCGGACGGGACGGGCGGCGCGACCGACCTGTCCTCGGATCTCGCCGAGTTCTTCTCGGCGATCAACCGGGGCGAGGCGGATCTGGACGGGCTTGCCACCGTCTCCGACCGCCTGGCCAACCACTTCAGGATCCGCGGCGAGCGCGCGGGCCGCCCCGGCGTCGCCAGGCCCGCCTCCGCGCCGGCCAGGACGCCGGGCAACGGCGGACGGGGCGACGGCGGGGCCCCCGGCCCCGACCCCGCGGCGGCGGCCTTCCGGAACACCCTGTTCGCCGAGTTCCTGAGCCAGGCCGGATCGGTCAGGAGCGGGCGCTACGCGGAGCAGGTGAAGGAGATAAGGGCCGTCCTGAAGGCCGGGGAGGCCGTCAGGTCTTTCGCCGAGACCCTCTCCTCCTTCCTGGTCCGCCTCGTGGCCGACATGCGTGGCGAGCGCCAGGAGATAGCGATAAAGCTCTCCACCATCATCCGGACGCTGGTGAACCTCGAGAACGAGTTCAGGGTCTTCCTGGACAAGAGCATCACCTACCTGGGCGAGAACGAGGCCATCTTCACCGAGAACATGGCCGTAAGGGTGGAGAGGATCCAGGAGCGCCTGATCGGGGGAGGGGGCTCCGACGGGGACCCCGAGAGCCTCATCAACCTCATAACGGAGGAGATGGAGGCCATCTCCTCGGCCCTGAGGCAGAAGACGGAGGAGGACGAGTCGCGGATGTGCGCGCTCCGGGACGAGAAGAGCGCCCTGGAGTCCAGCCTGGACACCGTCCGCAGGGACTACGACACCTTCGTGCGGCAGAGCCGGCAGATGCTGAAGGAAATTGAGGAGATGCGCTCCATAGCCCTCCGGGACGGCCTGACCAAGGTCTTCAACCGCAGGGCCTACGACGAGCAGCTCCTCCTGACCCTCCTGAACTTCAAGTCCGGCAAGCTCGTCACCTTCTCTCTCGTCATCTTCGACATAGACCACTTCCGCGACGTGAACAACAACTACGGCCACCAGGCCGGCGACCGGATCCTGGTCCACCTGGCCAACACCGTCACCTCGTCTCTCCGCTGCGACGATTTCGTCTTCCGCTACGGCGGCGACGAGTTCGTGCTGCTGCTCCCCGGCGCCGCCCTGGCCGACGGCCTCATGGTCGCCGAGAAGATCCGCCGCGCCGTGGAGAACGTGGAGTTCATACTGGTCAAGGGAGGCGAGGAGTCGCTCCGCGTCACCATCAGCATGGGCGTGGCCGAGGCCCGTCCCGGCGACACGCCCGGCTCCATACTCGCCCGCGCCGACCGGGCGCTCTACGCCTCCAAGAACGCGGGCCGCAACCGCGTGACCGCGGCCTCCGACGACCAGGCGGCCCAGCCGCCCGCGCCGCCCGAGGGCCACCCGCCCGCCTGAGCACGGATCCCGGCAGCCTCTCGGAAGGGGCGCCGGCCTCCGCCGCAGGGCAGGACTTCCCCGCAGCAGGGGTGCCGGCACGGGGCCGGACCGGCCTGGCAGCCCCTCCGGCCGTCCCCGACCGTCACTCGCGGACGATACGGCCTGCAGACACCCTGACGATACGGCCTGCAGACTCCCTTACGAACCCCCCCCGGGGCCGGTTCCGACGAGCCGGGCCCTGGGGGGGCTTTCCACATGGATGTGCGGGCAATTCAGGCGCGGGGAGGCCGGTTCCCGGCCGGAACTGTCGCGTCCGCAGGAAGATCTCGGCACTGGCCGTCAGCCGGCGGCGTCCCGTTCTGCCTGACGGCCGGGGCGTCCTCGTGGAGCCCGGCGGCGTCCCGTTCTGCCTGACGACCGGGGCGTCCTCGTGGAGCCCGGCGGCGTCCCTAGCGGTCCCCCTTTCCGCCCCGGCGGTCCCGGCGGGTCTGGTTCTTCCAGTCCGGGGAGTCGCCGAAGCGGCCCTTCTTCTTGCCGTGGGAAATTTCCGCCTTCGTCTCGGGGAGGGGGAATCCCGGGGCGGCCGCGGGGGCGTCGGCGGCGGCCGGCTTCTTCCGGGGGACGTCCTTCTCCTCGAGGGGCTTCACGGGCGGGCCGAAGAGGAAGGTCTCGGGGATCTCGTCCGCGAGCCAGAGGGTCTCCGCCACGGGGGTGAACACTATCCCCATGTCCCTGGCCTTTGTCGCGAAGACCTTCACGGCCACGGGGTCGGGGCAGGAGCGCCTGGCGGTCTTCACTGCCAGCTCCTTCTCGGCGAAGAGGGGGATCCGGGTCTCCTTGGGCCTGCGGGGCCTCAGCCCGTTCTCCTTGGCGAAGCGCCAGCCCGCGGGCTTTATGGCGCACCAGAGCTCCTTGGGGAGCTGCAGGTCAGGCGGGAGCGGGGGCGGGCCCTTCTGGAACTGGGGCTTCAGGCGAATCTGCCCGTCCTCCGAGGTCTCGAAGGAGGAGGCGCCCCCGGGCTGGTTCACGAGCTCCATGATCCGGCCCTCGGTCACGCCCCGGAAGCCGTCCTCGTCGCGGACGGCTGAGACGAGCTCCTTCATGGGCACGAAGCCCCCGTCCCCAGGGACGATCCCGTACTCGTGGGGGGCGGTGTCCAGGACGTAGCGCACGAACTTCTCCAGGGCCTGGCGGCTCTGGTCTGTCTTGGTTGGCATGGGGATCCTCTGGGCCGGAGGGCGTCCGGCGGGAAGGCGGGGCGAGGTGCTGGCCGGTGACGGGCCCGGACGGCCTGGGAGGCCGGGGGCCCGAGCGGCCGGGGCCGGTCAGGACGGCTTGGAAGGCCGAGTGCCCGAGTGGCCGGGGCCGGTCCGGACGGCCTGGACGGCCGGAGGCCAGTGAGGGCTGTTGGGCGGGTCCTGACAGCCGGGAAGGCCGGAGGCCAGTGAGGTCAGGGCGGAAAATGACGGTCCTTGGCCGGTCAGCCCGGAACAGGCGGCCGGTTCGTCACGGGGGGCAGCATGCCTGCCGGGAGGGCCAGTCCTGGGGCCGGGAGCCGCAGGGTTGAGGGCGGCGGACCGGCCCGGAAGCTGAATCGGGCGCTCCCATGATAATGCGGCGGGTCAGGGGGGCCCCGGAGGGAGGCTTTCTTCCGAGCCAGAGCCACCATTTTACACCCTCATGCCGGTCGGCGGCCGGCACCCCTGCGCATGAGACGCGTGGCGTTGTGTGCGAAGCAGGCTTTACGCTCTAAAATGTGTTTTGTCTGAACGTAACCGTTCACCCCTCCCCTAACAAAATGAGATGACAGGGCAACCTATACCTATTTGTTGGGTTTCCACACTAAAGCCTCTCCATCTTCCCCACAACCTTCATTACTCCCCCTCGCCCACTTGCATA
>JAISFP010000120.1 GCA_031263525.1 Deltaproteobacteria bacterium | reverse complement strand
GCCTGGGCGGCGGGGGCGCCCGCCTGGGCGGCGGGGGAAACGGCAGCCGCGTCACCGGGGGCACCGGTCGCCGCGGGGGCGGCCTCGCCAGGGGCGGGCGCCGCGCCGCCGGGAAACGGCACGAGGGTGATGTCGGCCTGGGGGCCCTGGCCCTGGGAGGGGGGCGCGGCCTGAGCGCCGCCGGCCGGGCGGCCCTTCGAGCCCCTGAAGGCCATGGGCTGCGGCGGGGGCGGGGGAGGCGGGTCCTGCGGCTTCAGCTTGATGAAGTCCGGGAGCTTCGGCGGGGGGGGCGGAAGGTTCACGGAGCCCTGGCCGCGGCGGCCGCCGCGGGGCTCCGCCGCGGGGGCGGGGGACGGGCTGGCGGACCTGCTGCCCACTATGGTGGCCTTCTCGAACCTGCCCCGGAAGTTCACGGGCTTCCTGTCGGGGACGGGGGCCGGTGCCGGGGTAGGCGCCGCGGCCTGGGCCGGGGGGGCAGCCGGGGGCTGGGGAGGTGCCGCGGCCTGGGCCGGGGGGGCAGCCGGAGCCTGGGGAGGTGCCGCGGCCTGGGCCGGGGGGGCCGCCGGGGGCGGCTGGACGGCTGCGGGCTCGGGGGCGGCCTGTGCGGAGGCGGCTGCCGGGGCCGCCGTGTCAGGGGCGGCCGGAGCGGGCGCGGGCGCCGGGGCCTCGTCCGGGCGGGGCCCGGGGAAGGGCTCCGCAGAGAGGGGGGACGCCTCCGGGACGAAGGCTGCGGCCTGCAGGTCATGGGCCGCCTGCTGGTCCGGGGTCGCCTGCGGGGCCTGGGCCTCCAGCGGGGCGGCGGGCGTGGCCGGCACGGGGCCCGGCTCCTCCTGCGGCTCCGGGGCCGCGAGGGGCGGCAGGGGCGCGAAGGCCCCGTCCGCGGTGTAGGAGTCCTGGGGCTTCGCGGTCTTGCGCCTGCGGACCACCTGGAGCTGGGGCATCGCGTCCTTCAGGACGCCCTGCCGTATGTGCTCGGCCAGCTGGTCGTCCACGCTGTTGGACGCGCCCAGCTTCAGCCCCGGGGCGAGCTTCAGCTCGCCGATCTTCAGCAGCAGCTCGGAACTGGACAAGTTAATCTCTTTGGCCAGCTCGTGTATCCTTTTCTTACCCATCCCTAATGGCACCTGCTCTTTTGGGCGACGTGGGCTCCCGCGCCGTCAGCGCGGGGGAACGGGGGCCCTCCCCCGCTTCCAGTCCGGGGCCCTTTCCGGGCCCGCCCGGGCCTCCCGGGCCCGACAGTCGGCGGGCCCCCGGGGCCCGCAAGCCGCACGGCCCACCCGGGGCCGCATACAAGCGACAGGCCTCCGGGAAGGCCCGCGTTCAAGCCGCTCGGCCTCCGGGAAGGCCGGCATCCAAACCGTACGGCCTCCCGGAAGGCCAGCGCCCGAACCTAGCGGCCTCCGGGAAGGCCTGAATAGACAAGGCATCCCGGAAGGCCGGAATCGACGGGGCAGCCCGGCATCCTGGAAGGCCGGAATCGACGAGGCAGCCCGGCATCCTGGAAGGCCGGAATCGACGGGGCAGCCCGGCATCCCGGAAGGCCGGAATCGACGGGGCAGCCCGGCATCCCGGAAGGCCGGAATCGACGGGGCAGCCCGGCATCCTGGAAGGCCGGCGTCAGAGCCGCACGGCCTCTGGGAAGGCCGGCAGAGTCAGGGGATCCCGGCCTCCTGGAAGGCCGGGATCGACAAGGTTGCACGGTCTCCAGGATGGCCGGAGTCAGAGCCGCACGGCCTCTGGGAAGGCCGGCATGGTCAGGGGAGCCCGGCCTCCTGTAAGGCCGGCATGGTCAGGGGAGCCCGGCCTCCTGGAAGGCCGGCGTCAGAGCCGCATGGCCTGGGAGGCCATCATCAAGTAAAGTTGCCCGGCTTCGGCAAGGCCGGCATGCCAAAAGCCCGGCCTGCGCGGAAGACTGGCAAAAGCGGGGCCTTGGAGGGCCCCGAAAACTCAGCCCGGAAGAGCTGTCCCGCCGGGGCTTCCGCCGTCCGGCGCGGCGGCAAGGTCCAGAAGCCTCTCCATTGACCCGGAGGCGAGCGTCCGGGTGCCCCGGAAGGCCTTATCCACCGCCCCCTTGCGGCGAAGGTTGGCGATGCACTCCTCCCTCAGGCAGACCCAGGCCCCGCGTCCGCGGGGGAAGGGGGCACGAGAGCCCTGTCCGGAGGCCGAGGGGTCCGGCACGGAGGCGATCCCTGAGAGAGAGGAGGGGGAGTCCTGTCCGGAGGCCGAGAGGCCCGGCACGGGGGAGGCCCCGGAGGGGGCAGAGGGGTCCGGCAAGAAGACGGACGAGGAGGGGACGGAGTGGCTCCCGGAGGCGGGGGTCTCGGGAGGGGAGCCGGCCTTCGCGCGGGATCTCCTGGAGGGGCGGCGGCCAAGGTCGCCGGGGGGCCCCGGTGTGGTCATGAAGGGGATGAGGCAGGCCATCTCGGCCTTGGGCCTGCGGGCCCGGCACACGCAGCAGCTGCGGACGGGCACGTGGGGGGAGGCCTTGCGGCGGGCCCTGGAAAGGGCCTTCCACTCGGCGCGGGAGACGCGGGGGGCGGAGCCGGGCTTCCGGGGGGGGCAGGCCGGCCTGCCGCAGGACTCGCCGGCCTGCGGGACTGCCTCGCCGGCCGGAAAGGGGTCCGGTGCGGGACGCCCGGCGGCCAGGACGCGGGGCATTCCTCCGACCGGGGGGGGCCCGGCCGGGCCGGCCGGGGGGAGGGGCGTGTCGCGGGGGACCTTCGCCACGGGGCGGAGCTCCCTAGCGCCCGTCGCCGGGGGCGCCGGGATCGTCCGCGGCGCCGGTGTCGTCAGGGGCGGCGTCCTCGCCAGGGGAGGGCTCGGGGCCGCCGTCCTCGTAGGGGGCGAAGCCCTCGGCGGGGGCGTAGCCGTCGGGGTCCGCCATCCCCTCCGGGACGTCGTAGGAGTAGGAGGGGGCGGTGCCCGCCTCCGCGGGCTCGGCGGGCCCGCCCTCGGACGCCTCGTCAGGCGTCTCGGCGGGGGCTGCCTCGGCGACGTCGCCGGGGGCGGCCTCAGGGGGGGGCGCGGCCGCCGCCGGGGCGGCGGGGCCGGGCTGGTCGTACTCGGTCTCATCCTCGTCGTCGCGCGGGGGCCGGCGTCCGCCTCGGCCGGCCTGCTGGTCGCGGGGCTTGGCCTTGCCGCCGCCTCCGAAGAAGTCCTTGGCCATGGCCTCGCGCTTCGCCTCCTCGGCGTCCTCGCGGTCGAGGTTCTCGACGTAGACCCTGGCCGCCTCCCAGACCTGCTGGGCCTTGTCGCCCTGGAGGCCCTCCACCATGGAGAGCTGCTCGGGGCTCACCTCCACTATGTCCCTGGCCGAGCCGTAGCCGGCCTCGTAGAGGAGGTCCGCCGTGGTCTCCCCGATGCCGGGGAGGCGCAGGAGCGACTGGTAGCCGTTCTTGAGCGACCTCTGGTACTTCGACTCGTTCTTGACGTCTATCCGCCAGCCCACCAGCCTGGAGGCCAGGCGCACGTTCTGGCCCTTGCGGCCTATGGCGAGCGAGAGCTGGTCGTCGGGCACCACCACCTCGAGGGACCTGGCGTCCTCGTCCACCACGACCCGGAGGACGGCGGCGGGGGCCAGGGCGCTCGCGACGTAGTGGGCTATGTCCCCGGAGTAGGGGATGATGTCCACCTTCTCGCCCTTCAGCTCCTGGACCACCCCCTGGACGCGGGACCCGCGGAGGCCCACGCAGGCGCCCACGGGGTCGATCTCGGGGTCGGTGGTGGAGACGGCTATCTTGGAGCGGCTCCCGGCCTCCCGCGCCACGCCCACGATCTTCACTATGCCCTCGTAGATCTCGGGCACCTCCCCCTCGAAGAGGGCGGCCAGGAAGTCCGGGTGCGTGCGTGAGAGTATGATCTGGGGCCCGCGGCTGTCCAGGCGCACGTCGATGACCAGCGCCTTGATGCGCTCGCCGCGGTGGTAGTAGGTCTCGCGGATGATCTGCTCTGAGGTGGGGAGGAGCGCCTCGGGCCGGCCCAGGCCCACTATAATGTTGTTGCCCTTCTCGACCCGCAGTATCTGGCCCTGGACGATCTTGCCGATGCGGTCCTTGAACTCGTCGTAGATAATCCTGCGCTCGGCGTCCTTCATGCGCTGGATGATCACCTGCTTGGCGCTCTGGGCGGCGATGCGCCCGAAGTCCTTGGTGTCCAGCTTGACGCCGAGCTCGTCCCCCACGGTGGAGGCGGGGTCGAGCTTCAGGGCCTCGTCCAGCGAGATCTGGGTCTTAGGGTCCTCGACGAAGTCCACGACGTCGTGGAAGCGGAACACCTCGAACTCCCCCGACTCGTCGTTGAAGGTCACCTCGAAGTTCTCGGTAAGCCCGTACTTCCTCTTGGCGGCGGAGCTGATGGCCTCGGACATGGTCTCGATAAGCACCTGCTTCTCAAGGCCCTTGTCGCGGCTGATCTGCTCTATGATTCTTTTTAGGTCCTGCGTCATTTATCCGTGCCCTTCGGGCGTCCTGGCGTCCCGGCCGCTGGGCCGGGCGAAGGCGGCATGTCCGCGGCGGGGCCGCGGCAGGCGGGTGGACGAGGCGTTTGCGAGTCAGGCGGCGGGGCCGCCTGCAGGGGCGGCGCCGCCCGGGGAGGGCCTCCGGCACGGGGGGGCTCCGGCAGGGAGGCGGGGATCCGCGGGGGATCCGGTAGCGGGCGGGATCCTCAGGCAGGGATCCGGGATGAGGGGGAGCCCGGAGGGCTCCGGAAGAAGGCGGGATCCGTCGGGGAATCCGGAAGCGGACCAGAACCTTGCTGTGAGGATCCGGGAGGCGGGGGAACCAGGGGTTCCGGAAGAAGGCGGGATCCGCCGGGAATCCGGAAGCGGGCGGGATCCGCAGGGGAACCGGAAGAGGACGAGATCCTTATGCCAAGGATCCGGGAGGCGGGGGAACCCGGCGGGTTCCGGAAGAAGGCGGGAGCCGCGGGGGATCCGGAAGAGGGCGGGAGCCTTGGCTTCAAGGATCCGTGAGGCGGCGGAACCCCTGAGGGTTCCGGAAAAGGACCGGAGAGGGTTCCGGAAAAGGGCAGGATCCGCAGGGGATCAGGGAAGGCCGGGATCCCCTGGGGATCCGCAAGGTTACAGGATCCGGCCCGCGATCCGCAAGAGGAGCCGGGGGAGGGAATGCGGCTTCCGGACTGAAAGACGCGCGAGACGGCTCAGATCTCGGGGAGGAGCCTGGCCCTGGAGACGTCCGCCCACTCGAAGGCCACGGGCAGTGCCTCCCGGGCGGGCCTGCCCGGCCTTGGCGGGGGCTCGCGGGGCGTGACGGAAAGCGAGCCGGGCGAGCAGTCGAGCCTGCCCGAGACGACCTCGGTCCTCCCGTCCCTCCTGAGCCTCAGCCTGGCCAGGGACCCGCTGAAGCGCACCAGGTCCGCCTCGGACAGGAGCGGGCGGTCCAGGCCCGGGGAGGAGACCTCCAGCACGTAGCCGGGGCCGTCACCGGGCCAGAGATCGTCCAGCATGGCCGAGAGCGCCCTGGAAAGGACGGCGCAGTCGTCCAGGGTGATGCCGGAGCCGCGCCAGGGTACGCCCGCGCGGGCGGCTTCCGGGGCGGTTCCGCGGGTTCCGGCGAGGGTGACGCCAGGGGCAGCGCCGGGGGCGGAGCCAGAAGCGCCATCCGCTGCGCCGTCCGGGGACATGCCCGTGCCGGAGGGAGGGGCGTTTCCGGGGACGCCTGTCAGAGAGGAAGGGAAGGCGCCTGCCAGAGCGGGGGAGGAGTCCTCCGAACCGGCGGGAACGGCACCGCCCGCAACGGCCTCGGAGGCGACCGCCGTGTCAGGGGGAAGGGAGCCGACCGCGGCGGCCTCGGAGGCGACCGACGCATCAGGGGGAAGGGAGCCGACCGCGGCGGCCTCGGAGACGACCGACGCATCAGGGGGAAGGGCGCCGCCCGCGGCAGTCCGGGAGGCGAGCGTCGAATCAGGGGAAAGGGCGTCTCCGTCAGCTCCAGCGGGGGCGTCCTCCAAGGGTCCGGGAAGGCGGTCCGCCGTGAACCGGAGGATCTTGGCGCCGGAGCCGCCCGCAATCTCGATGCCCACCAGCTCGAAGCCCATCCCGGAGAGGAGCTTCTCGGCGGGGCCCCTGGCCGCGGCCGCGAGGCCCGCCAGCCCGCCGGGGAAGGGGTCCCCGGGAAGTCCCGCGTCCGGCT
>JAISFP010000108.1 GCA_031263525.1 Deltaproteobacteria bacterium | reverse complement strand
ATTCTCTATGGATGTCGGCACCTCCGTTCAAGACCCTCTGCAGGAAAGCAAACATTACGAGGTGAACGAATGCCTCGTTGGCCAGGTTCGTGAGATCTCTCATGATATTGTCAGCAAGTTCATCAGATGTTTCTTTTATTTTTTTGTCAAAATCTCCATTTGAACTTCCATTATCATTTTTTGGATTCAAATATTCCAAAGCATCTTTAATACTGGCAAGCACGTTATTTTTGAAGTTGATCTTTTCCTTCAAGGCATGACTGTTCATACGCCAGTATTCTTGAAATGCCTTGAGAAGGCCATTCATGTCGATGCCTGTTCCGTCCATCCATTTGTTGGCAAAGTCTTCGGGTATCTCATTCTGGATGTCCCAGGTCAAGCTTCTTGCGATAACCTCCCCGTAGACGGGGTTGGCCGGCCAGTAATGATTTCTTGCGGTGTCAGCTTGCAGGAGCCCGAGATCGACCACGTATCCTGCATCGTCGCTCGACACTCCATTCGGTAAGGATTCGGCCCCGACAATGACCAACTCGACCACTCTTCTGACCCTTGGTTCCCTGAGCCGTTCAGCGAGGGAGTCGAAATGGGTGTCGTTGCGCAATATCAGATCATGGACCGCAAGGTCGATTTCATGAGCCGTGATAATCCTGGAGTAATCATTTTTGAACTGCTCGACTATGACATTGTCTGCAAGAGCGTTGACCAGCCAGGGCTGTCCCTCGGTCCAGTGCCAGGCCCTCTCGAGGGCATCACCCGCGAAGATCTGTCCCGTGTCCGCCGTGTGCTGGCCGTAGAGGGTCCCGATTTCCTCCTTGCTGAAGTTGGCCAGCGTCAACGACTTTTTTTTCACGTTGAAAGGGCTGGCCAGTCCTGCGGACTGCTCATCTGGCCTGACTCTGTGGCGACAGTCCCTCATGTCCCGCATTCCCACAAGCGCCATCGACCTGGGAAACACAGTTTTCGGGGAATTGGAACGGTAGATATAGCCGTTCCTTATCTGTGTCAGGAACGTGATAAGAGGATCTTCATGCAGACAGTCGGCCTCGTCGAAGAAGACTATCAGCTCCCTGTCCAGCGACCGGCAAATGCCGTTCAACATGTATCTAATTTTAATATTAGGAGCTTTCATGTAGGGTTCTTCGCTAAAGGAGAAGGCCAGATTGCTGAGCTTGTCGACACTGGAATCAATAAGTCCACTGTCTATCTCGCTGATGAACTCGCTCATGGCTGTGCTTTTGTCCTTGGTATTCCTTAAAGAAGCCAGAGAACAGTTGATAGCGTAAAACCTGCCCTCGGAATTTATCTGTTCAGTCAGCTCAACAAGACACGTGGTTTTGCCGGACTGGCGAGGCGAGTGGAGAACAAAATAGTATTTGCCCTCTATCATGTCGTTGACATCCGGGAGCCGCTTCAACGCAGGAAGCATGTAGTGTTCGTCAGGATAGCACGGACCTGTGGTGTTGAAACTTCTTGTCGTCATCATGGACGTGACCTCTTAAGAATGGGAACTGAAAATGCTCAGTTTCTGCAACTGATGTTGATCTGATCTGGCTTGTCGGTCTGGCTCAGGCTAAGTGCAATGTTGCAGCCGGAGCCTGGATAGGAAAATCTGGAAAGGCAAAAGGACAGGCAGAAGGCCGAGAACGCAGATCTTAGTCAGCGGACAGAAACTGCATGCTCTCGAGGAAAAAACCCTTAATACTCTGTCGCATTATCAGAAAGGTGATTTCGATGCAAGGGTGTACGTTCTAAGGGTGAGTCTCCGGGCCCGGTGGAGGGCAGGCCGGGTTCCCGAGGAAGTTCGCAAAGGCCGGAAGAGAGCTCCCGGGCAAGGAGAGAGGTCGACCCGTGCGCCGGAGCCGACCTTCCAGACGGAAGGCCCGGGTCCCGCTCCGCCTCCAGGGCCTGGCTATCCAGCCCCGTCTACCCGGCCCGCCTCTGTCTCCCGGCCTCCTTCCGACCTGCCGGCCACGCCGGTGTCTGACGGGATCGCCCTCCCCTCAAACAGGGCACCTCCCCGCCCTCCGTACCGTAACTGGCTCTCCTTCAGGATTTGTACCGCCTTCCCGCTCCAGACCGAAGCCGTCTTCCCGTGAGGGCTGCCACGGGCCTGACCTTCCGGTCGCCAACGGCTGTCCCCTGGACAGATACAGACAATCTCCCTGTCGCGAAGGCAAATGTGCTTCATGAAAAAGGTGTCAATCTCATCCCGACGTTCGTCGAGCCACTTGTCGAACATGATCCTGGAGCCCCACAGCACCTCCAGGCTTTCCGAAAATTCGGAAGAGTCTACGCTGAGGTAGCCAGGCCGGTCTGGGAGGGGGGCTGTGGGAGACGGCGCGGAGCCTATGTTATCCTTTCCGGGGTCACATGGCCATAAAATAGAGGAAAAATGGCGCAAAGTTAACAGGTGTAAACCAGTGTTCCTCCCCCGACGGCCAGCAGGTTCTTCTGGACTCAAACTTCCGGCGCGGGGCAGCCTTCCCCGCCGGCCTGGGAGCCACCCAGCCTTTCCGGGTCGGGTTTCGGGCCAAGCCTCTTGCCAGTCGGTCACATTTAACCCCGAGGTAGCCATATTGACCTCAGAAGGGTAAATCTGACCCCGTCTTCATCCCTCACCCGTGAACAGATACAAAAAAAGGATGGGCCTTGCCGGCAGGTCTGAGGCACTTCCGGGGGGGCGGGACGGCAGGGGGTGCGGCGGGGCCGGGGGTGCCCTGGGCCGTCGGCCAGGCAAAGGCCGGGTCGTGGCCAGGCGAGGGGCGTCGCTGGCCGGGCCCGGCCGGGACGGACGGGGCCCGGCATCTGAGGCGGCGGGCGGCAGGGGGGCGCCGGTCGCCCTAGCTCTCGGCGCCGTTCGCCTTCCTGAAGAGGATGCGGTGGTCCACCAGGTTCATGCTCAGGATGCTGCCCTTCACGAACTTCTGCTCGCCGAAGATGCTCGTGAGCTTCCAGACGCCGCTGCCGTCGGGGATGATCTCGTCCACGGCGGCCAGGAAGAGGTCCGGCTCCTCGCCGGGGGCCCCCGAGGTCAGGTACACGTTGGCTTCGCACATGATGAGCCTCCTTGGTCATCGGCTGGCGGGACGGGCCTCGCAGGCGGGCGCTAGCGGCTGTTCTTCAGGATCTCCACCGCCTTGGAGACCAGGTCGGGCAGCGGCTCGCTCACGTGGCCCGCGAGCACCACCCTCTCCAGGGAGAGGGGGATGAAGATCTTGAGGATGTTGGCGGACATGACCGCCTCGGCTATGCCGGGGGTTATCTCCCCCATCATGGAGTTGGCCCAGCCAGCGGCTATGGGGGCGACCAGGGCCTCGGCCCTGGCGAGCGACACCCTGATGGCGTTCTCGCCGGTGGCGCCCCGGTTGGCGCGGGCCTTCAGCATGGCCTCGGTGGCGGACGAGTTGGCGCCCAGCGCCCAGATTTCCACCGTGTCCTGGAACTCCCTCCGGATCTCCTTGATGACGGCGGCCCCGATGCCGCCTCCCTGGCCGTCCAGGACCGCCACTACGGGGGCCCCGGACCTCTTGAGATATCTCGAGTCGGCCATGGCCCCCCTCAGTCCTTGATGGTCTTCTCAAGGACGGGGCAGGTCTCGGGCCGGCGGCGGTCGTAGTACTTGCTCTCGCCGTTCCTCCTGGTCACGTTCTCGAAGATGCCGTCGTCGACGCGCACGAGCTTGGTGAAGCCCATGTCGCGGAGCTCGCAGTCGAACTTCCTGTCCTTCACCCGCGGGGCGCCCAGGACCCTCTCCACCCGGCCCCCGCACCAGGGGCACTTGTAGATGGGGAAGTCGCCGGACGGCTGCTCCCACCGGAATTCGGGGGCCTTGGCGCACTCGCAGGCCTCGTCCAGGTGCCTGTATATGTAGACTGGCATCTGCGCTCCATGTGTCGCCCGGGCCGGGACCCTGGCCGGGGCGGAAGGGGAGGGAAAAAGCGGTGCCGGGGAGCCCCGTGAGGGGCGGTCAAGGCTCGCTGTGGTGCCTCGCTCCGCGAGTGGAAGGCTTCGCGAAAGAGCACCCGGCACCGCGACCTTATTATAGTGCTTCCCCGTCCTATTTCAAGGCCGCGGCGCCTGGCCGGCGGGGGGAGGCCGTCCGGGCCGGGGCACGGGTGCGCCGGACCTTCGGCCTTCCGTGCCGGCGGGGGGAGGCGCCCGGAAGGTCCCGGAGCGGTCGCTGGCCGGCAGCGCCGGGCGGGGAGGCGGCCCGGTCGTTCAGGACTGGGGAGGGTTTACGGCCAAGGTGGCAAGGCTTCGGACTTGGCACGTCAGTGCCGGGCTGGGTCCCCGTCCACGGCGGGAAGGTCTTGGAGCTGGGCCGGACGCGACCGGAGGGGAGGTTTCCCGTCCGTGGCGGGAAGGCATGGGGCTTGGCCAGGTCGTGCAGTGAGGGGAGGCTCCCGGCCATGGCGGGAAGGTATCGGACCTGGCCCGGACGTGTCGGGAGGGGAAGGCTGCCGGCCATGGCGGAAAGGTACCGAACTTCGCCCGGCTGTGCAGGGAGGGGAGGGTTCCAGGCTTTGCCTGCAAGGTTTCTCCCCGGCTTCCGGCTTTCTGGGAGCCGGGCGTTCCAGAATCCGTAACCTGCGGGGACGTACGCCTTTTCCCGGAATCCGTTGAAAGTTTGGGTGCCCCTACGTTTCTTTCCGGGTAACCATTCACGTGGGTGAACGAGAGCAGCCTGCGTTTAGGCTAGTCGACGCTGCTTCTCTTTAGGTGGCGACGGCCGGCCTTGGAGGCTGGCCGCCGCCCGGGGCGCTTCCCGCC
>JAISFP010000536.1 GCA_031263525.1 Deltaproteobacteria bacterium | reverse complement strand
GACACTCATCAGGCTCGGAAGTCCACCGAAAGGATCCTCGCGAGCCTCCAGGCGGCGTCCTCCAGGGAGGGTGCGGCCGCCCTGAGCGACTGCGGGTGGTTCATGGGGTAGGGCAGCATGCCCATCACGGCGGCCATGCCGTTGTCGTAGAGGCGCTGGTAGCCCTGTTCCAGGCAGGCGGTGATGGCTATCGTGGGGATGCCCATCTCGCGGCCGGCGTCCGAGACGCCCAGGGGCGCCTTGCCCCACCAGAGGGTCTCCAGGTCGGTCTTGCCCTCCCCGGTAATTATTAGATTGGCGCCCTTGGCCCTGTCCCAGAAGCCGCCCCTGCGCAGGACCACCTGGACGCCCTTCTCGAAGACGGCCCCGGTGAAGAGCATGAGCGCCGTTCCCACGCCTCCTGCCGCGCCCGCGCCCTCGTTTCCGGAGACGTCGCGTCCGGCGAGTTTCCCGGCCACCTGGTGGAAGCGGCCCAGGGCCTCGTCCATCACGGGGATCAGGAGGTTGGTGGCGCCCTTCTTCGGCCCGAAGATCTGGCTGGTGCCGTTGGGGCCGGTCAGGGGGTTCTTGATGGCGCAGGCGACGGTAATCTCAACCTCCTTGAGCCTGGGGTGGAGCTCCGAGGCGTCCAGGGAGGCGAGCTCGGTGAGGCCCAGGGCCCCCGGCTCCACCGGGGCGCCGTCGGCCTTCAGGAGCTTCATGCCGAGGGCCTCGAGCATGCCCGCGCCAGCGTCGTTGGTGGCGCTCCCGCCCAGGCCCAGGACGAGGCGGTCGACGCCCCTGTCCAGGGCTTCCCTTATCTGCTGGCCGAAGCCGTAGGTGGAGGCCTTGCCGGGGTTCAGGTCCTTGGGCCTCATCCGCCACAGCCCGCAGGCCGCGGCTAGCTCCACCGCGGCGGTCCTGCCGCCTTCGAGCAGCCCCCAGGTGGCCGAGACCATCCTTCCCAGGGGGTCGCGGACGTCTCGCTTCACCGTCTCCCCGCCCTCCAGGTAGACGAGCGACTCGGCGAAGCCCTCCCCTCCGTCCGAGACCGGGAAGAGCACGTACTCCGCTTCCGGCCAGACGTTCACGAGTCCGCGCTTCACGGCCGTGGCGGCCTGGAGGGAGCTCAGACTCCCCTTGAAAGAGTCCGGGGCTATGACTATCTTCACTTGTCATTTCTCCTGGGGCTGCCTGAGGCTAACGAGGCCGACAGCGGGCTCGGAGCCGGCTGGATGCCGCAGGCAGTGGAAGGGGGGGAGAGCGGCCCGGAACGCCTTGGTGTCAGGCCGCAGGGTCCGGGGGGGGGCACCCGGAGAGGATTGCCGTCCGACCGGAGGGCGGGGGAGGGGAGCGGGACACGAGGCGTCCCGGAGGTCGTTTGCAAGGTCCGGGGCGGCGGGCAAACCGAGGCGTCCGGAGGTCGTTCGCATGGTCCTGGGCGGCGGGCATACCGAGGCGTCCCGGAGGGCGTTCGCATGGTCCGGGGTGACGGGTAAACCGAGGCGTCCCGAAGGGCGCGTTAGCAAGGTCCGGGGCGGGCCGCTGGAGAGGCATGGCGTCCGGCAGCAGGGGCCGGGGAGAGGAGCAGGACCCGAGGCGTCCAGGTGGGCGTCCTGGAGGTCCGGGGCGGCAGGCATCCGGAGGTGTCCAGGAGCGCGATAGCAAGGTTCTTGGCGGGCCGCTGGAGAGGCATGGCGTCCGGCAGCAGGGGCTGGGGAGAGGAGCAGGACCCGAGGCGTCCAGGAGGGCGTCCGCGAGGTCCGGGACGGACGGAGGCGGCATGGCGGCCGGCGAAGGTGGAGACGGGAGGCCGGGGAGACACGGGGGCTTGCCGGCCCGGGAACGGTGCTCGGACGGGGTCAGAGGAGGTTCCTGGGCGTCCCGGCCAGGAAGCACCGGAGGTTCGCCGCCGCCTCGTGGATGAGCCTGGCCCTGGTCTCGATGGGGGCCCAGGCGATATGCGGGGTGATGAAGCAGTTCGGCTCGGAGACCAGGGGGTTCGACTCGTCCGGCGGCTCTGACTTCATGACGTCCAGGCCTGCTGCGTAGACCTTCCCGGACTTGAGCGCGTCGTCCAGGTCCTTCTCCACCACGAGCCCGCCCCTGGCGGTGTTGATGATGATGACCCCGTCCTTCATGCCCGAGATGGAGGCGCGGTTGATTATGTCGCGGTTCTCGGGCCTCAGGGGGGCGTGCAGGCTTATCACGTCCGACACCGCGAGGAGCTCCGTGAAGTTCACCAGGGGGTCGTTTCTGGCGGACTCCTCGGTCCTGGGCGGGCGGTCACCGTTGTAGGCGATGACCCGCATGCCCAGGGCCCTCGCTATGCCGGCAACGGCGCGGCCTATGGCCCCGTATCCCACTATGCCCATGACCTTGCCCTCGAGCTCTATGAGGGGCCGGTCCCAGAAGCACCAGTCGGGGGCGCTTTTCCACCTGCCGCGCCTTATGGCCTCGGAGTGGAGCCCCACGTGGCCGCAGATCTCCAGGAGAAGGCCTATGGCGTACTGGGCCACGGCCATGGTCCCGTAGCGGGGGACGTTCGTGACGCTTATCCCCAGCTCCCGGGCGGCCTCCACGTCCACGTTGTCGGATCCCGTGGCGAGAATCCCCACGTACCTGAGCCTGGGGGCGGCCTGGAGGGTCTCCCGCTTCAGGGGCGTCTTGTTGGTGAGCGCGAGCTCGCAGTCCCCTATCCGGGGGAGGATGTCGGCTCTGTCCAGGGTGCGCTCGTGGACCGTGAACCCGTCCGCGAGAGTGCTTATGGGAGACCAGTCCAGGTCCCCGGGATTCAGCGTGTGGCCGTCAAGGATCACGAGATGTGGCATGGGAGAACCGTTTCGTGCGCACGGGAAGCACGGGGGGTGGGGAGTGTGAGAAGCCGGGAGGCCGGGGCAAGGGCTCAGGTCCCGGCATCCTGGTCAGGATCATTATAAGGATGCCGATGGCCGAATAAGGATGCCGATGGCCGAATAAGGATGCCGATGGCCGAATAAGGATGCCGATGGCCGAATAAGGATGCCGATGGCCGAATA
>JAISFP010000498.1 GCA_031263525.1 Deltaproteobacteria bacterium | reverse complement strand
TTGTCAAGGACTTTTTCAAACAAAGACAGCATGCGCGGCTTTTGGCTGTCGTCCGAGATGTCTTGGAACCTGTCAAAGGTCTCAGAGTCTGAGATTGGCATGGCCGATGCCCTCCTTTAGAAGCTTAACTTCGTAACTGTTCAGGTGCCCCTCCAAAGGGATCTCAACTGGGCGATCTTCCCTGTAAAAATACCCATACGGAAACTTATCATGCCCACATGAAGTATCCAAAGATGACTTTTCACCTTCAAGGGTTCTTCATCAGGGCTCTCTTCCTCCAAAAAAGTTCTCAGAAGAGGGGCACCTGTAAAGTCACCTTAATTCTACCAAAAAACATGCTTTCTTTGGCAAACCTGCCGACGGCGTCAGACGGGAAGCGGCTCTCCCTGTCGATCTCGCCCGAGCTGATCCGGAACATGAGCCGGTCCATGATGTCCTTGGTCCGGCCGGAGGTCGCTCGCGAAGGCTTCCGCCCTGTCCTCAGCGCCTCTGGCGGCCTCAGAGGACGGGTCCCCGCAGTTCTCCAGCAGGGCCGCGGCGTCCGCGTCGGTACGGGCCGCGAGAGTGCAGGTCCGCGGAAGCGGGCGGATCGGGAGCCCCCGCTTCCGCCTGGATGTCTTCCGGGGTGCCGGGGCAGGAGGCGGGCTTGTCCATGAGGTCTCTCCAGATTTCGGGCGGGGGGGGGGCGGTGCTCCGGGGCCGGAGGGCCCGGACTGTCCGGTGCAGCCCGCCGCCGGTCCCGGGCGCGTCAGGGGGACCGTCTGAGATGCCGGCCCGCAGGTTCGCAAGGCCGCCTGCGGCGTCAGCGGCACTTTCGGCTTGGAACATAATTTAGATGTCGTCGAGGGCAGACCTGAGGCCCAGGTATGCCCTCCCGAGCGCTTGGAGGGAAGCGGCATACAATGGGGAGGGGGAGATGGCCCCGTCCTGGCTCTTCTTCCGGGCCCTGCCGGCATGGGTGAGGCTGGACGCGTCCCCGCCGCCGGTCTCCGGTCTCCGGTCCGGCAAGCGCCTCCGCCGCGCCGGCGGCGGCACGTATCTGGGAGACGGCGGCATCCCCGGCCCGCTTCACGCCGAGGGCCAGCCGTACGGCATAGCGCCCGACGGACCTCATGGTCGGGCGGGCATTCCGGCCCGTCTTCTGGAGATGGGCGAGGTACGAGAGCTTCTGGCGGAGGGGGAGGAGGATCGCATGGGTGCAGAACTCGGCGCTAGCCCTGCGGGCGTCCCCGGGCTCGGCTTCGGGGGATTCGGCTTCCGGCACCCCGGCTTCTGGTGACCCTGCATCAGGGGCCCCGGCTCCGGACGGCACGGCTCATTTCATGTCGGCTTACGACGGACCTGCTTCCGTGGCCCCGGCTCAGGAGGGGCCGGCGGCGGAGTCGGCCTCCCCGATCAGGGCACCGGTGGCCCTGGCCATGGCCGTCAGGAGCTCGATGTCGGGGAGGAGCGCCTCGTAGGCCTCCCCGAAGGTCCTTTCCTCCTCGCGGAGCAGCTCCTCTGTCTCTGCGAGGGTCTGGCTCAGCTGATCCTGGCGCTCGATCATCATGACGACGGAGTCGGAGGAGGCGCGGTAGCGGGCGAAGTACCTTTCGCGGGGGCTGGCGAAGAGCCCCAGTAATCCCGTACCGAAGAAGTCGACGTCTTAGGGATCGAGCTTGTCCGTGAGATGCCCGAGATCCGAGGAGCCCCGTCATTTCCATCATGTCCATCATGTCCATGACGGAGTCCGCGGGCCGGCCCATCCTGAAAAGCATCAGCATGGCGTCCCTGGCCCCTTCCAGGGACCCCGTCCCCAGGGCGAGCGCCCGGATCCTGGCATCCTCTGCCAGATCCGATGCCGGATCCTCGCAGTCCGCCTTCACGGCGGCGGCCAGGGCCTCGGCCTGCGCCCGGAGCCTCTTCTGCTCCTCGGTCAGGGGCGGGTCGGGCTCGCCGGCAGCGGCGCCGGGCCTGTCCTGGCCCTCTGGTCTGAGTTGGCCAGAGGTTCTCTCCCGTGTCAGGTGAAGATGTCGAGGGTGCCGTTCGGGCCCTGAACCCGGCCTGGAGAGGGCCAGGCGGCAGGGCTACGGAGTCGGGAGGCGCGCCAGCGGCCGGATGGAGGCGGAGGCAGGATGGCTCGGCTCCGGTCGCCGGATGGAGGCTGAGGCTGAGGCTGAGGCGGAAGGCGGACCTGCGGTCGCCCGTGGGGGTTGGAGGCAGACTGGCGCGGCAGCTGGCAGCTGCCGCAGTGGGCTGGAGAGGCTGAGGCTGAGGGCGGATCTGCGGTCGCACGTGGGGGTTGGAGGCAGACTGGCGCGGCTGCTGCCGCAGTGGGCTGGAGAGGCTGAGGCTGAGGCGGAGGGCGGACTTGCGGTCGCATGTGGGCTGAGGCAGGCTAGCGGCTGTTGAGGGCCAGATGGAGAAGTCGCACGGGCGGCCATGGAGGAATAGAGGAAATGGGAAGGCCAATAATGCAGGAAAATAAAGGTATTACGAGCAAAAGTTGAAGTAATAAATACGAAGCGGAAAGAAGGTTCCGTCAGAGGCGAAAGCCGGGAGCGCGGGGCGCTCCTGAGCCTGCGCCGGGGTTCTTGGCAGTGTCGGTCGGCTGGTGTGGGCACCAGAGAAGTGGTGGCAGGCGAACAATGGCAAGGAAAATTACGAACTCGAAGGCAAAAGGGCACCTTGCTTGAGGTCAGGACGGGCGGCTCTCGGGGCGGGAGGCGTCCGGCAAGTTCCTCGATGCATGAGGGGACACGGGCAGAGCGGGACCGCAGGCTTCGGGGACATGGGAGCGGAAAGACTGGTTCCCCGTTCATCTCCGTCCCTCGTCTGCCTATTTAAGTGGAATTCTTCTTGCAGTGTCAAAAAAGGCCGGTGTCACGCCGACGGCAAGACAAGCTATCACGATGGCAACTGTTCAGGTGCCCCCCCAAGAGGAGCTTGACATGGGGATCATCGCGACGAGAATGCCCTCTGCAGAAACTCTCACCTCCACATGAAGCATCCATGATTGACTTTTCAACTTCTAGGGCTGCTCATCTGTGCTCTCTTCCTCCGAAAAGGTCCTCAACAGAGGGGCCCCCTCACTCACGATGTATTACCCGTTTAATCAAATTTTGGAATTTGGCTATCGTCAGCCCAGGGATGGAAATGTCGGGCAAACCACCAGCCCTGGCATCTCTAGCTATGATTCGGTACTCCTAAATGGCAGAAGATTCCGACATTTGATTAACGGGTAATATTGAGCTAAAGCTTGAGAGCGTGTTGGGAGGGGCTGGTCAAGGGAGGTGGGTAGCACGGCAGGCGGCGGAGTGGGCACTGAGCGAAAGTGAGGATGGAAGATGCCAGGCCGGTCGCCTGGCGGGATGCGGGGGGGCAGCTCTGCCCTGACCTGACCGGTTGTGAGCCGGCCTGGAAGGAAGAGGGGGAGTATGTGTCACTGGGCCGGAGAAGGCGGCAGACCGGAGGGTCAGGCTGGGGGCAGGAAGGAGGCGGACAGGGGGGCAGGACGGCGGAGTGCATGGCTCGGCGGGGCAGTGTTCGGATAGGGGGGGCAGGGAGATGAAATTTCAATTATGAAAGTATTTTAAGATTAAACAGCGAAGTTGTTACTGTTGAAGGCTATGAGGCAGAGACAGGGCAGTTCCGGTCCAGGCCTTCCAGAGGTCTTGGGGGGGGATGGTCAAGGAAGGGCCCCGGATGTAGCGACAAGCTCATGTGCCAGGCAGGGCGAATTTTTGTGTAGGTGTGGCAGGAAGACGGTCCGGGGCCCAACGGACCCCGTTGGTGGCTGGGGGACGCAACCTGATGCCGTCAATGTCCGGTCACAACAGGGAACTGCCTGCAACGGCCAGCAACGGTCGGGCAATCGGCGCCAGCCGTCACGGGGCCAGCATGCCGCAGGTGGGCTCCAGGAGCAGGGCGGGGCTCTGCCGGCCTATTGCGAACCGGCACTGGGGCCCGATAGAGCAGGTGGCTCGGAAGAGCGGCTTTCCCGCACGTATGGTGCCTGGGCAATTTGCCTGGCGAGTCCTGTGTCGGTGGGTTCATCCGAGGGGCGGGGTTGCCCGGGGTCATTGCCTGGCGCAAGCTGTCCGGAAGCGTTCGGCAGTCTAGCCGAGTCGCCCTGCATTTTCCAGACCATCTCGGACAATTCCTTCATCTGGTCTTGAAGCTTGGACATCCCCCCCTCTAACCTGGTCATCCCGCCTTCAAGAGAGGACATCCGGGTATCAATGACAGCCTTGAAAGAATCAAGGCTTTTGTCCAGGCTATTGGATATTATGCCAAAGCAGAGCCCGTAAGCCGCTGTGAGAATAAGTGCGCCTAAGCTGACGGCCCACTTAAGCCCGCTGAGTTGCACGGCAAGGATAGATATGTTTTTGGAATTCTCCTCAAGCTTAGTGGAATTCTCCTCAAGCTTAGTGGAAATCGACTTAAGCTGAGCGGAAATCGACTCGGAAGGCACGTCGTTTCCAGGAGTCAGCACAATGGAAGACTGGGTTCCGGACGGGTCCAGAATAGCTCCCTGCAAAGCCTTGCGGACAAGGGCCGCCTCCTCCTCTGATGCCGATTTGTCAAGGACTTTTTCAAACAAAGACAGCATGCGCGGCTTTTGGCTGTCGTCCGAGATGTCTTGGAACCTGTCAAAGGTCTCAGAGTCTGAGATTGGCATGGCCGATG